>JBARRQ010000104.1:0-7352 GCA_049644305.1 Gaiellaceae bacterium
ACGACCTGAGAGCCCTCCTCGAACGGGAGCGCCTCATCGGCGAAGCGGCTGACGAGGACCCGGCCGGCCTTCGTCTCTACGTGGAACTGGCTGTACATGCCGAGGTAGACGATCTCGCCGATCGTCCCTTCGAGCCGTGAGCCATTCTCGGAAGCCGAAGCGCCGGCTCCTCCCAGCTGCACCCGCTCGGGCCGCACGGCGACCCGCAGCGAGTCGCCGGTGTTGACGCCCGCGCCGGCCGGCACGACCAGGCGTTCGCCGTCGCCGAGCCGCATCAGCGCGTACTCGCCGACGCGCTCCTGGACGGTCAGGTCGAGCGCGTTCAGCGAGCCGATGAAGTCCGCGACGAACGCGGTCTGCGGCCGCTCGTAGATCTCGCGTGGGCTGCCGATCTGCTCGACGCGGCCCCCGTTCATGACCGCGATCCGGTCGGACATCGCAAGCGCCTCTTCCTGGTCGTGCGTCACGTAGACGAAGGTGGTCCCGAGCTCGGACTGGATCCGCTTCAGCTCGAGCTGCATCTGCTTGCGCAGCTTCACGTCGAGCGCGCCGAGCGGCTCGTCGAGCAGGAGCGCGGCGGGCCGGTTCACGAGCGCCCGTGCGAGCGCGACTCGCTGTTGCTGGCCGCCGGAGAGCTGCCGCGTGCGCCGCCGCTCGAGCCCTTCGAGCTCGACCACCCGCAGCATCGCCTCGACGCGCTCCCGGTGCTCGCTCCTGGGGACCCGCTTGACCTTGAGCCCGTAGGCGACGTTGTCGTAGATCGACATGTGCGGGAAGAGCGCGTAGTGCTGGAAGACCATATTCACCGGCCGGCGGTTGGGGCGCACGTGCGTCACGTCCTCTCCCTGCAGGACGATCCGCCCCACGTCGGGCTCCTCGAAGCCGGCGATCATCCGCAGGCTCGTCGTCTTGCCGCAGCCGCTCGGGCCGAGCAGCGAGAAGAACTCGCCCTCGGCGATCGAAAGCGTCACGTTCTCCACGGCCGCGACCTTGCCGAAGCCCTTGCTGACGCCCTCCAACGCAATCGCCACGCTCCGGTCCTGCGCCACTCGCACGAGTCTAAAGAGTTGACTTAGGACTCCCATCCTGGATGCAATCCGCACGTGAGCAGGCCGGTACAGGCAGCTGCGGCGCTCCGTGCGGTCATGCGCAACCGGAACCTGCGGCGCGTCGAGCTCGCCTGGGGAGGCGCGATCGCGGCCGAATGGGCCCACTTCGTCGCGCTCGGCGTCTTCGCGTACCACGCCGGCGGCACATCTGGGGTCGGGATCGCCGGGCTCGTCCGCATGCTGCCCGCCGCATTCGTGGCGCCGCTCGCGAGCAGCTTCGGCGACCGCTTTCGCCGCGAGCGGTTCCTCCTGGTCATCGCCGTGGCCGGCTGCGCCGCTCTCGCCGGCTCGGCCGCCGCCTTCTTCGCCGGAAAGAACCAGGCGCTTATCTATGCGTTCGCCGCTGTCGTCGGGATCACCTCGACGCTCTTCCGGCCGACGATGCAGGCAATCCTGCCGTCGCTCGCTCGCACCCCCGAGGAGCTGATCGCCTCGAACGGCGCGACGTCGACAATCGAGAGCCTCGGCACGCTGGTCGGGCCTCTGCTGGCCGGGCTGCTCGTCGCGCTCGCCAGCCCCGGCGTGGTCTTTGCTGCCGCAGCGGGCGGGCTGCTCGCGGCCGCCGTGCTGCTCGCGCCTGTGCAGGTGCTGGGCCGGATCCAGACGGTCCCGGTCGGCGTCGGCGCGCGCCAGCTAGTGCTCGGCGGCATCCAGGCGGTCGGCCGCTCGTCGAGAACCCGCCTGATCGTCGGCCTCATCGCCGCGCAGGGGTTCGTCCGCGGCTGCCTCAACGTGCTCCTCGTCGTCGCCGTCTTCCGCGTGCTCCATGCGGGCGGCGGAGCGGTCGGCTACCTGACCGCGGCGCTGGGGGTCGGCGGCCTGGTCGGGGCGTTCGGCGCGCTGACGCTCGAGGGAAGGCGGCTGGCCGTTCCGCTCGGGGCGGCGCTCTTCTTCTGGGGCCTGCCGATCTCGCTCGTCGCGCCGAAGCCGTACTTCCCGCTTGCGGTGCTTCTGTTGATGGTCGTCGGCGCCGCCAACAGCATCGAGGACGTCGCGGGCTTCACGCTGCTCCAGCGCATCGTCCCCGACCAGATCCTCAGCCGCGTCCTCGGCGTCGCCTGGGGGCTCGTGATGGGCGCGGTCGCACTCGGCTCGATCGCGGCGCCGGGGGTCGTCAAGGTAATCGGCCCGCGCGCGGGGTTTGCCGCCGTCGGCGCGATCCTGCCACTGCTGACGCTCCTGACCTGGAGGCGCCTCCGCTCCATCGACCGCGACGTGGCCGCGCCCGCCGCCGAGCTGGCCCTCATCGGCGACGTGTCGCTCTTCGCGCCGCTGTCCGTCGTTGCGAAGGAGCACGTCGCAGGGAAGCTGACGAAGGTGGACGTCGCTCCCGGCGAGGTCGTCATTCGTACCGGCGACCCGGGCGACCGCTTCTACATCGTCGCCGACGGCGAGCTCGAGATCTCGAACGGCGCGCAGGCGACCGCTCGGCGCGGAGACTTCTTCGGCGAGATCGCCCTGCTCCGCGACGTGCCGCGAACGGCGACCGTCAGGGCCACGACGGCCTCGCAGCTCTACGCGCTCGAGCGGGACGACTTCCTCGCCGCCGTCACCGGGCAGCCGGACGTCCGGGCCGCAGGCGAGGCGGTCGTCGACGAGCGCCTCGGCAGCACGGTCACGACGTCGTGACCTCGGCCGCGTAGAGGTCGTACGGCAGGCGCTCGAGGTCTCGCTGCCGCGGATCGGGAACGGTGAAGAAGCGCGGCACTGCACGGTCTGCGAGCCAAAAGAGCCGCGGTTCGGCGAGCACCTGCCCGACCGCGGTGCGGTCTCCGCCGAGAGCGACGAACTCGACCCGCTCGCGCCACGGCTCGAGCACCCGCACCGCCGTCTCGGCCGCCTCCTCGATCAGCGCGCGAGCTTGCTCCTCGCGCCGGCGACGGAAGCGGTTGGACGACGAGCCGCCCTTCTTGTGCTTCCCCTTTACGAACCGCGAGCCGACCTTCGACGCCACCAGCCGCTCGCCCTCGAAGACGCCGAACGCGTAGCCGCCGAGCCGGACCAGCACCGCCGCGACGACGCGGTCCTGCGCGAGCGCTTCGAAGAGCGGGCCCAGCTCCACGGTCTCGTACTCGCCCTCGTGCGCGAGACCGAACGGCGGGCGCACGGTGATCGTCTCCGCCGCAGTCTCGACGCGGACCGCGTCGTCACGGTAGACGGCCCGCCCCGGCTCGCCCTCGAGCGGCGCAAGACGCTTGCGCACATTCTCACGGCCGATGTACCTTCTTGACAGTCTTGACACTTGACGCTCTTGACGGTAACCTCGTAGAGATGGCAAGTCTCGCTGCAGCAGCAAAGAGTTTCCAGCGGACGCTTTCAGAGCTCGGGATCACTGGCGAGGAGGAAGAACTTCAGGACCTTCCCGCGCTCGGGCGGCGCGCCGCGCTTCTTGCCACGTCAGAAGTCATCTGGCACAAGCACCTCGGGCCGCTGTATACCTCGAAGGAGGTCCGAGAGCTAATGGGTCGCGGAACTCGGCAATCGGTGAGCGAGCTCGTGAAGAGGCGCCGATTGCTTGCGCTTCCTCAGAAGGATGGCCGCCTCGGCTTTCCCGCGTTTCAGTTCGGGCCGGAGGGCGACCGGCTGTCGGGGCTCGAGTCGATCCTCGAGCTGTTCGACGGAGCTGTCGAGACTCAATACACCATCGCGTCCTGGTTTGTAAGTCCGGAGCCACTCCTCAAGAACGCAACGCCCGCAGAATGGCTGCGCCGAGGGCGCGATGAGACGCCAGTGCTCGAGGCCGCTCGCCGCTACGCCGACCGGCTTCGGCACTGAGCCCACTCGCAAGACCACCAAACGACCTCGACGGCTTCCCTTCAGCCGTCGTGGGCCGCGGCGATCGCTTCTACCGCATCTATCACCGCGACCGCTCACCATGGTGGTTCTCGAACGCCGGCACGGGTCGCTTCGACCTCCGGAGCGAAGACGGCGGGACGTGCTACCTGGCCGTCAATCCGGTGGGCGCCTTCATCGAGGCCTTTCGCACGAGCGTCCCCATTGCGGAGATCGCGGTGGATTCCCGACTCGTCGCGACCTTGAGCGTTCCCCGGCGTTCGACCGTCGCTGATTGCACCGTCGCCCGAGCCCGGCGATTCGGAATCACTGGCGCGATCCACTCGCAGCCGGACTACGAGCTCACACGCGCGTGGGCCGAGGCCTTTGCGCAGGCGGGATTTGACGGTGTCCGTTACTTCCTCAGCCACGATCCGGCTCAACGCGAGCTCGGCGTCGCGCTCTTCGGCCGCGCCGGCGAGCATGACCTGCCGGTGCGCGCGACCGGCCAGATCGACCCTGTCGTCCTCGAAGAAGCGCAAAGACGGTTCGGCCTGATCGTCGCGCCGACGCCTGCGTAAGGCTGCTACTCCACTACGAGGCGATCGAACTCGGGGGTGCCGGGCACGACGTGACGGAGCCGCGAGATCGAGCCGAACGCGGTGTCGGCCGAGACTAGAGCCTCGACGCCGTCTCCAAGTGCGTACGCGGCGAGCACGGCGTCGAAGGCGCCGAGCCGCGGATTCCGCTCGAAGAGCGCAAGCCCCCGCTCCAGCACATCTTCATCCGCTACCAGCAGCGGCGAGAGCAGCCGTGCGTAGCGACGCGCCACCTGCACGGCCTCGGCGCGCGGGAAGCGACGGGCGCGTACGTGCGTGAACTCCTGGATCACCTCGACTGTCGTGGTCGCCGACACGGCTCCCCCGGAGACAGCGTCGAACAGCCGCTTGCTCGGCTCCCTCAGCGGGTGCCGGCCCCCGACCGCATAGGCCAGGATCGAGGTGTCCACTACGATCACAGCCCGCCGCTGCGTACCTCGTCGAGCTCCGCCTTCAGCTCTTCGATTGTGTCCGGGACCGGCATCGGCTTCGCCTTTTTGATCCCCTCCCAAGCCGCTCGCTTCTCCGCGAGGTCGGCTGGGTATGCGGTGTCGATCGCCTCCCGGATCGCTGCCGAGACTGACTGTCGCCGCCGGCGCGCGGCAGTCGCAAGACGGCGGTATCGAGGCTCGTCGATCAGGATCTGAAGGCGACGTCCATACATACACATACAGTAGCATGTGTATTCGATGGCGTCCGTCGACCTCGCTCGCCAGCACCGGCGCGGGCGCTTCTATGTGGCGCTTGCAGCGGTCGCCTGGTCGACGGCGGGCCTCCTCCAGCGCCAGCTGACGGCAGGCGTCGGGACGCAAGTCGCCGGCCGGGCGTTCTTCGCGGTGCTCGGGCTGCTCGCGTACGTGGCGATCGCGGAACGAGGGCACATCGTCCGAGCCTTCCGCGCGATCGGGCGGGGTGGGCTCGCCGTCGCCGCGCTGATGGCCGTCTCGTCCGGCTCCTTCATCGTCGCGCTCAACCACACGTCGGTCGCGAACGTGCTCTTCCTGCTTGCGCTGGCGCCGGTTCTGGCCGCCGTGCTCGGAACGTTCGCCGGCGAGAGCGTCTCGCGGCGCACCTGGCTGGCGATCGCGGTCGCAGTCGGCGGCGTCGCGCTGATGGTCGGCGGGCCGAGCCACCCGGGCGCGCTCGGCGCCGGGCTCTCGCTGCTGGTGTCCGTCTCGTTCGCCGGCACGCTCGTCATCACACGACACCTGCGCGAGGTCTCGATGGCGCCGGCGACCTGCCTCTCGCAGGTGCTCGTGCTGCTGGCCGCCGCCGCCTTCGCCCACCCAGGCGAGGTCGGCAGTCAGGATCTCGCGCTGCTGGCAGGTCTGGGCTTCGGCCAGATCGGCCTCGGCCTGATCTTCCTGACGATCGGCGGGCGTCTGATCCCCGCCGCCGAAGTCGCGTTGATCACGCTCCTAGAGGTCGTACTCGGTCCGCTCTGGGTCTGGCTGTCGCGGGGCGAGCAGCCGGGAGCGGCGACCCTGATCGGCGGCGCAATCGTCCTCGGCGCCGTGCTGATCCAGGCGAGAGCCGCCCCCCAGCTTGAGCCCGTCGCGCCTCCGCCCTAGATAGTCGTGACGGAAGTGCGCCAATCGCACCAATTCGATTCGTTATCAGATAATCTGATTCTGTGAAGCGCCTGACCGCCACCGATGCCGCCCGCCGGTTCTCCGAGATGCTCGACGCCGTCGAAGGACGCGGTGAGACCTTCCTCGTCGTGCGCAACGGCCGCCCCGTCGCACGGGTCGGGCCCGCGCCCGCGGCTGACGGCGCGAGCGTCAAGAAGGCCCTCCGCACCCGTCCGCGCGATCCCAACTGGGCCGACGAGCTCCGCACGCTCCGCGCCGCCCTGCGTATCGAGGACCGGCCCTGGAACGACTGATCCTGGATACGACAATCCTCGTGGCGGCGGAGCGCGAGGACGTGGCGCTCGACGAGCTCATCGCCGACGACGACGACATCGCGATCGCCGCGGTCACCGCTGCGGAGCTCCTCGTCGGCGTCGAGCTAGCCGACGCACGGCGTCGCGGCCGCCGCGCGACGTTCGTAGAAGAGCTTCTCGGCGTGATCCCGGTCGAGACCTACGACCTGGCGGTCGCGCGCGCCCATGCCGAGCTTCTGGCCCACGCACGCCGTTCCGGGCAAACCCGCGGCGCGCACGATCTCCTCATTGCGGCGACTGCGCTCGAGCGCGCAAGGACGATCGTCACTTCCGACCCGGCAGGCTTCGCCGGCCTGCCCGGGCTCGAAGTCCGGCCTGCTGCCTAGTAGGAGGGTTTGGCGGAACCTCGCTCGTCGTCGGGGTGCGATGGCCGTTCCGAGGCAAGGACGCAGGGAGTACCCGTAGTGGATTGCTACGGGCGCGACCGAGGACGCCGCCTCGGGGCGGACAGCGCGGCTCGACGGCTCAGACCAGGTTTCGTCAAGCCCTCCTAGCCTCCGCGTTACGGCGAGAAGCTGCTGCCGCCGCGCTTCTTGGCTTTCTTCTCTGCGCGCTTCTCTTTCAGCGTCTTCTGCGCGGCCTTTTTCTGGAGCTTCTTCGGTTTTTCGGAGCCCTTCATACGCCCATCCTACGGTGCATCTCGGCCGGCTACTACCCCGTCGGCATCTCGCCGCCGGTGTGGGCGAACGTCTTGCTCACGATCTTCCACTCGCCGTCGATCTTCGACAGGGCGAAGAAGTCGGTGAACGAGACGCTGCCCCAGCAGCCCGTCTCCTCCAGAGTCGCCGTTGCCGCGTCGCCGACCTGCTCGACCGACGTGATCCGCGCCTCGTAGGTCTCCCCATCGGCTGCGCGCCGACCATGTCGATCATCTCGGCAATCGGGATGTCGACCCGCTGCGGGCCCAGCGAACCGAACATCCAGGCC
>JBARRQ010000105.1:0-1663 GCA_049644305.1 Gaiellaceae bacterium
AGTTCATCGTCGTCACCCATCAGAAGAAGACGATGGAGGCAGCGGACGTCCTCTACGGGGTGACGATGGGCGGCGACGGCGTCTCCCAGATCGTGTCGCGGCGCCTGCCGCGCGAGGCTCCCGCCTCAGCAGTGGCGTAAGCGTGCTGTACCGGCCTGAGGCCTTCGAGCCGCTGACCGAAGAGCCCTGGGACGAGGAGCGCGCCCGCGCCGCGATTCGCGCGCTCGTCGCCGACGCGGAGGGGGCGTACGACCCGGACGGGCTCTGGCCCGCGAGCGAGTGGGACGCCTGGCAGACGCCCGTGCCGCTGCCGGACCTCTACGCCGGCGCGGCCGGTGTCGTCCTGGCGCTCGACTCGCTCCGGCGGGGCGGGCACGCGGAGACCCGGATCGACCTCGGCGCAGCGGCTGCGCGCGCCCTCGATCTCTGGCGGGCCGAACCGGCACTCATGACCGGCCTCGAGCTTCCGTCGACTCCGGCCTCGTCGCTCCTTTCCGGCGAAAGCGGGCTCCTGCTGGTGGCCTGGCGACTGGCGCCGAGCGCGGAGCTCGCGGAGGCTCTCTTCGAGCGCGTGCGCGAGAACGTGGCGAACGAGGCCGACGAGCTGATGTGGGGCTCGCCCGGAACGCTGCTCGCTGCGCACGCGATGCACGGCTGGACGGGGGAGGAGCGCTGGGCCGAGGCCTGGCGCGAGAGCGCAGAGGCGCTGCTCGACCGCCGCGACGACGACGGTCTCTGGACGCAGCGGCTGTACGGGAGGACGCACCGTTACCTTGGTCCCGTGCACGGCCTCACCGGGAACGTCCATGCGCTCCTCCAGGTAGAGGACGAGCCGAACGAGAAGCTCCGGCGCGAGACGGCCGCGATTCTTGCCCGCGAGGCGGTCGTCGAGGACGGCCTCGCGAACTGGCCCGCGCTGGCCGGCGGCGAGCTCGAGCCCGGCGACGGCGAGATCCGGCTCCAGTGGTGCCACGGCGCGCCCGGCATCGTCGCCACCGCAGCCACATATCTCGACGAGGAGTTGCTCCTCGCCGGCGCCGAGCTGACGTGGCGCGCCGGGGCCCACCGAGCCGAGAAGGGCGTCGGCCTCTGCCACGGCACCGCTGGCAACGGCTACGCGCTCTTGAAAGCCTTCGCGCGCACGGGGGACGAGCGTTGGCTCGAGCGGGCGCGCAGCTTCGCCGTCCATGCGCTGTCCCAGGCCGAGCGGTATCGCAGCGAGCAGGGCCAGGGCCGTTACTCGCTCTTCACCGGCGACTTGGGCGTCGCCCTCTTCGCCGCGGCGTGCCTCGAAGCCGACGCGACCTACCCCGTGCTCGACCCCTCGGACTAGGCTGCCGCGATGGCGCGGAGCTGGGCGGAGCTGCTCGGGGACGAAGACGCCGCTGCGGACGACGCCGAACGGGCAAGCCTCTTCACGCGGCTGCGGGACTCGCTCGGCAAGAGCCGCCGCGCGCTCACCGAGGAGCTCGCGCTCGGGAGCTTCGATCCGGCTGAAGAAGCGTCCTGGGAGCGGCTCGAGGAGGCGCTGATCGCAGCCGACGTGGGCGTTCCGGCAACGGCGGAGCTGGTGCAGCGCCTCGAGGCTCGCGGAGATGTCCCGGACCTCGGCGCCGCGCTCGAGGAGGAGATCGCCCGCATGCTCGGCACGCCCGAACGGCTG
>JBARRQ010000106.1:0-7312 GCA_049644305.1 Gaiellaceae bacterium
CATCTGCCACCGGACCGGCTCGGCGACACACCCGTACGTGGTCATCAACGTCAGCATCAACGGGTGGCTGCACGGCCACCAGAAGCACGGGGACATCCTGCTGAAGGATCCCGCCTCGCCCGGCGAAAAGGCGGATCCTGCGCTCGCCGCGCGGTGCGCCGGCGGCCAGCAGGCACCTGTCGTGCTCGCGGTCAGGCAATCGCGGTCGGCGCAGCTCGCCATTCCGGCGAAGCCCAAGCGGCTCGTCGTTGCCGGGGGCGTCGAGGGCGTCAGCTCGAACCGACCGGCTCGGCAACAGCCGCAGGCGGCCGGCGTGCTGGGCGCGATCTCGGCCCCGGTCAGGAGCGCAATGCTCCCGTTCACGGGCTTCCCGCTCTGGATCGTGGTGCTGCTTGCCGCGATCTTCGTCGGTAGCGGCCTGCTCATCCGGCGCTTGACTCGCGCGGCGTAGGTTGAATCAGAGGGCGGGGCGGTCTGTCCGTCCCGCCCCGAAATCCGGCCGAGCCTCAGGCGCGTATCGGCTAGCGTAAATCTGCGATCGCCGAGGAGGATCGACTCTTGCGCCAATTCCGTCCGTTCGTCGTCTTGCCTGTCGTGCTCGCCGCTGTCTTGCTGCCGGGGTCGGCGCACACGGCGGCCAGGGCCACCCCGCTGACGGGCACGGTCGGGCCGGGGTTCACGATCATGCTCAACGATGCGAGCGGGAGCAGGGTCACACAGCTCGATCCGGGGCAGTACTCGATCACGATTCACGATCTTGCGGTGGAGCACAATTTCCACCTGAAAGGCCCAGGCTCGGTCGACAAGGCGACTTCGGTCGAGGGCACGGGAGACGTGACCTGGGACGTGACGCTCGTGGACGGCGTCTACAACTACCGCTGCGACGTCCACGCCTCGATGCACGGCAGCTTCCGCGTCGGCCCGGCCCCACCGCCTCCGCCCAAGCTGAACGGACAGGTCGGCCCGAAGAAGACGATCTCGCTCAAGACCGCCGCCGGGAGCTCCGTCAAGGCGCTCGCGGCCGGGACCTACAAGATCGTCGTCCGCGACTCCACGAAAACCGACAACTTCCATCTGCTCGGGCCGGGTGTCTCTAAGCGAACCGGCGTGCGCTCCCGTGGAACCTCGACCTGGACCGTCACCTTCCGCGCCGGCAAGTACGTCTACCGCTCCGACGCGCACCCGAAGCTCCGCAAGACCTTCACGGTGAGCTAGCGACGCGTGGGCCGCCGGCGGCGTGAATGTCTGCCTGGCGCTCGAGCTCGGAGTTGAGCTCGGCGCCGAAGAGGATCGCCCACGCCGAGTAGTTGAGCCACAGCAGCAGGATGATCGCGCCGGCGATCGAGCCGTAGGTCCGCGAGTACGAGCCCGCAAAGCTCGTGTACACGGCGAAGAGCCCGGAGAGCAGGAGCCAGAGCAACGAGCCGACCAGCGAGCCGGGCGAGATCCAGCGCCAGTTGCGCTCCTTCGTGTCGGGGGCGAGGTAGTAGACGAGCGCGAAGAAGAGCAGGACGGCGACGAACGCGATCGGCAAGCGCGCGATGTTCCAGAACACCTTGAAGGTTCCGCCGAGGCCGGTCCGCCTGACGATTGCGTTGCCGAGGTCGCCCCCGAAGACGATCAGCAGAAAGACGCCGGCGATCGCCAGCCCGGTCGCGACAACGAGCAGGATCGCGATCAGGCGCACTTTCCAGAAGGGCCTCGTCTCGACGCGGTCGTACGCGCGGTTCACAGCCTTGATCACGCTGCCCATCGCGCCGCTCGCCGCCCACACCGCCCCTGCGGTGCCGACAGCGAACGCGATCGCCGAGCCCGACTTGTTGCCGGCGGCATCCTTGCGGGCGAGGTCGATCATCTTGATCACGCCGTGCGGCGCGACGGATCCGACGAAGCGCTCCAGCGAGTCGAAGGCGCCGTTGCCGAACAGGCCGAGCAGGCCGATCAGGAGGATGATCGAAGGGAGGAAGGCCAGCAGCGAGCTGTAGGCGACCTGCTGCGCCAGTCCCATGCAGTCGTCGTCGAGAAACTGGCGTCCGGCACGCTTCAGGACGTCGAGCCATTCGCGGAACGAGAGCCGCAGCGGGCTCGCGGGGACGCCGCTATCTGCCCGCTCAGTCGCGGTCGACAAAGGAGAACGGGCCGAATCGTGCTTTCGTCCTGCCCTCCCGGCTTCGCCGCATCAGCAAGCGCATCGTTGCGCCGATGCCGCCGGCGACAAGGAAGCCGGCGCCGAATGCGGCGGCCGCGGCGGCCGGCAGCTTGCCCTTTAGGTCCGTGGCCTTGCCCAGTCCGGTGCGCAGGTCGTCTACCGCCGTCGTGAGCCGCTCGCGCTCGGCTTCGATGTCGCGGCGGACCTGCTCCGCCGTCCGGCCGTTACGGGTTGCCATCGTTCCTCAGCGCCTCCGACGTGAGCCGGGCCTCGCGCAGCGCCTGCTCGGGAACCGGCGGCGACCCACGCTTGATCGACCAGAGGGCGAATACGCCCAGTAGGACGGCGAATACCATCAACCCGCCGGCGACGAGGAGCAGTCCGAGCCAGGCCGAGCTGGCAGTCGCGATGCCCGCGGCGGCCGCACCGATGCCGAATCCGAGCGCAAAGACCAGGAAGACCGCAGCGGCGAGGCCGAAAGCGATTCCCCGAGCCAGCGCCGAGATCTTGCGCTTGACCTCGAGCGCGGCGAGCTCGAGCTCGAGCCGCACGAGTGTGCTCGCGTGCTCGGCGACGTTCTTGGCGGCCGGGCCGAGGCCGGGGTGGCTCTCGGTCTCAGCCTCGCGGGTGTGCATGGCCTCTCCAGTCGATCACCTTGGCGACGACGATGCCCGCGGCGAGAGCGACGCCGACAACGAGCAGCGGCGAGGGGTTGGGGAGCTGCTTCAGCATTCGCGGCCGCCGGCCGAGCTGAGGGCCGGTGGGAGCTGCCGGCCGAGGCGGCGGCGCTGCGCTGGCCGGCGCGCCGTTGGCCTTGACGCGGGCCGCGATGAGGCTCGGCTTCAGCTTGCGGAGGAAGTCGGCGTCGTTGTTGAGCTCCTCTGCAAGCCACTCGCCGATCCCGTCGCCGCGTCCTGCCGCGCGCGTTGCGAGCTTCTGGAGGCCCCGCGCCCCTCGCTCCACGAGGAGATCGGCCTTCGTCATCGTTTTGTCGGCGGCGGCTCGCCGGTCGCGAGTCGCCAGATCTTGGAGGCAGCGCGGCGCGCGGCGATTGTCGCGCCCGTGCCGAGCCCGGCGTAGAGCCCGGTCCAGAGCAGCTTCCGCAACACGCCTGATTGCTTGCCTGAGGATGACTCGGCCAAACCTGGGAGCTACTGTAACTCGATGGAGGCCCGGGCGCGTCCGCTCGCCAAGCCCGAGCGGCACCTGCTGATCAAGAGCGTCGTCTCGCGCCGTCGCGTAGGGAGCCAGCACGAGCTCGCGGCCGCGCTTGCGAAGGCGGGGTGCGAGGTCACACAGGCGACCATCTCACGGGACATCCGGGAGTTGCGGCTCGAAAAGACGACCGACAGCCTCGGCCGGCCGCGGTACGTCCTGCCCGGCCGCGCCCGCCGGGCCGACCCCCGCGAGACCCTCGCCGGCGTCCTCGAGCAGTTCGGGCTGCGGGCGACCGTGGCCCAGAACATCGTCGTCGTCCACTCGGAGCTGGGCTCGGCGCCCGCTATCGGCCGCGCGCTCGACCAGCTGGCGCACCCGAAGATCGTGGGGACCCTTGCCGGCGACGACACATGCCTCGTGATCACCGGCTCGCTGCGGGACGCTCGCAGCGTGGCGCGCGAGCTGAGCGCGGCGCTCGGCTGAGCCGCGCCTGAGCGGGCGAGCGCCGAGCCCGAACGGCTCCGAGACGCGCCGTGCGGAATTTCACACTCTCGTCGCGAGCCCGGCACAGACACGTGCGCTTTTCGCGCCTAGGATCGCAGTGGGGAGGAGGCCGGGCGCGCCGTAGTTAAGGGACCGGGTGGCTCAAAGCCGCCTGCCCCCCGCCTACCTCCTGCCCGTCAGCGGCGACCACCTTCCAGCCACGCTCGATCAGCAGCCAGGAGACAGGCTCAGACAGTTCGGCCGCCGAGGTACCAGACCGGTCCCTGCGTCTGAACCGGACGCGTGTCGGAAAGGGCGTACAGCACCCGCACGTGGCCTCGTATTCCCTCCTCGTCGAGCCGCTCGAGGCAACGCCGGGCCATCTCCGGCGAGGCCCCGTAGCCAAACCGCCGCGCCACGCGGAAGCGGAAGCCGGGCTTGCTTCCGTAGCGCGCCGGGTTGAGCGGCGCCATGAGCAGGGCGGCCCGCTCGAGGTAATCACTCGAAGTCAGCTCCACTTCGGCGTAGACGTCGCTCCAGTCCTCAGGAAGGCCCGCAACCTCGTGCTCCCAGGCTGGCAAGAGCCTCTCAGGCTCGTCTCTTGCAGAAACCGGTGCCTCGCTGGATCCGACCAACTCGAGCTCTCCCTCGATGCCTGCCTGGTCCAGGCGGGCGAGCAGCCGGCGCACGAGTGCCGGCGACGGCCCGGCCCCGCGCCCCGCGGTGAAGAACGAGATCACCTTTCCGTGCCGGCCCGGGTTCGCCGGACCAAGGAGGCCGGCGGCCCGCTCGGCGTCGTCCTCGTCGACGACAGTCAGCCGCAGACGCGCCTCGCTCCAGCCCTCCGGCAGACCCCGTTCGATCGCCTGCCACTGGTCGACGAGGCTCACGAGCCGGAGCATAAACTCAGGCCATGGCGAAGGTAGAGCGAAAAGGGACGCTGAGCGAGGAACGGCTGCGCACGTTCCTGCGCGAGATGCTCCTGATCAGGCGGTTCGAGGAGAAAGTCGAGGAGCGTTTCCGTGCCGGCGAGCTGCCCGGCTTCCTCCACGTCGCGATCGGCCAGGAGGCGGTCGCGGTCGGCGTGTGCCAGGCGCTTGATGACGGAGACGTGTTCGCTACCACCCATCGCGCGCACGGCCACACCCTTGCCCGTGGAACGCATCCGAACGCGATCATGGCGGAGCTGTACGGGAAGCTCGAGGGCTGCTCGCACGGCTACGGCGGCTCGATGCACCTCTACGACCTCGAGCGTGGCAACCTGGGCGCGAACGCGGTCGTCGGAGGCGGCCTCCCGGCGATCACCGGTGCCGCGCTCGCCTTCAAGCTCCGCCGCGAGCCCCGAGTCGCGGTCGCTTTCTTCGGTGACGGGGCGACGAACATCGGCACGTTCCACGAATCTCTCAATCTGGCGGAGCTCTGGAAGGTGCCCGCCGTCTTCGTCTGCGAGAACAACCACTGGGCGGAGTCGACGCCAGCGCACCAGGAGCTCCCGATCGAGGATCTGAGCAAGCGCGCCATCGCCTACGGGATGCACTCCATCACCGTCGACGGCCAGGACGTCGAGGCCGTCTACCGGGCCGCCGGCCGAGCTCTCAAGCACGCGCGCGACGGCAAGGGGCCGGTGTTCCTGCTCGCCAACACGTACCGCCTCACCGGCCACTACATTGGCGACCCGCAGATCTACCGCGACAAGGAAGAGCTCCGGGAGACCCTTGAGACGCAGGACCCGATCGAGAAGCTGCGCGCCAAGCTTGGGACTTCCGACGACGAGTTCGAGGAGGTCGACCGCGAGGTCAACGAGCTCGTCGAGGCCTCGGTCGAGTTCGCCAAGAACGGCACCGACCCTAGGCCCGAGGACGCCTTGAAGAACGTGTATGCCTGAGCTGAGCTACCGCGAGGCGGTTCGCGACGCGCTCTCACGTGCCATGCGCCTGGACGAGGACGTCTTCATCATGGGCGAGGACATCGCCGAGATGGGCGGGTCGATGGGCGTCACTGCCGGCATGCTCGACGAGTTCGGCTCCGAGCGCGTCCGCAATACGCCGATCTCGGAGATGGCGATCGTCGGCGCGGGCATCGGGGCGGCGATGCAGGGAATGCGGCCGGTCGTCGAGGTCATGTACGAGGACTTCACGACGCTTGCGATGGAGCAGATCGTCAATCAGGCGGCGAAGCACCGGTCGATGTCGGGAGGCCAGGTGAAAGTGCCGCTGACAATTCGTACGCAAGGCGGCGCCGGCTGGTCGCCTGGCGCGCAACATGCGCAGCAGCTCGAGGGTTGGTTCGTCCACGTCCCAGGGCTGAAGGTTGTCTTCGCCTCGACGCCGACGGACGTCCGGGGCCTCCTCTGGTCGGCGATCTACGACGACAACCCGGTGATGTTCTTCGAGCACCGCACGCTCTACGGCATCAAGGAGGAGGTCCCGGAAGAGCTCGAGCCCATCCCGATCGGGCAGGCGCGGATACACCGCGAGGGCAAGGACGTGACGGTCGTCGCGACCGGGCGGCTTGTCCACGAGGCGCTTGCCGCGGCGCAGGAGGCGGAGGGCGAGGGCGTCTCGGTGGAGGTTCTCGATCCGCGGACCCTGCAGCCGCTCGACGAGGACGCGCTCGTCGCATCGGTCAAGAAGACGAATCGATGCGTCGTCGCGCACGAAGCGGTGGCGAAGATGGGCTTCGGCGCGGAGATCGCGGCCGTCGTCCAGGAGAAGGCCTTCGACTGGCTCGACGCGCCGGTCGAGCGCGTGGGGGCGAAGTTCGCGCCGATCCCGTTCGCTCCGGTGATGGAGGAGTACGTCGTCCCACACGCGGCAGACGTGCTCGCCGCGATCCGCAGGACGGTCAGCCGTGGCTGACGAGGTGAAGCTGCCGCGGCTCGGTCAGGGGATGGAGTCCGGCACGATCATCAAGTGGCTGAAGAACGAGGGCGATAGGGTCGAGAAAGGGGAGCCCCTCTACGAGCTCGACACCGACAAGGTGACGCAAGAGGTCGAGGCCGACTTCTCGGGCGTGCTGCTCAAGATCGCGGTCGCGGAAGGAGAGGTCCCGGTGGGTCGGACGATCGCGGTCATCGGCGAGGAGGGTGAGCAGGTGCCGGTGATCGAGGAGGGCGGCGCCGAGGAGGGAACGCCCGGCACCGCGCGGGAGCCCGAGCGTGAGCGCGGCCGCGAGGTGTCCGCCGAGCCCGAGGAAGCCGAGATCAGGGCGCCCGTCGCCCAGCGCGACGGCGGCCGGGTGAAGGCCTCGCCGCTCGCACGCCGGATCGCGCGCGAGCGCGGGATCGATCTAGCCGCCCTGGCCGGAACAGGTCCCGAGGGCAGGATCGTCGCGGAGGACGTCGAGCGCGTGGCGGCGCAGCCCGCTGCTGAGCCCGCGGCCGCTCCCGCTCCTGCTCCTACCGCCGCCGCTGGCGACGTGGAGATCGAGCAGCTCTCGTCCGTCCGGCGCACGATCGCCCGCCGTCTGACCGAGGCCTGGCAGGCGCCTGCCTTCCAGATCTCGATGTCGGCCGACATGACC
>JBARRQ010000107.1:0-28252 GCA_049644305.1 Gaiellaceae bacterium
TCATCGGCGCGGCGCTCGACCTCGGTGCCGGGCGGCGTGGCGTCGACATGGGCCCGTCGGCCATTCGGTACGCGGGGCTCGATGCACGGATCGCCGGCCTCGGCCGCCGTTGCGAGGATTGGGGCAACGTCCGGACCGCGGTCGCCGAGGCGAGCGCCGTCGGTGACGAACGCCTCCGCTTCTTGCCGCAGATCAAGGAGACGTGCGAGCGGATCGCCGAGCTGGTGGCGCGGGCGGTCGAGGAGGGGTATCTCCCGCTGGTCCTCGGCGGCGATCATTCCGTTGCTCTCGGCACGCTGGGGGGACTCGCCCGCGCCCGCGGTCCCGGCGCCGTGCTGTGGCTCGACGCACACGGCGACCTCAATCGCCCGGAAACGTCGCCTACCGGAAATGTCCACGGTATGCCGTTGGCGGCCGCGCTAGGGCTGGCGGGCCCGGAGTTCGACAGCCCGGCGTTCAATCTTCCGGCGCTCGATCCCGACCGTGTCGCGCTCGTCGGCGTGCGCGCTCTCGACGACGCCGAGCGGGAGCTGCTCGCCGAGCTCGACGCGCACGTCTACACGATGAGCGACGTCGACCGGCTCGGGGTCGAGCCCGTCGTGCGGGAAGCGCTCGAGAGTGTGGCCGGAGGCGGTTTCGTGCACGTCAGCCTCGACATGGACGTGCTCGACCCGGAGGTCGCGCCGGGGGTCGGAACGCCCGTGCGGGGCGGGCTCTCGTACCGTGAGGCCCATCTCGCGATGGAGCTGGTCGCCGAATCGGGTCTCGCCGACTCGCTCGAGGTCGTCGAGGTGAACCCGATCCTCGACCGTGGGAACGAGACCGCGAGGCTCGCCGTCGAGCTGGTCGCGAGCGCCCTGGGCGCGCGCATTTTGTGACACCTCGCCGAGCGACGATTCTTTGAGCCCCCGGGGGACCCCCCTGTGGTCCTTCCCCCGCTGATGAGCGTAGACGCAGAACCGTCACACGTGGGTGACAGGACTGCGTCGAGTCAGGAACTCTTCCAATGGCGGCTCTCTGCGCGAGCACCTGGAAGCGTGTCAGAGCGCGCCGGCGAGCGATGCCACGAAGGGCGGCAGCGTCTTGCGCCAGTCGCCGGCAAGGGCCACGTCGGCGGTGCCTCGGACAGGAGTGTCGGAGCTCTTGCAGACGACGATCACGCTCGCCTTGACCGACGCAGCGAGATGCTCGAAGTCACCCTCGGTCTCGACCGCCAGGTACAGGCGGGGCGCGACCGACTTCCCGAGCAGGCCGAGCTGGCGGCTGAGAGGCATGAGCCCCTTTTCGGACGCGCCCCGGTCGCCGCCGAGCGCTGCTCCGAGCTTCACTGCGAGCTCCCGCAGCTCCTCGACGGCGTCAACTGCGCCGACCCCCGCCCCGACCGCGAGGACTGCGTCGGCCTCGTCGAGCTCGAACGCCCGCTCCGACGTGTCGTGCTCCACCAGGTGCGAGCGCGGTTGCCCACGAGTTTCGAGAGGGAAGTCACGCACCTCGGCCGTAGCCGGGTCGCGCGGCTCGAGCGGCTCGAACATCCGCGGCCTGACGGTCGCCAGCTGCGGTGTCGTCGCACTCATGATCACGGAGACGATGTTGCCGCCGTAGGCCGGCTTGTACTGGATCAGCCTCCCGGCTTGGTCGATCGCCAGATCGACGCAGTCGCCGGTCATCCCGAGCTGCAACGCCCCGGCCGCGCGCGGTCCGTAATCGCGTCCGCGGCTCGTCGCGGGAATGAGGAGGACGTGCGGTCGCTCCCTGATGAGCAGCAGACGCAGAGCATCCGCAAACACCTCGGGCTGGTACTCACCCAGTTGCGCGTCGTCGATCGTCACGACTGCTTCGGCGCCGTGGCGGGCGGCCTCCCGAGCGACCGCCTCCAGTCCGTGTCCCAAGATGAGCGCGATGTTGCGCCCACCGAGCTTTCCCGCCAGCTCGCGGCCCTTCGCGAGCAACTCGAGCGAGATGCGGGCGGGTCGTCCTTCGACAAGCTCGACCACGGACCAGCAGTCGTACGCGCGTCCGGGTTTCTCGCCGAGGCGCTCCGGCTTCTCCCAGCCGGCCACGGGCCTCGGCCGCTCGGCGAGCAGCGCGCGCACTCGCTCGGCCGCCTCGGCCGGATCCGTGAAGAGCTCTCGGGTCCGCTCGGGCGTGACGTCGCGGACGGCGAGAACACGTGAGGGTGAACCTGTCTGGCCGAACCGCTTGTCGTTCGTATGGACGTCGGGGGCCAGATCAGTGGCCGTCCAGACGGCGATCTTTTCGCCGGCGTCTGCGACGGGCTCTGCATCGAGCAACGCGCCGTCCGGCGCCGCCGCGACCGAGCACACGGCCGGAAGCTCGAGCTCGTACAACTCCTCGCCTTCGTCGCCGAGCCGGCGGGCGCGAAGCCTCTCGCCGGCGACCTCGAGCGAGATCACGTTCGTTGCCTGCGGCCGGTCCAGGAACGCTGCGACCTCCGGCGGGACCTGCCAGGTCTCCGAGTCGAGCGTCTTTCGCCCGCAGAGGACGAGATCCGCACCCTCCTTCCGGATTGCCATCGCGAGCGTCCTCGAGGTGCCGAGCGTGTCTGCGAGCGCGAACAGCCGGTCGGAGAGGTGGATGCAGCGGTCGGCGCCCATGGCGAGAGTCACGCGCAGGGCTTCCTCGGCCTGCGGCGGGCCCATGGTCATTGCCACCACCTCGCCGCCGTGCTCGTCACGAAGCCGGACGGCGTGCGCGACGGCGTAGGCGTCGAAGCGGTTCAGCTCGAGAGGGACACCCTCGCGCACGAGGGACCTCGTCTCTTCGTCGAACCGGATCGCATCGCCTCGCGGCACCTGCTTGACGAGGCAAATGATCTTCACGTTCCGTGAGACTAACCGTGGTGCTCGGATTGCTTTACGACATCCACGGGAACATCCCCGCGCTGCGCGAGGTGCTGGCAGACGCTGATCGAGTGGGTGTCGACCGGTGGCTGCTCGGAGGCGACTACGGCACGCCCAGCCCATGGCCGCTGGAAACGCTGGAGCGGTTGCGCGAGCTCGAGAATGCGGCGTGGATCCGCGGCAACGGCGAGCGGTGGCTGCGCGAACTGCCGCAGGATCGACCCGAGGTAATCGCGTCCTACGAGCGCTTCCTCGGCGCCGGTGAGGTGCCGGAGGACGTGATCGACTGGCTCTACGCGCTGCCTTCTCAGGTCGAGCTCGACGGTGTGCTCTACGTTCACGGCTCGCCGCTCTCGGACGTCGAGAGCTTCGCCCCGGAGCCTCAGGACGACGAGGGACGCCTCCTCGCCGGCGTGCACGACCGCGTCGTCGTCTTCGGCCACAGTCACCAGCAGTTTCGGCGGACCGGGCCCGACGGGACGACGCTCGTCAATCCCGGCAGCGTCGGCATGCCGCTGGACGGAGACCGACGCGCCGCGTGGGCTGTGAGCACCCAACCGGGCGAGTTCGAATTCCGGCGCTGTGATTACGACGTCGACACCGCGGCCGAGGCGTACCGGCGGATGGGCGGCGAGTTCGGCGAGTTCGCCGCGCGTCGGATCGAGCGGGGTTCCGACTGAGGGCCGCGGCAGGCACACAGATGTCACGGATCGGAGCGAGACACGTGCGCCCGCTCTGGATACGCTCGCAGCGGGGAGGAGGCCGGGCGCGCCTTAATTAGGGAAGATCGGCGTCAGGAGCCGGCGAGCGAGGCCTCGAGCGTGATCTCGAGATTTCCGTCCAACGCCTGCGAGACCGGACAGTTCTGCTTCGCCTCGTTCGCTGCCGCGCGAAACTCGTCTTCGCCGATGCCGTCGACCTCGCCGCGAACGGTAAGCCGCATCGACTTGATGCGGAAGCCTCCGTTCGCCCTGTCAAGTGTGCAGAGGGCGTCGGTCTCGAGACGAGTCGGTGGGTACCCCTGCTGCGCCAGGCCACCCGCGAGCGCCATCGAGAAGCACGTCGCGTGTGCCGCCGCGATCAGCTCCTCGGGGCTCGTCTTCCCGCCCGGCTCTTCGAAGCGCGACGCAAACGTGACCTGCTGTCCGGTGATCGCGCCGCTGCCCGTGTCGAACTGTCCCAAACCGCTGCGCAGGTCGCCTTCCCAGGTCGCGTGCGCTCGCCGCTCGATCGCCATCTCGCTCTCCTCCCGTCGTCTTCTCGACGAGCCGAGCGTAGCCGAGGCCCACCTAGTGATGGTGGCACCAGCGCCCGCCGGCTGTGAGCCGGTCGAGAACGCCGTTCTGCTGCGCCTGGTAGGCGCGGTCGGCAGGATCGCGGCGACGGAATGGATGCAGGCCGGGGACGACCACCGCGATGTCGGGCGTGACTCCCGGTCCCATCAGTGTGACGCGGTAGTTCGTGCCGGTTCCGGGACCGCGCGTCCAGCCGCCATAGCCGGGCGGGACCGCATTACCGCTGGTGGAGGGGCGGACAGGAAAGAACCCCTGGCAGAAGACGCCGTTCGGGCCGTGAGGCAGGAGGGCGTTCTCGCGCCTCCAGCCTGTCCCGTACCGCGAGTCGAGCGTGTCGGTGTAGATCAGTCGGCCGTACGCGTCCAGCGGCGCGCCGTAGTACGTGCTCCGGAACCCGTGCACCGGCCGGCCGGCGTACGTTGCCCGGCCGAAGACCTCCTGGAAGTGTCGAGAGTAGAACCACTTGGTGTGGACCTCGAGGCTCGCGACTGCGCCGGTCCAGTGTGAGACGTGCAGCGCGAACGATCGTTGCCTCACAGTCCACGGCGTGAAGCCGAGGTTGGGGAGATTGACCTGCCACTCCTGAACGGCCCAGTAAGAGCCGTCACCCGCGCGGCAGGCGGCGACGAGGTACGGCAGCGGGGGCCCGTCGTACGGTGCGCAGGCGCTGCGAAACGACTTCCAGAGCCGGCGCCGTGTCGAGCTCAAGCCACCGGTGTAGTCGACTCGGAACCTGACTTGCGGAACGCCCGGCGTCGGATACCGGGCGTTGACCGCGCCGGTAAGAAGGATGTGCCGGGTGCCCGAGGCGCGGTACGACACCATCGCGCGGCCGGCGCCGTCTACTTTGAGGTCGACCGGCGTCCACCCGGGGGCGAGGTCCACGAACTGGCTCGCGTGCGCCGGGCCAGCGAGCACGACCGCGAGCACCGCGCATGCGGCGGCGCCGATTCGCTTCAACCTTCGAATTACCGTGAGCGACCTGGAAATAACGGGGGTGCGGCCCGGCTCTAGGTCTTGTCCCCTGCTTCCTCCCCGGACCCGCGCGGCCGATAGTAACGCCTTCCGCGGAGCGCGTCAGGAAGGTGTTCCTGCTCGAATCCTTTCGGGTCGTCGTGCGGATAGATGTAGCCGGCGCCGCGGCCGAGCTTGCGCGCACCCGGGTAGTTGGCGTCCCGCAGGGCATCGGGCGGGCGCACCTGACCATGCTCTTTCACGTCGGCCGTTGCTTCCTTGAGCGCGACGTACGACGCATTGGACTTCGGGGCCTGGGCCAGGTAGATCGCCGCTTGGGCGAGGTTCAGCCGCGCCTCGGGCAGACCGACGTGCTCGACGGCCTGCGCGGCGGCAACGGCCACGAGCAGCGCGCGCGGATCGGCGTTCCCGACGTCCTCGGAGGCCAGTACGATCATCCGCCGCGCGATGTAGCGGGGATCCTCGCCGCTCTCGAGCATCGCCGCCAGGTAGTAGACGGAGGCGTCTGGATCGGAGCCGCGCATCGACTTGATGAAGGCCGAGATGAAGTCGTAGTGGGCGTCGTCGCCCTTGTCGTAGACGAGAGGGCGCTTGCGGGCTGCGTCCTCGACGTGGTCGTCGGCCAGGGGGATGCCTTCGGCGGCGGAGGTTTGGACGGCTAGCTCGAGGATGTTCAGAGCGTTGCGCGCATCTCCTCCGGCACGCCGTGCGATCAGCCCGGTGAGCTCGTCGCCGACATTCGCTTGGAGAGCATCGGCCCCGCGGTGGACGATGGTTTCCAGCTCCGCCTCCGAAAGGGGGACGAGCTCGTAGACCTGGCAACGGGAGAGCAGCGCCGAGTTGACCTCGAAGTACGGGTTCTCGGTCGTCGCTCCGATCAGGGTCACGAGCCCCTCCTCGACGGCGGGGAGCAGGGCGTCCTGCTGCGCTTTGTTGAAACGGTGGATCTCGTCGAGGAACAGGATCGTCCGCTGAGCCGAGCCGCCGAGCCGGTCGCGTGCCCTCGCGAGCACCTCACGCACGTCGGCGACTGAGGCAGAGACGGCCGACAGCTCTTCAAAGGCCGCACCGGTCGTCTCCGCGACGATCCGGGCAAGCGTCGTCTTGCCCGTTCCCGGCGGGCCGTAGAGGATCATCGAGCCGACTCGGTCTTCGACGATCGCAAGCCGGAGCGCCGAGCGCTCACCGAGTACGTCCTCCTGGCCGACGAACTCGTCGAGCCTTCGCGGGCGAAGGCGCAGGGCGAGCGGCGCCATGTCCTGGATCCGCTTCTGCGCGGCGTCGGCAAAGAGATCGCTCACAGCGGGAAGTATGCTCCCGCCGTGATGAGCCGCGAGGTCGAGGACTACAGCCAACCGGTCCTCCCCGGCGAAGGCGCCAGCGACTACGAGCGCTACCTCCGTACCGATGAGCTGCTCGCACTGCAGAAACGGCCCGACGAGCAGGTCCATCGCGACGAGCTCCTCTTCCAGACGGTCCACCAGGCGTCGGAGCTCTGGCTGAAGCTCGCCTGGACAGAGGTCGAGGAGGCAACCCGGTTGATCGAGCGGCGTGAGCTCGATGCCGCCGGGCGGCTGCTGAGCCGCGCAGTGATCGCTCTTCAACTCGTCACCGATCAACTCGACATGCTCGAGGAGATGTCGCCGTGGGAATACCAGACGATTCGCAAGGCGCTCGGCCACGGAAGCGGCTTCGACTCGCCCGGCTTCGGCGAAATCCGACGCGTCTCGCCCCAGCTCGGCCAGGCGTTCTCCGGCCTCCTGCGTGAGCGCGGGCTCAGTCTCGTCGACCTTTACCGACGCGGGAGAGAGCACGAGGATCTGTATCGACTTGGTGAGCTGCTGATTGCCTGGGACGAACGCGTCACGCTCTGGCGGATGCGTCACTACCTAGTCGTTGCGCGTGTCATCGGCGACGAGGTGGTCGGCACGCAGGGCACGCCTGTCGAGCTGCTGGGCGGGTTGATCAAGCAGCGCTTATTCCCTGAGCTCTGGCAAGCACGGAACCGGCTCACGCAACTCGCGAACGACGAGGACTGAGCTCGCCGGTGGAGGCGGTGCGCGGCGAGGCCGTCGAGCTTCTTCAGGAGTTGATCCGGCTCGACACCGTCAATCCACCGGGTGATGAGACCGCGGCGGCCGAGCTCTTGCGCAACTACCTCGCGGAGAGCGGTGTCGAAAGCGAGCTGTACGCGAAGGTTCCCGAGCGGGCGAACCTCGTCGCTCGGCTCCGGGGCCGCGGCGGCCCGAGCCTCTTGCTGCTGTCGCATACCGACACGGTGGTCGCCAACGCCGCCGAATGGCGGGTCGATCCCTGGTCCGGCGAGCTCCGGGACGGCGAGGTATGGGGCCGTGGCGCGCTGGACATGAAGGGCGAGGTCGCGGCAAGCGCGGCCGCGGTCGCCTCACTGGCGCGCGAGGGATTTGAGCCGTCGGGTGACCTGATCTTCGTCGCGGCCGCCGACGAGGAGGTGGGCAACGACTTCGGCCTGCCGTGGCTCTGTCGCGAGCATCCGGACGCCGTTCGCGCCGACTACGCGCTCAACGAAGGTGGAGGCGAGCGGGTCGAGCTGGCCGGCCGCCACTTCTACATCTGCTCGACGGCGGAGAAGATGAGCTCTCCGTTTCGCCTGCGCGTGCACGGACGGGCCGGCCACGCCTCGATGCCCGGAATCGCCGACAACGCCCTCACGAAGGCGGCGCCACTGATCGAGAGGCTCTCGGAATACCGTCCCGAGCCGCGTCTAGGGGTCGAGACCGAGTCGTTCGTGCGGGCGGTTACCGGCCGGACGCTCGAGGCGGAGGACGCACTCGACGCCGCGCGCGAGCTCGATCCGTTCGCGGCCGAGCTGCTGGAGCCTCTGCTCTCGTTGACGTTGTCGCCGACGATGATCTCCGCCTCGGAGCGGCGCAACGTGATCCCGTCCGTTTGCGAGGTGGTGGTCGACTGCCGCCTGCTCCCGGAGCAGACCCAACGCGAGGTCGAGCAAGTGCTGCGCACGGTGCTCGGCGAAGGGGATTACGACTTCGAATGGATCGAAGCACGCGGCGGGACGCGCTCTCCTCTGCAGACACCGCTTTGGGATGCCATCGATCGCTTTGTCGCCGAGTTCGATCCTGATGCCGCAGTCGTGCCAATCTGTGTCGCGGGCTTCACGGACAGCCACTGGTTGCGGGAGGCTTTCGGGACGGTTGCGTACGGTTTCTTCCCGATGAGGGCCATGGACGCGCAACTGGCGGCACGACTGATTCACTCGGCGGACGAGCGCATTCCGGTGGACGACCTCGAGTTCGGCGTCGAGTGCTTCCGCCACGTCGCGCGGACGCTCCTCGGCTGACCGGCGCCACTCGGGCCGGGTTCCGTCGCCAGGTGCCCGTAGCCTCCTCCCCGCTGCGAGCGTAGCGGGGAAACCCGCACGGATGTGTGACGGGACCGTGTCGAAAGGGTGCCCTTCGCAACCGCGCTCGAGCGGGGCCCTCGGGAAGGCGCGACGCGGAAGCCTCACGCTAGGCTCTTCGGGATGGCCACGCGCGATCAGAGCCACAACGAGGGACAGCCTGACTCCGACGACAAGATCCGGCTCGGAGGCATGGCGCTGGTCAACGGGGTGCTCGTCCACGGGCCGAACGCCTGGGCCTGCGCGATCCGCACTCCCAACGGTGAGCTGAAGGTCGCGGCCGAGTACAAGCGCCTGCGCGCGAACGAGGTGCAGCCGGCGCTCCTCCGCGGTCCCGCGCGGCTCGCCGAGGTCTTCGCGCTCCTCCCCCGGATCCTTCGCCTTATGCCCGAGGCCAGGCTCCCGTTCCAACGGGCGCCGGTGCTCGGCGCGATGGTTGCTAGCGCGGTCGCCGTGCGCGTTGTCAAAGGCTCGCGCACCCTCACGCCATTTGCCCGTGAGCTGATCGGCGGCATCCTCTCGGCAGTCCCGGCCGTGCTTGCCGTTCGCGGCTCCGAGCTCGCGGCCTACCACGGCGCGGAGCACATCTCGATCGGCAGCTACGAGCACGACGAGCCACGAGCCCGCGAGCACGAGCGCTGCGGGTCGCACATGCTGGGCCCACTTCTCGCCAGCTCCGCTGTCGGAGGGGCGCTTGCAGCCCGGGCGCCTGCGCGCCTGCGCGGCCTCGCCCGGGTGACGGCCCAGGTCGGCGCTCTCGCCGCCTCGACCGAGATCTTCAGCTGGATGGTGCGCAACCCTGAGCATCGCGTCGCGCGCGTCCTGGCGCGACCCGGCCACGAGCTGCAACATCGCCTTGCAACCGCCGAGCCCACGCCGGAACAGCTCGAGGTGGCCGAGGCCGCGCTCGCAGCCTGTCTCGACCTCGAGCACAAGGCTGGCACCGATGGAGCGAACGCGAACTAGGCGTCTCCCGCCCGAGATCTTCGAGCTCCCCGTCGAGAAGATGCGGGAGGGGTACTACACCGACGCCTACTTCAACCACACGCGCGAGGTACTCCTTCGGGACGGCCGGCATCCACGCGTGGTGATGCAGGTCTTCCAGAAGAAGAGCTCATACCTCGGCGGCGTCGACGAGGCGATCGCAGTCCTCAAGCTCTGCGCGGACGAGTGGAGCGATCTCACCGTGCACGCCCTTTACGACGGTGACGAGCTCGAGCCGTATGAACCGGTGCTCACGATCGAAGGGGACTACACCGGCTTCGCGCATCTCGAGACGGTCTACCTCGGAGTACTAGCGCGCCGGACGCTGATCACGACGAACGTCGTGCGCGTGCTGGAGGCGGCGAACGGCAAGCCTCTCATCTTCATGCCGGCGCGCCATGACCACCACCGGGTGCAGACGGGCGACGGCTATGCCGCGTACGTCGCGGGCCAGGTCGTCGGCGCCGAGATCGGGGTCACCTCGGACGCCCAGGCGTCGTGGTGGGGCGGCAAAGGCGTCGGCACGGTCCCGCATGCGCTGATCGCCTCGTACGGTGGCAACACGGTGCTTGCGGCGGCGAAGTTCGCCGAGAACGCCGACCCGGACATCAACATCACCGTGCTCGTCGACTTCGAGAACGACTCGGTCAAGACCGCCCTCGAGGTCGCCCGCGCGCTTGGCCCGCGCCTCTGGGGCGTTCGACTCGACACGTCCGGCCAGCTCGTCGACCGCTCGCTCTGGGGCGAGATGGGCGACTTCGAGCCGCACGGCGTCAACGAGAGGCTCGTCCGGAAGGCGCGCGAGGCGCTCGACCGGGACGGCTTCGAGCGCGTCAAGATCGTGGTCTCCGGCGGTTTCGACGCCGAGCGAATCCGCGAGTTCGAGCGCCGCGGCGTGCCGGTCGACTCCTACGGCGTCGGGTCGGCCCTGATCCGCGGCGAAAACGACTTCACGGCCGACATCGTGATGACTGACGGGCGCCCGTCGGCAAAGGTCGGCCGCCGCTTCCGCTCGAACGCCCGGCTCGAGCTCGTCGAATGACCCGGATCCTCTGGGACGTCGACACGCAGCGGGACTTCATGCTCCCGGAGGGAAAGCTCTACGTCCCTGGAGCCGAGGAGACGGCGCCGGCGATGGCGCGCCTGGTCGCCGCCGCTCGCGAGGCCGGGATGGTCCACGTCGCCTCGGCCGACGACCATGAGCTGACGGACCCGGAGATCTCGGACGATCCCGACTTCCGCAACACCTACCCGCCGCACTGCCTGCGCGGAACCCCGGGCGCCGAAAAAGTGCCGGAGACGAAGCAGTCCGATCCGTTGCCGCTCTCGCTTGTCCCGTTCCCGCCGGGTCTCGTGCCCGACCTGATCGCGGGCCGTCGCGAGATCGTCCTGCTGAAGAAGAACTTCGACGTCTTCACCAATCCCAACACGGAGGCGCTTCTCACTGCTCTCGACCCCGACGAGATCGTCGTCTTCGGCGTCGCAACCGATGTCTGCGACGACGCGGCGATCCGCGGCTTCCTCCTGCGAGGCCGGCGGGTGCGTTTCGTCGAGGATGCGGCGCGCGGCCTCGACGAGAAGCGGGTTGCCGCCTCCCTGGCTGCCTGGCGCGAAGGCGGCGTCGAGTTCACGACGACGGACGAGTTGGTGACCACGCTGGCGTGACCCGCGGCGGTTGACGGGGCCGCCAAAGCCGCTCATAACGAGAGTGGATGGGTTGGCTGGTGGTGCTACGCGACGAGGTCGCGGCATGGTTGCCGCTGCTCTTCAGCGCGCTCCTGATCCTGATGGTCTACATCCTCTGGCGCACGCTGCAGGTGATGCCACGCGTCACTGCTGCGAAGACGATCGTCGCCGACTCGTCCGTCACCTGGCACGACGTCGCCGGGCTCGAGGAGGCGAAGGAGGAACTGGCGGAGGTGGTCGACTTCCTGCGCGACCCGGTGCGCTTTGGCAGGCTCGGCGCCCGGGTCCCGAAGGGGATTCTCCTCCACGGCCCGCCCGGGACCGGGAAGACGCTGCTCGCGAAGGCGATTGCCCATGAGGCGGGCGCCAGGTTCTACGCGCAGAGCGCTTCGGCTTTCGTCGAGATGTTCGCCGGCCTCGGTGCCGCCCGCATCCGGAAGCTCTTCGAGGAGGCCCGCAAGCACGCGCCGGCGATCGTCTTCATCGACGAGCTCGACGCCGTCGGCGCGCAGCGCAGCGGATTCGGCTTCACGCGCGAGCAGGATCAGACCCTGAATCAGCTGCTCGTCGAGCTCGACGGCTTCGAGTCGCGCGAGCAGATCGTCGTCATGGGCGCGTCGAACCGGCTTCAGGATCTCGACCCCGCGCTGTTGCGCCCTGGGCGCTTCGATCGCCAGGTGCTCGTGGCGCCGCCCGATCTCGCCGGCCGCGAGGCGATTCTCGAGGTGCACACGAAGGGCAAGCCGCTCGCCGATGACGTCGACCTCAAGTCGGTCGCGCGCCAGACTTCGGGACTGACCGGCGCGGAGCTCGAGAACATCGCCAACGAGGCGGCCATCTTCGCCGGCCGTAAGCAGCAGGCAGTCGTCCGGCAGATCGACTTCGAGGACGCGATGGAGCGTGTGGTCGCCGGGCTCCAGCAGCGGAAGGTCATGACCGAGAAGGAGCGGAGGATCCTCGCGTACCACGAGGCCGGTCACGCCATGATGTCGCACCTCACGGGCGGCCTGTTGCCGGTGCACAAGGTCACGATCGTCTCCCGCGGTAACGCGCTCGGGTACACGCTGAACCTGCCGGCCGAGGAGCGCTACCTGCACACGACGGAGGAGTTCGAAGACCTGCTCAAGGTCATCCTGGCGGGACGCGCCGCCGAGCAGGTCGTGTTCGGCCGGGTCACCAACGGGGCCGCGAACGACCTCGAGAAGGCGACAGAGATCTCACGGTCGATGGTCTTCGACTACGGCATGTCGAGGCTCGTCACGTCGCGCACGATGCGCGCCGACAACTACGCGCTCTCGGAGGAAACGAAGCGTCTCCGCGACCAGGAGCAGGCGCGGCTGACCGACGAGGCCTTCCAGGAGTCCCTCCGGCTGCTCCAGAAGCACCGAGCCGCTCTCGACCGCATCGCGCTCGCGCTCCTCGAGAAGGAGACGCTGGACAAGGACGAGCTGGCGCAGCTGCTCGACGGCGTCGAGCCCGAGTCGCAGTCGTCCGAGACCGTCGGCACGGTCCGGGCCGTCGCCGCCGACTGAACGCCGCGCTCTAAGACGGCGCGGACCGGCGGGCAGATACGATCGGCGGCGTGGAGCCCCGCGGAATCCACCATCTCGGCGTCGCCGTTTCCGACCTGGACGAAGCCGTCGCGACGTACCAGCGGCTCTTCGGGGCCCGGGTCGAGCGGCGCGACACCGTCTTGGAGCAGGGTGTCGAGGCAGCGGCGCTGCGGATCGGGGACGGCCGGATCGAGCTGGTCGCTTCCCTCGCCGAAGACACGCCGGTCGGCAAGTTTCTCGCCAGCCGGGGTCCCGGGATGCATCACGTCGCGTTCGAGGTCGCGGACGTCGGCACTGCGCTCGACCAGCTGTCAGCGGAGGGCGCGCAGCTGATCGACGCCGAGCCGCACCCCGGCCTCTTCGGTCTCGAGGTCGCGTTCGTTCACCCGGACGCGGTCCACGGAGTTCTCACGGAGGTGGTCAGCCTTGGCTGAGGAGCGCATTCGGATCGAAATCGCCTTCGACGGCGGTCAGATCATGGCCGCTTTCGTACTCGCCGGGGTAGCCGAAGAGCTCGAGCGCTCGCTCGGCCAGGACGGCGACGGCGCTTTTGCGCTCGACGCAGAGGACGGCCGCTACACCGTCTCTTTGCGGCGAGTGGTTTATGTCAAGCGGTTCACGCGCGAAGCGCGCGTCGGTTTTACACCGGCGTAGTTAGGTCTCCAGTAAGGCTGGGCATGGTCAGGCTCATGACGAGCAATGCAGTCGAGAGCACTGCCGATCTCCGCCGGCTCGTCGGGTTTGCTCAGCAGGGAGACCGCGAAGCGCTCGAGGCGCTGTACCTGCTCCACTTCGACCGCATCTACAGCTACCTCCACATGAGCGTCGGGAACCGGCACGACGCCGAGGACCTGACGACGCAGACGTTTCTGAAGATGCTCGAAGCGATTAGCCGCTTTCGTTGGAAGTCCGCACCCTTTTCGGCGTGGCTCTTTCGAATCGCGCACAACCTCGCGATGGACCACTTCCGCGCGACCAAGCGCTGGCAACCCGAGGAGGAGGTGCCGGAGCCCGAGGGCGCGGTTGAGAGCTCTGCAGAGGACGCGGCATTCGAGTCGATGGGGCGCCGGAGCATGCTCCAGCTGATCGAAAACCTCTCACGCGAGCAGAAGCAGGTGCTTACGCTGAAGTTCGTCTTCAACTTCTCCAACGGCGAAGCGGCGACCATTCTGGCCAAGACGGAGGGAGCGGTGAAGTCGCTGCAGCATCGCGCCCTGGTTTCCCTGCAGAAGCAGATCGCGTCACACTAGGACCCCTACGTGCTGGACGTCGGGATCGTCGGGCTCCCAGGGTCCGGGAAGTCGACGCTGTTCGCGGCCCTCACCGGCGGCCACAGAACGGTCGGCACCGCGCCCATCCCCGACGAGCGCCTAGAGCCCGTCGCCCGGGTGGTCGGCTCGGCCAAGGCAACGCCCGCCGTGCTCCAAGTCGCCGACGCCGCCGGAACGGGACCAGCTCTCTTGGGCGGCCTGCGCCAGGTCGACGCGCTGCTCGCAGTGGTGGACGCCTTCTCGGGAACGCGAGATCCGGAAGGCGACCGAGAGTCGCTCCGGCTCGAGTTGCTCGTCGCCGACCGCGACCATGTCGAGCGTCGTCTCGAGCGTGTGCGTACTCAGGCAAAGTCCGGAGATCCGCGGTTGAAGGAAGAGGTCGCATCGCTAGAGCAGGTGCTGGCTCACCTCGAGGCCGAGCGGCCGCTTTCCGACTACCCGGGAGCGCTCCCGCAGGAGCTCGAGCCGCTGACGACGAAGCCGCTCGTCGCGATCGAGAACGGCCCGGGCGGGATCGACCTGAAGCTCGAGGCCGAGCTGGCCGAGCTGCCGCCGGAGGAGGCGGCAGAGTTCCGCGAGGGGACGCCGGCGCTCCAGGAGATCTTGAGACGGCTCTTCGAGACGGCCGACCTGATCACGTTCTTCACGGCAAACGAGAACGAGGCCCGAGCCTGGACGCTACGGCGCGGCTCGACAGCCCTGGACGCCGCGGCGACTGTGCACACCGATCTCGCTCGCGGCTTCATCCGCTGTGAGGTGATCGGCTGGAGCGACCTCGTCGAGTCCGGCTCGCGCGCTGATGCCGCGCGACGCGGCCTCCAGCGGGTCGAGGGAAAGACCTACGTGGTCGAGGACGGGGACGTGCTCAATGTCCGCTTCAACGTCTAGCAGCAGCCGCCGCAGCAGCCGCAATCACAATCGCAATCGCAGCAATGCATTCGATCCCTTCCGTCGGTTGCGGCCCACGCTAGCTGATAGATTGATGAACGTCAATGAATACCAAGCTGAAGCTCCTCGAGCAGCCGTGCTGCGCGCCGGGTGCGCCGCCTCTTCGCCCCGCTGTGGCCGAGACGTTGGCGTCCCGCTTCAAGGCGCTCTCTGATCCGGCGCGCGTCGCAATCGTCAACTGTCTGGCCGGAGCCGAGGAGGTGTGCGTCTGCGAGTTTCGCCTCGGTCTCTCGCAGCCGACGGTCTCGCACCATCTGCGCGTGTTGCGGGAGGCCGGCCTGATCGAGGTCGCTCGCAAGCGGGGAACGTGGGTCTACTACAGGCTCGTGCCCGAGGCCGTTGAGCAACTCGCCTTCGCGCTGGGAGGCGCGCCCAAACCCGAGGGCGTGCTCGCCACACGCGAGCGGACGATCGCCTGGTGAAGCCGCTGCCCCGCGTCCTGTTCGTCTGCATCGGGAACGCCGGCCGCTCCCAGATGGCCCAGGCGTTCTACGAGCGCCGCGGCGGCGAGGCGCGCTCTGCAGGCTCGCGCCCCGAGCTGGATCTGCATGCCCCGGTCGTCGAGGCGATGCGGGAGATCGGCGTCTCGCTGGACGGACGGAAGCCGCGGCCGCTCGTGCAGGAGGACGTCGAGTGGGCTGACCTGGTCGTGACGATGGGCTGCGGCGACGCCTGCCCGGTGCTGCCGGGGAAGCGCTACCTCGACTGGAACCTGGCCGATCCGGCAGGCATGCCGGTCGGAGAGGTGCGAGCCGTCCGCGACGAGATCGAAAGCCGGATCGCCGAGCTCTAGTCGACGGGCCGCGTCGCGGCGGTCGCATCGAGCTGGTTCGCGTGGTAGAGCACGGCCGCCTCGGCGGTGCGTGCTCCTCTTGCCTCGTGGTGAGCGGCGACCGCGTGCAAGAGCTCAGCGCGGACAGCGGCGTCGAGCGACCCGGCGCGCTCCTCGATCATGCGCAGGCCCAGATGCACGTGACCGAGCAGCCGTCCCTCGTCCGTCTGCCGAAACGTCGGGCCGCGCTCGAGCTCGAGCGATCGACCCGCGTCGTGAAGCAGCGCGGCCGCGAGGACGAGATCCGCCCGGAGGCGAGGATGTAGCTGCGCCGCCTCTCGGCACAAGGTCGCGACGCCGACCGTGTGCTCCAGGAGGCCGCCGGCGTAGGCATGGTGGCTCTCCGCTGCCGGCAACCCGCGCAGGGCGAGGCGCAGAGGCTCTTCGGCGAGGAACCTCGCGACGACCGCGTGCAAGCCCGGATGGGAGATCTCGCCGGCGAGGAACTCGAGGAAGCCATCCAGCTCCGCCGCGTCACGGCGCATCGCCGGCGCGAGCTCAGCCGGGTCGGTCTCGGCCGACTCCAGCGACCGCACGTCGAGCTGCAAGCGGTCGCGGAACCGCTCGACGCGGCCCAAAACGCGCACCGCGTCTCCCTCGCCGAATCGCCCGTCGAGCAGCTCGACGTCCGACCACACGCGGGCCTCGATCCGGCCGCTCGGGTCGACGAGCTCGAGCGCGAGATACGGAGCACCCGACCGAGTCCGCCGCCGCTCCTTGCGTGAGACCGCGTAGATCCCCTCGACCACCCGGTCCTCGGCGAGAGATGCGATCGCGGCGGCGGTCACGGCCCGAGTCTAGGCCCGAAGGCGGATGCTAGGCTCGGCCGCGATGGCGGAGGTCAAGCCGTTTCGCGCCGTCCGCTACGGCGAGCGCGCTGGCCCGCTCGAGACGCTGGTCGCGCCGCCCTACGACGTGATCTCGCCCGAGGAGCGTGCGCAGCTCATGGCGCGGAGCCCGTACAACGTGGTCCATCTGACACTGCCCGACGACGAGGCCGAAGCGGGGCGCCTCTGGAACGATTGGCGCCGCGACTCGATCCTCGCCGAGGAGGAAGACGCGGCCTGCTGGTGGCTCTCGCAGGACTACGTCGGCCCGGACGGCGTCGCCCGTACGCGGGAAGGCCTCGGCGCCGCGCTGCGCGTCGAGCCGTACGAGAACCGCGTCGTGCTCCCGCACGAGCGCACCCACCGCGCGCCGAAGGAGGGGCGCCTGCGGCTGCTTCGAGAGGTTCGGGCACAGCTGGAGCCGCTCTTCTTCCTCTACGAGGGTGAGCCGCCGGCGCAGCGCCCCGATCGCCATCCCGATCTCGAGGCGGACGACGCGCGACTTTGGCGTCTTCCCGCCGACGACGTCGCACGTGCCTTCGCCGACCGCGCGCTCCTGATCGCCGACGGTCACCATCGCTACGAGACTGCACTCGCCTACCACCGTGAGGTCGGGTCTCCGGAGAGCGCATACGTGCTGGCGGTGCTGGTCAGCCTCGACGACCCCGGCCTGATGATCTTCCCGACCCACCGCGTCTTTGCGGACGAGCCTGCCCGGAGCCTCCCGGCCGAGGACCGCCTGCCGGACCCGGAGCGTGCGCTCGACGAGCTAAACGACCTGCCGCGCGACCGCGCCGCCGCGGTCGTCTACCGGCGCGGAGACGCCGAGCTCGCGGTCGACGGCGAGGGCGAGCTCGACGTTCGCCTCGTCGACCGGCTGGGCCACGACGGCATCAGCTACACGCCGGACTGGCGAGAGGCCGTGCGTGCGGTGGACTCGGGTGAGGCGGCGGTGGCGGTGCTGATGCGCCCGACACGGATCGAGGACGTCTTCGCCGTCGCCGAGCTCGGCGAGACGATGCCGCAGAAGAGCACGTACTTCTATCCGAAGCTCGTCTCCGGACTCCTCTTTCTCGAGAACGGTCCGTGATGGAATGCAGTTGCGTCGACCGGTCATTTCAGACGGACGCACAGGCAGAGCCCGCGCGTCCTGACAGCGGCACCGCAAGCGGTGCCTTCGTTTGAGCGAATGGCTCGGCGTCTGCCGGGAGGCGGTCGAGGACGTGCGCGGGGTGCTCGCTGACCTGCCGACGCGCACCGAGCGCGAGCCGGTCGTAGGGGACGGGGTCGGGGGCGACGAGACGACGGCTGTCGACGCGGCAGCCGAGCGGGTGATTCTCGAGCGCCTGAAGGCCATCGAGGGCGCGACGATCGTCTCCGAGGAGATCGGCGAGCTGAAGGCCGAGGGCAACCTCCGGATCGTGGTCGATCCGATCGACGGCTCGCTCAACGCGAAGCGCGGGATCCCGTTCTTCTCGCTTTCCATCGCGATTGCGGAGGGCGAGACGATGGACGACGTCGTCTTCGGCTACGTCTACGACTTCGGCTCCGGCGAGGAGTGGACGGCGACGCGCGGTGGAGGTGCGCGTCTGAACGGGCAGGAGCTCGGTGAGGTGCGCCCGCGGGAGAAGATCGAGATCCTCTCGTTCGAGGCCACGCTGACCTCGTCGGTCGCCGAGAAGGCAGCCGCCGTCGTGGGCCTCGCCTACCGCTTGCGGATCATGGGGTCGCTCGCGCTCTCGCTCTGCCACCTCGCCGCCGGGCGCGTTGACGCGGTCTGCTCGCTCAAGCCCGCGCGAGCCGTGGACATCGCGGCGGCACAGCTGCTCGTCCGGGAGCGCGGTCTCGCGATCGAGCTCCCTGAAGCCCCGCCCATCGGCGCCGCCCCGCTCGACACGGAAGGCCGCTCGCGCGTGGTCGCCGCCGCGACACCCGAGGTCTGCGCCGAGCTCTTCACCGCTCTGTCTCGTTGAAGCCGATCAGGATGCGCCGTTCGGAACGGTCTCTGGCTCAAGAAGCGTCTCGGCGTCTAGCATCTGGGCGTGCGGCTCGTTCTCGCGGGTGTGCTAGTCGTGACGCTGGTGGGGTGCGGTGGACACTCCAAGTCGGCCACTAACTCGCAGAAACCGACCAAGCCGGGCATCCGGGTTCGCCTGACCGCCGATTCGCACCATCCGCGGGTCGGGAAGCCGTGGACCTACGAGGTGCAGGTCACGGACACGGCCGGAAAGCCGGTGGCCGCGTCCATTCACGTGCAGATCGTCTTTGGCGGAGTGGCCGTGGGGCAGATCGGTCGCTATCACGTAACGAACGGCGTGTGGCGCGAGACGATCGGCGCCGGCGCCAACCAGCCCTTCCCGTCACGCGCACGGGGTGTGCCGCTCGCCTTCGAAGCGATCGTCAAGGCTAAAGGGCTGACGAGGAAGGTCGACTACTCGATCCAGGTTCGATGACGCCGCGCGTGGGCGCGGAGGTAGTGGTCGAGCACGTTCGAAAGGCGTTCGATCGTGGGCGGATCCTCGCCCTCGAAGACGTCTCGCTGCGTCTCGCTCCCGGCGAGTTCACTGCGCTGACCGGGCCGTCTGGCTCCGGGAAGAGCACCCTGCTGAACCTGATCGGAGCCCTCGACAAGCCGGATGCCGGCACCATCGCGGTCGACGGTGAGGCGCTGGCCTCGTCAGGCGACCGGACCGAATACCGCGCGCGAACCGTCGGCTTCGTCTTCCAGTTCCACAACCTGATTCCCGTCCTGTCGGCGGCCGAGAACGTGCAGGTGCCGATGATGGGGCGAGGCTTCACGCGCGCCGAGCGGCAAGAGCGGGCTACCTCACTCCTCGGGGAGGTCGGTCTGGCCGGCAGGGTGGACGCCTTCCCGCCGACGCTTTCGGGCGGCGAGCGCCAGCGGGTAGCGACCGCACGCGCGCTTGCAAACGACCCGCGGCTCCTACTCGCGGACGAGCCGACCGGTGCGCTCGACTCGGAGACCGGCGCGCAGATCATCACGCTCCTCCAGAGGCTGCGCGAGAGTCACGGAATGACGATCCTGCTCGTCACGAACGACCAGGAAGTCGCCCGGCGGGCCGACCGCCTGCTGGAGCTCCGCGACGGGCGGCTACTCGCGTCGCAAGGCCTCGATCGGCGAGAGCCGAGTGGCGCGTAGCGTCGGGTAGACGGCTCCGAGGACGCCGACGCCCAGCGCGAAGGCCAGGCCCCAGGCAAAGACTCCCGAGGTGAAGTCGGGCTGGACGAGCGTGCCGCTGCTCCCGTTCGTGAACAGCTCGCCGGCCGCGTAACCCAGCGCGAGCCCGGCCGCCAGAGCCAGCAGGCAGATCGCCAGCGCCTCGCTCACGATCAGCGCTCCGATCCGGCGAGCGGGCCACCCGACCGCGCGCAGGATCCCGATCTCCCGCACGCGCTCGAAGACCGCCATCGCCATCGTGTTCGTGACCGCGATCCCACCGACGATCAAGGCGAGCAGCGAGATGATCCAGCCGGTCGTGACGATCAGCCGCAGGCTCGTGTCGAGCCTGACGACCTGGCCGGGCTCGGTGACCGCGACGGTGTTCGGAAAGTCACGCTCGAGCTGCTTCGCCACAGCTTTCGGCCGCGCGCCCAGCGAGACCGTCACTGCGATCGACGTCACCTCGTTCGGTCTCCGGGCAAGCTGCTGCACGGCACGCAGCGGCAGGATGCCGCCGTTGTCCACGAAGGGGTTGCCGCTGTGGTAGATGCCGGCCACACGGAAAGAGCGGCTCCCGAGACGGAGCGTCGTGCCCGGGCGGAGACGGAGTCGCCTGGCTGCGGCGTCACCGAGCAGCGCCTCGCCGTCTCTCCAGAGCGAGCCCTGCACGATCACCAGCCGCCTGGCCGGGAAGTCATGCCGCGCATAGCCGAAGACCAGCAGCTTCGTGGTGCTGAAGAGGAAGATTCGGCCGGTCGAGGCGACGCCGGGCTCGCGCGCCACCGCGCGGGCGAGGCTCTCCGGCAACAGCGACTGGGTCAGGTCCGCCGTCCCTGTCTGGAACAACCCGAAATCTGCCCGGCCGATGTGGATCAGCTGAGCAGCGGTCCGCTTGGCGCCGTTCGTGATCGACAGCAGCGCGACGATCAGGCCGACACCCAGCGAGACACCGGCCGCGGTGAGCGCCGTCCGCACCGGTCGCCGCAACAGGTTCCTGACTACGAGTCCGACCCAAGTCATAAGGAGCATCTTCGCTACGCTCAGCCTCGGATGGAAGCATCGCGCGAGGAGATCCTCAAGGCGCTCGAGCAGGTCATCGACCCCGAGCTGAAGCGCAACGTCGTCGAGCTCGACATGGTCCGCGACGTTCGGATCGAGGACGGGGACGTTACGGTCGGGATCGCGCTGACCATCGCCGGCTGTCCCCTTCGCGCCAGCTTCGAGGAGCAGGTCGGAAAGGCGCTCGCTCCCCTCGAAGGCGTCCGGCGAGTGGCGCTCGAGTTCGACGTGATGACGCCCGAAGAGCGCTCGTCGCTCACGGCGCGCCTGCGCGGCTCGGTCACCGAGCGCACGAAGGGGATCGCGCTCGACCGGTCGACACGCGTCCTCGCGATCGCGAGCGGCAAGGGCGGCGTCGGCAAGTCGACGCTGAGCGCGAACCTGGCGGCCGCTTTCGCGCAGCTGGGCCAGCGCACCGGGATCCTCGACGCCGACATCTACGGCCACTCGATCCCGCACCTACTCGGGATCCACCAGAAGCCGGTCGCAGTCGACCGCATGATCGTGCCGCCCGTGCGTGGCGAGCTCAAGCTGATGTCGATCGGCTTCTTCCTCGACGACAACCAGCCCGTGATGTGGCGGGGGCCGATGCTGCACCGGGCGCTCGAGCAGTTCCTGACCGACGTCCATTGGGGAGAGCTGGACACCCTCGTCGTGGACATGCCGCCCGGCACCGGCGACGTCTCGATCTCGCTGGGCCAGCTACTGCCTCGAGCCGAGGCCGTGATCGTGACGACGCCCCAGCCACTCGCTCAGGAGGTCGCCGCCCGCGCCGCGCTGATGGCGCAGAAGACGAACATGCGGCTGCTCGGAGTCGTCGAGAACATGAGCGGCGAGACCTTCGGCAGCGGGGGCGGAGAGCGCCTTGCCAATGAGCTCGGCACCCCGCTCCTCGGCCGGGTGCCGTTGGACCCGCGCCTGCGCGAGGCCGGCGACTCCGGCGAGCCGATCGTCGAGAGCGATCCCGACGCCGAGTCGGCGCGCGCGATCAGCGAGATCGCCGAAGCCATCACCGCGACCAAGCGCGAGGCGGGCGTCGGGATCGTCAAGCCGCTCCCCCTCGTCTCGTAGAGCGGGGGCGAAGGGCGCCCCTCAGGCGCCCTCCGCCTGTTCCAGCGGACCCCGGGGGCGCCCGATGGATCGAGGAGCCCCGCTGAAACTACGAGGTAGGACGTCTCCCCACCGGAAAATGTGCGGCCGTCTTCGTAAGGATTTCGTGAAATGCATGTGAAGGATGTCTTGGGCCGGCTGACGGGGCTTGGGTTCTCCGAGGCCGACGCGCGGACGCTTGCAGACCACTTTCTGGATGCGGAGGCCCGCGGGAAGCGCGGGCACGGCCTCTCCCGGGTCGAGTGGCTCGGCACCCTTTCCGACCTCGACCCGAGCGCCCGCCCGAGGCGGCTCGTCCGCGACGAGGGCTACGAGCGCTGGGACGGCAACGGCGCGCTCGGCTACCTCACGCTCGCTGCAATCGTGGAGGCCCAGCTCGCCGACCCGCCGGACGAGGAGAGGCTCGTAGTCGCCCAGCGCTGCTTCCCGACCGGCGCCCTCGGCTACTGGGCGCGGAAGCTCGCGGACGGCGGGCTGATCGCGGTTCTCACCGCGACCTCGCCGCCGCGCCTCCGCCATCCGGACGGCGGGCCCAAGCTAGCCGGGACGAACCCGCTTGCAATCGCGATCCCGAGCTCCGACGCGAAACCCTTGGTGGCCGACGTCTCGATGGGCGCCGTGACCTACGGCGACGTGATCGCCGGCGCCGCGTCGGAGGACGAGCTCGTCCCGTTCGGCGGCGAGCAGGCGCACAAGGCCTTCGCCCTCGCGCTAGGGCTGCAGCTCCTCGTCGACTCGCTGGTCGCAGAGCCCGGTTACGGCGCCGTCTTGCTGGTCGCGCGGCCGGAGGCGGATCCGGTTCCGTCGCTACGGGCTCGAGCGGCCGGTGGTCGCCTGCCTGGTGACCGCTAGAAACCGTGGGTCGTCTCGGACCGAGGCGAAGTCCTCGTCTTCGGCGGCGGCTTTCGGGACATGCTCCGGCTCGAGCTCGGCGGCGCGCTCGAGATTCTCCAGCGCCGCGTCTGCATTCCCGGCGAGCGCCTCGAAGCAGGCCAGGTTGTAGCGGGCATGCCAGGAATCCGGCACGGCGGCGATTCCAGCCTCGAGCTCGGCGCGCCCGCGCTCCTCATGGCCACGCCGGAGCAATGAGAACGCTGCGAAGCTCCACTCCCAGCCGGAGGGCTGGAAGATCTCACCCGGCTTCGCGCCGATCCCGAGCACGGTTGTTCCGGGCTCGGCGGCCAGGGCGCTGCGCAACGTGCCAGGCGGGCAGTGGACGAGCGTCCCGGCAGGTGCGTCGTGCTCCTCGCCCTCGAGCGTGAAAGTCGCGCGGCCGGAGACGACGACGTAGAGCTCCTCGTGGCCGCCCTCTTCGCGGTGCTCTTCGACGACGCGCTGCCCTGCCTCCTCCGCCGTGTAGGCGTTGACGCCGAAGGCGCGGATGTCGAAGTGGCGACGGACCGGCCGCCACGTCAGGCCGTCCTGGTTGGCGATTGGAAACGACTCGAGCTCGTCGATGTGGACTACGGCGTATTTGTCGGTCACGACTGCCTCCTCAGCTCCTCCAGCACGACTGGATCGATGCGCTCGACTCCGTCAACCCGCTCCTCGAGGTTCTCGTTCCCGGCCCAGCGGAAGAACGCGTCGCCGAGCTCGCCTTTGTAACCGAGCCCGGCCAGCCTCTCGCGCAACTCGGCGGCCAGCTCGTCGTCTACGTCGAGCCACTTGTCGGGAGGCGTCTTGCCGAAGATCGCCCGATGCATCACATAGATTCGACGGAGCTCCTCGAGCGGCCGCGCGTGCTCGTCCACGCGGAGGTCGACGACCTCGTCGGAAAGCCCTGCGTAGCCGCCGTCGCGCTCGACGACGAGCAACGCGGCCGACTGCTGCCCGCGCCGGTCGCCGCCGGCCGCCTGCGCCGCGTCGAGGCAGTCGAGCAGCCGTTCGGCGAGCGGGCCAGAGCTTGCCTCGAACGTTTCCGCGATCGCGTCCACGGTCTCGGCAGACACGAGGATGTTTCCCTGCGCTGCGTAGCCCGGCCCCGTTCGTCCCCCTGCCCAATCAAGGCATTCCGGCCCGGTGAAGCTCGCTCCACGGCCTTCGCGGTCGACGATCCCGACCTGGCGATGGTCCCGGCCCTCGTCGGCCGAGGTCAGGCGCTCGACGACCTCCTCGGCGCTCACCCCCTCGCGCAGCAGCGCGAGCCCCTCCGGCCCGTAGCGCGGGTTCGCGTACGCCTGGGTAGCGATCGCCCCGACCCCCGGCTCGGCCCACGGAACGACCGAGCCCACGCCGAGGAACTTGGACTGCGTCGCGACGCCCCACTGCTTGGCCTCGAGATCGCAGGCCGCGATCGAGTACGTCGCAACGACCCCAGCTCTAGCCATAGGTCAGCTCGGTCAGGTCGAGCTCGAGGAGGTCGCGCTTCGTCTCCGGCACGAGAACGGCGGCGACTTCGGGTCTCGCAAGCGCGGCCTTCACAGCCCCCGCTGAGTCTGCCCGCACGACCACCGGGCGACCTTCGTCGTGCGCACGCCTCAGAGCCTCCTCGTCGGACACGTCATCGAGCACCAGCGCGTCGCTCACGTCCAGCTCCCCCTCGACAGCCATCTCGGGAACCGTGCGGCCGGTAGAGCCGAACCAGCGCTCCCTCAAACCGTCGTCGTCTCCCCCGGCTCGAGCGCGAGGATCTCGACGCCGGACGCGTGCCGCCGCAGTTCGTCGGGAGTGCCGGTGAGGAGCGGAAACGTCCCGTAGTGGCACGGGATGCAGCTTTTTGCCCCGAGCAGCTCCAGTGCGACCCCTGCCTCGCGCGGATCCATCGTGAAGTGACCGCCGATCGGCAGGACGGCGACGTCCGGCGAGTAGATCCGCCCGATCAGCTGCATGTCACCGAAGACACAGGTGTCGCCGGCGAAGTAGATCGTCGTCCCGTTCTCGAATCCGAGGACGAGGCCGGCAGCTTCGCCGAGGTAATCGCCGTCGTTCGAGGAGCTCGAGTGGAACGCGTTCACGAGCGTGAACTTGACGCCTGCCGCCTCGACCGTCCCGCCCTTGTTCGGCCCCGGCACGTCGTCGAGCTCGGCGCCCTGGCCGCCGAGCCAGCCCTTGAGCTCGACCATCGCCACGACGTCCGGCTTGAACCTCTTCGACAGCTCGACCGTCTCGCCGACGTGGTCGCTGTGCCCGTGGGTAATCGCGATCACGTCGATCCGCTCCGGCTCCTTCTCCGAGTCGGGGCACTTCGGGTTGGAGAGCCACGGATCCACGTAGATTCGCTTGCCTCCGGGGGAGTCGAGCCGGAAGCTCGCATGACCGAGCCACGTCACCGGCACGTCGGCCATTCGCGCTCCTTCCTCACGGGAGCCGTGAGCGTAACGGAGGAGCATCGGCCCGGACGCCGAACCCCTGGGAGGTGGCTCGCTGGGGACTTCCGGTCGCGCTCGTGATCGCGGCCGCGGCGGCGGACGGGGCACGGGTCCATGGGCTCGCCTTCTATGCACTCCTCGCGGCGGTGCCGGCGGCGGCGATCGCGGCGCTCGACGCGTTCGGGCACCTCCTCGAGGGAACCGCTGGCCGTCTGCCAGTCGCCCTCTGGTCGGCCGTGCTGGGGTTGACGGTCGTTGGTGCGGCCGTCCGTGCGCCGATGCTCAGCGAGGGAGCCGTCCCGACGCTCGGCCGCACGGCCGTGGTCGCCTGCCTGGCGCTCTTCTGCCTGCAGGCTCTGGTCGCTCTCGCTGCAGAGTTTCGCCACTAGGACCTTTCCGGAAGCTGCCCTCGTAGCTTCCTGCGATGAATCGGATCGCCGCGACCGTCGGAGTCGTCGTGTTGGCTCTTTCAGCCTGTGCTTGCTCGGGCTCGCGGTCGGATCGGAAGCGCTCCGACTTCGTCGCAACGCCGCCCGCGTTCCACGCTCAGTGCCGTTCGACGGCGAAGACTCTCGGCTACCCGGTGCCGTGTCCAATGCGCGTTCCGACAGGGTTCGCGGCCCACCAGGACGGAGCTACCCCCGGCTGCGCGATCACGATCATCTGTCCCGAAACCGGACCCACGCTGTGGCGTGGCTGGGCCTTCGGCGAGACCTCGAACCGGGATCAGCACCTGATCATGCTCGCGTCGCCGCGGCCGTTGCGCAGCTACGCGCATGCCGTCGTCGGTCCCTACTGGTCTCCTGGAATGCGCGTCCGAAATCTCGCCCGAGTGACGATCAACGGCTGGCGCATCCGTGCGGTCTTTCTCTCACAGGCGACGTGTATGTGTGCCTTTGCCCATCATGTCGTTCTGGTCTGGACCGTCGGCGGGCATACCTACAGCGTCGGATTTCATAACTTCACCGGCCTTCGCCCGACGCTGATACTGGACGAGGAACTGGCGGGGCACATCAAGCTCGTACGTCCGCGGGGCTAGAACGGCAGAGCCGACGCGGCGTGCTTCGCGCCGTCGATCAGCGGTTGGACGGCGAAGAACGAGCCGACCGTTACCACGAGTGCGGCGACAACCGAGGCCTGGAGGAGGCGCTCCGGCGGCGGTGAGCCTCCCGCCACGGGCGCCAGCTGGAGCTCCTCGGAAGGACGCATGTACATGGCGCGGATCACCCCGAGGTAGTAGTAGAGGCTGACGGCGGTCGCCACGACGCCGACGATCACAAGCCAGATCCAGCCGTGCTTGTACGCCGCCGAGAAGACGTAGAACTTGCCGACGAAGCCGCCTGTCAGCGGCAGGCCGGCGAAGCCGAGCATGAAGACGGTCATCCCGAGCCCTAGTAGCGGCCGCTCCCAGCCGAAGCCGGCGAGGCTGTCGAACGTCACCGGCTGGTTCAACTCGCGCTCTCGGGCCGCAACGACGGCAAACGAGCCGACCGACATCGCCGAGTACGGGATCAGGTAGTACAGGAGGGCCCGTCCGCCGAGGGCGTTGTTCGCGGCGATCGCGATCAGCATGAAGCCGGCATGCGAGATCGACGAGTAGGCGAGCATCCGCTTGACGTTTCGCTGCACGAGCGCGGCGAGGTTGCCGACCGCGAGCGAGGCGCAGGCGAGCACCGCCACGGTCACCGTCCAGAGGCGCGCCTCCTGCGGGAAAGCGGTGACCAGCACGCGAAGCGCGAGGACGAGCGCGACCGTCTTCGTCGCCGCCGACATGAAGGCCGTCACCGGCGTCGGTGCGCCCTCGTAGACGTCGGGCGTCCACATGTGGAACGGCGCCGCGGAGGCCTTGAAGCCGAGCCCGCCGATGACGAGCGCGAGCCCCGCGACGAGGAGGGCGTCGTGGCTCAGGTGCTGTGTGGAAATCGCGTGCGCGATGTCGCCGAAGCGCAGGGCGCCGGTTGCGCCGTAGACGAGGGCGGAGCCGAAGAGGAGCATCGCCGAGCCGAAGCCGCCGATGATCAGGTACTTGAGGCCGGCCTCGAGCGAGCGCGCGAGGTCGACGTCGATCGCGCAGAGAACGTAGAGGCTGATCGAGAACCACTCGAGTCCGAGAAAGAGCGTCATCAGGGTGCTCGCGGTCGCGAGGAAGGCCATCCCCGCGCCGGCCCAGGCAAGCAGGGCGTAGTACTCGGCGATGTGGTCGTCGCCCATCGGCTCCGAGTACGAGGTCCCGACCGCGAGTACCCCGGCGCCGCCGATGAGGATCTGTGCCAGCGTGCCGAGCCGGTCGCGCTGGATCACGTCGGCGATCACTCCGTGCCCGTCCGCCGAGTGCGCGTAGAGGAGCGCCGCGGCGACGATCGCGCCCGCGAACCCGAGCGCGCAGACGGCGGCTCCGAAGCCGCGACGCCAGCCTCGCGGCAGGAGTACTGCTGAGAGCAGCGCCACGGCTCCGGCGCCAAGCAGCGCGAGCGGCGCGGAGAGGGCGAACCAGTCGACGTGCGGGGTGGCGAGCGCGAGGATCACGGGAGGATCACCTGTTGGTTCGGCGGCGTAGGGGACGCGCCCAAGACGAGCACATCGACGTGAGCGTGACTCGAACAGCTCGGATCGAGCTTGATTCCAGTCCCAACGAACAGTCGTCTCTCAGCAACTGAAAGGTTCCTCGCGCAGACAACAGGTGGGGGCAAGACTCCGGGGAGTGGCAGGCTTGTGGGGATCGTGGTTGTAAAGCTCGTAAATCTGCGCAAGGCAAACGAGCGGTCGGTGATCGCCGCGGGCCAGGCCGACAGGAACAGCAGGCACGCGACCAGCGGCACGAGCACGCCCAACTCAGCGGGGCGGAGGTCGAGCGCCGCCTCCGAGACCGCAGGCCCCGGCGCTTGGTGCAGCACTGCCGAGATCAGGCGCAGCATGTACATCGCGGCGAGGACGATCGCGATCGCGCCGACCACCGCCCAGGCCC
>JBARRQ010000108.1:0-1613 GCA_049644305.1 Gaiellaceae bacterium
CGCTGCCGGAGGCGTGCCGGTCGAGCAGCTTCGCCACCGCCTCGGGCTGGAAGTACCCCTGTCTTCGGAGCGTCTCCGGCGAGAGCGTCTCACGGGCGAAAGGCTCGAGCTCGCCCCGCAGCCAGGCTGCCGCGGGAATCGAGAACCCCCGCTTCTTGCCTTGCACGATTTGCTTCGGCACCAGCGGCGCGACGGCCTTGCGTAGCAGCACTTTCTTGCGCAGACCGCGGACTCGCTGCCGCGTCGGGAGGGCGAGAGCGAGGTTCGTGACGAGCGGGTCGAGGTAGGGCACGCGTGCTTCCAGCGAGTGAGCCATCGAGGCGCGGTCGGTCTTTACGAGCAGGTCGTCGACGAGGTAGATGCCGAAGTCGACGTCCTGGAGGCGTGCAAGCAGCTCGGCGCCCTCGGTCTCGGCGAAACGAGCGCGCAGAAGGTCGACCGGGTCGAACGGGTTGCGCCGGCCGGTCAGCTCCGCGCGCGCGTCGGCGGAGAAGATTTCCTTCCAGGCGTGGTGGCGCTCGAGCGGCGGCAGGTGCGCGGCCCGGACGAAGCGCTTGGCCTTGTAGTCGAAGCTCGCGCGGGCGCTCGAGCTTGGAAGCATCTCGACCAGCGGCCGCGCGAGGCGGGCCAGCCCGCCGGCGCGCAGCGCCAGCAGGTCTGCGACGTACGTGTAGTAGCCGCCGAAGAGCTCGTCGCCGCCCTCGCCGGAGAGCGCGACTTTGACGTCCTGCGCTGCGAGCTGCGAGACCAGGTACGTCGGGAGCGCGGACGAGTCCGCGAACGGCTCGTCGAACGCCTCTGCCAGCGCCGGAAGCAGAAGCGCGGCGTCCGGCCGCAGGACGAGCTCGTTGTGGAGCGTCGCAAAGCGTTCGGCGACGAGGCGGGCATCGGCGAGCTCGTCGAACGAGCGCTCCTCGAAGCCGATCGAGAACGTCCGCAGGGGCTCCGAGCTCTCCTCCGCAGCGAGCGCTGCCAGTGCAGAGGAGTCGATGCCGCCGGAGAGGAGAACGCCCACGGGGACGTCGGAGACAAGGTGCGCCCGGACCGAGTCGCGCAGTCGGGCGCGGAGCTCTTCGAGCAGCTCCGCCTCGTCGTCCTCGTGAAGGTCTTCTGCCTGCACCGGCGCCGGGCGAGCGAACCGCTCGAGCCGGAAGTCGCCTCGTTCCCAAGCGAGCAGATGCCCGGGTGGAAGCTTTCGCGCGTGGCGAAAGATCGTCAGCGGGGCCGGGATCGAGTTGAAGGCAAGGAACGCCTCGAGCGCGTCGAGGTCGATCTCGCCCCGCGGGAGCGCGCGCAGCTCGGAGGCGAACTCGAAGTCTTTGCCGCCGTGGTAGTAGAGCGGCTTGATTCCGTAGCGATCGCGGGCGAGCACCAGGCGCTGCTGTCTCGCGTCCCACAGAGCTAGCGCAAACATGCCCCTCAGCCGGCCGACGAAGTCGAGGTCGTGCTGCTCGTAGAGGTGTACGAGCACCTCGGTGTCGCCTTGCGTCTTGAAACGGTGCCCCGCGCGCTCGAGCTCGGCGCGCAGCTCGCGGTAGTTGTAGATCTCGCCGTTCTGGACGACGTGGATCACGCCGTCCTCGTTCGAGACGGGCTGGTCGCCGGTCTCGAGG
>JBARRQ010000109.1:0-25012 GCA_049644305.1 Gaiellaceae bacterium
GGCGACCACGAAAGCCGCAACCGTGGCAGCCGACCGGGGCGATGGGTTCCTCATCCGACAATCATGGCTCTCTGAGCGCCGCCGGAGCGCCCACTCGGTTGACGCGGCGGAGGGCGCCGGCGAGCGCAACGGCCGAGCTGATCGCCATCAGCATGATGAAAGCGGCAAGCGCCCCAGCGGGAACGGACAGCAGCGGGGGCGGTAGCGTGAAGAACAGCCCGAGGACACGTACGACCAACACTGCGAGCACCAGCCCCAGCGGCAGGCCGATCAGGATGCTCCCGACGACCGCGACCAACCCTTCCTGAGCCGGGCCGGTCAGGACCTGGGAGGTATCGGCCCCGACCGCTTGGAGGACGGCGAACTCGCGGCGGCGCTCGAACACGAGGAATGCGCCGAGCACGGCCACTCCGATCGCGGCGATCAACGCCGCGCCGATCGCTTCGATGCGCTTCAGCCCGGCGAGATTGAGCGCGGTGAGACTCCGTGGCCCCAGGCTCCGCTGTTGCGCCAATGTCGTGACGGCGAACCTCTTGTGCATGCCCGGCAGGCTTCTCAGGCCGGCCGCAACGGAGGCCCCTGGGCGGCCCGGGGCGTCTCGGGCAAGGTAGAAGTCCGGCGGCGGCACGAGGTAGTACGGAAGCGCGGCGGTCGAGGTGACTAGCTCGGCGAACGGGTTGGAAGGCGGGAAAGAACGGAAGACTCCGGCGACGTGGAGGTTGACGTTGCGGCTCTTGTCCTGGTCGTCGGGGAAGAGGGTCGTCGGAAGATTGTCACCCGGCCGGACGGCCAGGTCGGTGGCGATCTCTTGCGCGACGAGCACTGCGGCTCGGTCGCGCCGGAGGGCGGAGATGCCCTGGCCGGAGATGATGCTCGGTGCCGAAGTGGCGGTTTTCGGGTAGGACGCGAGGTCGATCGCGAGCACCGTCTTGCGGTCGCTTCCCAGCCTCACCGGCACCTCCCGGATGGGCGTGACGCCGGCGACGTCACGCCCGAGCGGCGGCAGAGTGTAGAGCGGGTCACCAGGCGTGAGCCGAAGGTCCGAGCCAAAGGCAGCCGCCGCGTCCGCCTTCTTTGCGCTTCCGTACGTGGCGACGAAGGAGAGCACCTCGGTCCCGAACGCAACCGCCATCGTGCCCAGGAGCAACGCGACACCCGTGCGGGCCGGCCGGCGGCCAAGCCAACGGAGGCCGGCTCCTCGCCATGAGGGGAGCTGCTGCTCGTCCGCCGGCCGCGTCCAACGGCGCGACCAGGCCAGCAGGCCGCGGACGGCGAGCAGTGTGAGCCCGATCCAGAGGACGATCGGCGCGAGCAAGACGTAGAAGGACAGGCTCAACGTCGATCCCTGCGAGGGCGCGATCGGATTCGGCTTGAGCCCGCCGGAGGCGAAGTTGACGAGAAGGATGGCCAGGCCGGCGCCGATCGCGACGACGTCGAGGTACGCACGACGCCAGAGTGGGTTCCACCCACGCTCGAGCACGCGCCGTTCCGCGGCTACCGGCGACCGGCGGCTGGCCCGGACGAGCAGCAAGAGGCGGATCGCGGTCGTCGCCACGCCGATGCCGACCGCTCCACCCGCCGCCAACGCCAGGTTGCTCCCGGAGACGCCGTGCCACGCAAGCTTCCCAGTGACGGCGCTCAGGGCGGCGAGCCCGATCACAAGCCCGAACGCGGCGCCGACGATCCCCGCGGCGCCAGCCTGAGCCGCTGCGAGCCGCGTCAGCTGCCCCTCGGTTGCGCCGCGAAGCCGAAGCAGCGCGTCTTCCCGCCGCTGCGCCTCTGCGAGCGCCGACTGGGCGGCCAGTCCGAGCGCCGCGGCGACCAGCGCACCGGGAATCCCGAGGAGCAGAAAGAGGATCCTCGCGTTCGTGGCGTCGTTCGACGCTTCGAGGAGCGGCTCGGCGGCGTTGTCGGCGACGACGACCGAGCCGGGCGCGGGCTGGCGCTCGAGCAGGTGCCGGAGCCCGTCCGACCACGCTGCAGCGCTGCCCGGATCGGAGGGATACGCACCGTGGTCGACTGCGATGTGAGCCTCGAGGCTGACCGGCGGCAGGTCGGTCAACCCGGGGTTGAGAACCGGCGTCGTCGGGCCGAGCTTCGCCCGCAGCGCGGGGAGCAACGTCCGCTGGAACCTGGCGAACGGGATCACGATCGCGCGCGGGACGAGCGCGATGTCCCCCTGTACTTCCCCCGTCGGGATCGCGAACCACGTACTGAGAGCGTCGCGCAGGTCGACGGTGCCCGTGGCCGGGAGCGTCAACGGGGCGCGCCCGCGGCCCGGCAGGTCGATCGTCACCCTCCGCGCCCTGCCGAACCCAGGTGAGTAGTCGCGCAGCGTCTGGTCGAGCAGCGCGCCGCTGCCGAAGGCGCCGCCGGCGAGGCGGACCCAGGGATGGTGGTCGAGGTACGCGCGGTCGACGGCAAAGAGCCGAGCCGTCGCTCCGCCTGGCTCAGCCGGCGTCCGGACGACGACGTCCGCGGCTGCGAACCGGTCGACGTGGGTGACGCCCGGGACGGCGGCGAGCTGACGCGTGAGCGCGGTCATGTCGACGTTCAGCGAAGTCGCGAGCCCACGCTGCTCCAGCTGCACCGGTTGGAGCGCAACCCGCGTCATCGAGTTGACAGCCTGGTCGACGAAGAGGAACGTGGCCGCGAGCATCGCGACCGGAAAGGCGACACCGAGAGCGCCGAGCGCGACCCGGCGCGGCGCGCGGCGCATGCTCTGCCCCAGGAGCCAGAGCGTCATGCGAGGTGCCCGGAGTGAAGCTCGACCGTCCGGCCGGCGTGAGCGGCGACGGCGGGATCGTGCGTGACGATGATCACGGCGGCTCCGCGCTCACCGGCCGCGGAGACCAGGAGCTTCGTGATCGCCTGGCCGGTCGCTGAGTCGAGGTTCCCTGTGGGCTCGTCTGCAAGGACGAGCGCCGGCTCGGTGACGAGCGCCCTGGCGATCGCGACGCGCTGCTGCTGTCCGCCCGAAAGCTCGTCCGGCAACTTGAGCGCCTCGCCAACGAGATCCACGCGCTCGAGAGCCTCGGCCACACGTTTTGCACGCGCGTGCGGCTCGACCCCGCCGAGCACGAGGGGGACCTCCACGTTCTCGGCAGCCGTCGCCTGTGGGAGAAGCGCCGTGCCTTGCACAACGAAGCCGCATGCGGACCGCCGGAAGCGTGCGCGCTCCGAGCCGTTGAGCGTGGACCAATCTGTGCCGGCGACTCGAATCGCTCCGGAATCCGGGCGATCGAGCCCTCCGAGCAGAAACAGCAGCGTGCTCTTACCCGATCCACTAGGGCCGACGACCGCGATGACCTCGCCGGGCGCGACTCGAAGTGACACCTTGTCCAATGCGCGGACCGCCTGTTCGCCGTCCCCATGGACACGGGTGACGTCTACGGCCTCGGCCGCCGGTGCCTCAGGGTGCATCGACGACCTCGCCGTCACGCATCGTCAGGCGGCGGTCGGCGCGCTCTGCGACGAGCGGGTTGTGGGTCACGGTGAGGATCGCCGTGCCGTCCGCTCGAAGCTCGTCGAGCAGGTCGAGGACGCCCGAGGCACTCCTCTCGTCAAGCTCGCCCGTCGGCTCGTCGGTGAGCAGCAGGCGTGGTTTCGGCGCAACCGCGACCGCGACCGCCGCCCGCTGCGCTTCGCCGCCCGAGAGCTGGCCGACGCGGTGGCCCCGCCGCTCCGTCAGGCCTACCTGGCACAGGAGCTCGTCGACGCGGGCTCCCACCTCGGCGGAGGGCCGACCGTCCAGGCGGAGCGGCAGACCGACGTTTCCGGCCACATCCAGCAGCGGATGGAGGTTGTCGCGCTGCATGACCAGGCCGATGCTGCGACGGCGTCTCTTCGCTCGCTCTGGAGCCGGCAGCCTCGTGATGTCCTCGCCCTCGATCATGACCGAGCCCCCACTCGGCTCCAGAAGCCCGGCGAGGACTGCGATCAGCGTGCTCTTGCCGCTCCCAGAAGGACCCATCAGGCTCGTCCAGGAGGCCGGCGGGAGAACCAGCTCGGCATCGCGGAGCGCCACCGTCTCGAACTCGGCGTCGCGATAGATCTGGTACAGGCCCCGGGCCTCGACCGCGGGACCGTCGCTCACTTGGCGAGCTCCGTGGTCTCGGAGTGGCCGCCCCCTTTCAGGACGGCGCGCACGAACCCGACTCCCGGCGCATACCACTTGCGCTCCTTCTTGCTCGGATCGAGCGGGTTCTTGTCGAACGTGACCACGGCGTGACGGTACGTGCCGGCAGAGACGCGTGCCGTGCTGTCGACGCTCAGGATCTTGGCCTCGTCCAGGGCGACTCCCGGCCGGTATTCCTGGCGGAAGGCCTGGCCGGTTCTCGGGTGCGCCGGCATGATGATCCCGGGCTGAGCCTTGTCGACGCCGGCCTCCCAGGTTCCCTGCGTGCTTGTGACGACTCCGTTCTGGTACTCGGCGGTGTCCTCGCCGAAGTACCAGACGTTGCGGGCATTGTCCTGCGCATACCAGTCCGTCGTCTTCTCCACGAGCGTCTGGTTCTGCGTGACGACGTCCTTGATCACCGCGCAGCGGACCCCCATGACGACCTTCGTGTCGTGGGTGACGGTGAACGTGTGCTGGGTCGGCACGCCGTCCCTGATGCCGCGGTAGTGGTACGTCCTCCCCGGCGTGAGCGGGAAGTATCTGTTCGTGACGTGGTTGCTGAATTTCGTTGCGTCGATTCTCGGGTGGTACTCAGCGCCGATCGCGAGCGGAACAGACTGCGTCGCGGTCGGCGGCGCGGCGGTCTGGGTCGGCGTCGTCTTGGGCGACGAAAGCCTCTTCCCGCTCGAGCCGCAAGCCGCGGCGAGCGCAACCATGGTGAGGGCGATGCTCAGTGGTACGAGCGGGGCGCGGCTCATGTGTCTCTCTCCTCTTCGGGTTCGCGAGCGTTACGGGTCGCACCGTAGAGCCGCCGGATGAACGCGGCATGAACGGGTCTCAGCGCCTCTCTCGGGCCCGCCTGAAAGCTGATAGAGGGTTCTTGACCAGCCTGAGAACGAGCGGCTTCCATTACGGCGTGGACTATCCCGACAACGTGAACGACTACGGACAGGCGAATCAGTTCGCGCAGACGAAGCTGTGCGGCGGGCCTTTCGGGCCCAACTCGACCTAGCGACACGAGTCTCAAGTAGGGGGCAGCGCGAGCTGAGACAAGAGAGAGGCCCGCCACGGCGGGCCTCTCTCGTCAGTCTCGCGGGCGGCTGGCAGGCTCAGGACGCCGCGTGCCGATCGAGGAGGGTTGTGGGCCCGAGGAAGGAGCGATGGGTCCTGCAGGCAGGGTCATGGTTACCTCGGCGCCTCCGGCAGGTCGGTTCGACGCTTTGGCACTGCCGCCGTGTGCATGCGCGATCGCGTCCACGATCGCGAGGCCGAGCCCGGCTCCAGGCCCCACTCGAGCTCCGCCGGCGCGGCTGAACCGGTCGAACGCACGCTCGAGAAAATCCGGTGGGAAGCCAGGGCCCTCGTCCGCAACGCGCAGTTCCAGCCAGCCACCGCGCTCGTCGGCCTCGAGGCGCACCGTGCCTGCCCCGTGTCTGAGCGCGTTTTCGATGAGGTTTCCGAGCGCTTGCTCGAGCTGCAGCCGGTCGGCGAGCACCACCACGTCCGAGCCGAAGGCGACCTCGATCTCGCGGCCCGCATCCGCCGCTCGGCGGCCGAAGCGAATCGCGATCGCCTCCAGCAGGTCGGCGACCGAGACGCGCGACCGGCGAAGCGGAAGCACGCCGGAGTCGACGCGGGCGAGAAGCAGCAGGTCGTCCGCGAGCTGGGAGAGTCGATCAGTTTCCTCCGCTGCGGAACGGAGAGCGCCGGCGAGCGCCGGCGCGGAGTTCGGCTCCTCGAGGGCGAGCTCGATCTCGGTCTTCAAGAGGGCGAGCGGCGTGCGCAGCTCGTGGCTGGCATTCGAGACGAGCGACCGCTCACGGGCGAGCGCCGCCTCGAGACGCCCGAGCATCTCGTTGAGCCGGCCGCCCAGACGTGCGATCTCGTCGTCGGCCCGCGGCACGGGCAGGCGGCGGCCGGCACTGACCCCGGAGATGGTCGCCGCGCGCTCGCTCATCCGCTCGACGGGACGCAGGGCGGCTGCAGCGAGCAGATACCCGGCGAGGGAGGCAAGCAGCAGGGCAATCGGCCCGCCGAGGAGGAGCTGGCGCCGCAGGTCTGCCAGCGCCTGCGTGCGCGGCTGTAGCGACCCGCCGACCACGATCACGCGCCTCTGGCCCTCGGCCGTCACGGGCATCGCGAGCAGACGGACGCGCTCACCGTTGACCGTCTGCGCAAAGAAGCTCGGGTGTAACCGCGCGCTGGTGAGCAGAGCACCGCCGATCAGGGGACGCCGTGTCAGCCCGGGCGTCGCGTCGACGACGTTTCCCTTCGGCCCGATCACCTGCGCGAATGCGCCGTTGGCCCCTCCGAGGCTCTTGGCGTCCTGGAGGCCCGGGCTGGCCTGCTGGACGAGGGCTGCGACATCGGCGGCGCGCGTGCGCAGGCTCTGGTCGAGGGTACGGTCGAGAGTGGAGCCGAGGCGGAGATAGAGGAAAGCGCCCGTCGCCCCGAGCACGACCGCCATCGCGAGCGCGAAGGCGAGCGTGAGCCGAATCCGTATGGGCAGGCGGTCCATCACCGGTCAGGCCGGAGCCGGTAGCCGGCGCCGCGCACGGTCTCGAGCGAGCTGGCGCCGAACGGCCTGTCGATCTTGTCGCGCAAGTAGTTGATGTACACCGCGATCACGTTCGAGCGGTTGTCGTAGCCGATGTCCCACGCCTGTTCCAGAAGCTGGTCGCGTGAGAGCACCTCGCCTGGGCGGTGCATGAACGCCTCCAGCAACGCGAACTCCTTCGCGGTCAGCTCGACCTCCGTCGTCCCGCGCCAGACCTGTCTCGTCGCCGGGTCGAGGCGCAGGTCGCCGGCCTCGAGGACGGTCGGGCGCTCGACGGGGCCGCGGCGGACGATCGCCCGCAGGCGGGCGAGCAGCTCCGCGAAGGAGAACGGCTTGGTCAGGTAGTCGTCGGCGCCGATGTCCAGCCCCGCGATCCGGTCCTCGAGCGAGTCACGAGCGGTCAGCATCAACACCGGAGTCCATCGGCCCGACCTGCGGAGCTCGGAGAGCGTCTCGAACCCGTCCATCCCGGGCAGCATCACGTCGAGCACGATCGCGTCGTAATTGGTCGCCGCCGTCATCCAGACCGCGTCCTCCCCTGTTCGCGAGACGTCTGCGGCATGGCCGTTTCGGCGAAATCCGCGCAGGAGCAGGCTCGCCATTTTCAGCTCGTCTTCGACGACCAGAACCTTCATCGCGAGCGAATTCTCGCAGGCCTTTATTAGAGCCAGATTAGAAGCCGACGAGGCTCTGATTTCTAATCGTGGTCCAACGTGCGGCCCGTAGCGTCGGACACGCATGTCCATTTACAAAGCCAGAAAGGAGAAGACGGCATGCGTGCACGATTGACCAAGGTGATGGCCGCGCTGACGGCGGTCGGAGCGCTCGCGATCGGCGGGGCGGCGCTCGCTTCGGCCGGCGGCAAGTCATCGCCGGTGCAGCCTCCGGCCGTGGACGTCCAGCAGGGCGTCCAGCAGGGCGACCAGAGCGCGCCCGACGGCACGGCGTCCGAGCAGAGCTCGGAGTCATCGGCGAGCGAGTCGAGCTCCGAGTCATCGGCGAGCGAGTCGAGCTCAGAGTCGAGCTCAGAGTCCGCGCCGAGTGACGGCCCGGGCGGCTACGCCGACACCAACGCCAACGCCGATACGCAGTTCCAGGGCGAGCAGTAGAGACGCCCCGGAATCATGCGTCCGAGGGCCCGCACCGCGGGCCCTCGGACGACCAGAGGTGACCCGGATGACAGCTCCTTACACCGATACCGCAACCGAAAAGCATCCGACGACGGCCGAGCTCGCGTATCGCAAGAGCGGGCGCTACGAGATCTTCCTGCTCTTCGACGCAACGAGCCGAGAGCTGACCGTCTCGGTTCTCGACGAGGTCACGGGAGTCGTGTACGACCTTCCGGTCCCGGCCGATGACGCGGTCGAGGTGTTCCACCATCCGTTCGCGCATGCCGCCTTCCGTGGAGTCCGGTTCCACGATGACGGCAACCGCGTCCGCTCGAACTAGGCACCAACTACTCACGACATGGGCACAAGACGAGTTCCGGTGGCCTTGAAGGACACGAAGGCCAACCCCCCACGCGCGAGCTCGAGGCGCTCGGCCGATGCGGCAGTAACCTCAGCGGTGAGCGGGCCGACTCGAACTCGCACGCGGTTGCCGAGCTGCGCGATCGAGGCGATCTCCCCCCGAAGCAGGTTCATCGCGGAGTCCTCCGCGTGGGTCCGGCCGATCGAGACATCCCAGGGATAGACGACGACGCCGACGTCGCCGTCACCCGGGTCAGTCGAATAGACCAATTCCCCGCTGTCGAGGCGCACGCTCGTGAGTCCGTTTTCGGTCCGGCTGGCACGACCGCGCAGGAGGTTCGCGCCGGTCAGCGACGCCACGAACGGATCACGGGGCTGGGCGACAAGCTCACGCGGCGAGCCGAGCTGACGGAGATCTCCGTCGACGATGACCCCGACGGTGCCGGCGAGCGCGGCTGCATCTTCGTAGTCGTGCGTGACGATCAGCGTCGGCAGCGCGAACGAGTGCAGAACCTCCTGCAACTCGACTCGCACATCGGCCTTCGTGTGCGCGTCGAGTGCGGCCAGCGGCTCGTCCAAGAGGAGAACGCCGGGATTGCGGGCGAGCGCACGCGCCAGGGCCACGCGCTGGCGCTCCCCGCCCGAGAGCTCCCCAGGTCGAGCCCGGGCGAGGTGGGAGATCCGAAACCGCTCGAGCATTTCCTCGACGCGTTCCTTCCCTCCGTAGGCGACGTTTGCCCGCACCGTGAGGTGCGGGAAGAGGGCGTACTCCTGGAACACGAGGCCGACGCGGCGCTCGTCGGGCCTGCGGTCGACGCCAATGGCGAGGTCGAGCCAGACGTCTCCGTCGAGCGCCAGCCGCCCCGTGGCGGGGCGCAGCAGGCCGGCGATCACACGGAGGATCGAGCTCTTGCCGGCGCCCGAGGGACCGACGAGCGCGACGGTGCGCTCGACCTCGAGCGCCAGTCTCAGCTCAAAGGAGCGAAGAGCGAGTGAGAAGTCTGCCGAGAGGGTTGCCACGAGAGAATCAGCCTCAACGAGAAGAGAAGGACGGCGCTGATCACGACGAGCAGCGCTCCCATCGCCAGCGCAACGTCGAAGTTCACATCGAAGGCCGCGTAGATCGCGAGCGGGAGCGTCTGGGTCACCCCCTGGAGGCTCCCAGCGAACATGATCGTCGCGCCGAATTCACCCAGCCCGCGCGCGAAGGCGAGCGCTTCGCCGGCGGCCAGGCCGCCGCGCGCGAGCGGGAGCACAACGCGAAAGAAGGTGCGTGTAGAGCCGGCGCCGAGAGTCCGTGAAGCGGCAACCACGTCCGGATCGACGGCCTGGAAGGCGGCGATCGCAGTTCGGATATAGAGCGGGCTCGCGACAAAGGCAACGGCCAGAGTGACGGCGGTCTGGGTGAACGGGATCGAGATCCCGAGCCCCCTTAGCGGCGAGCCGAGCAGTCCAAGCCGACCGAACGCGGCCAGAAGCCCAAGCCCCGCCACCGCGGGCGGAAGCACGAGAGGAAGCTCGACCAGCGTCACGAGCAGGGAATGGCCCCGAAACCGCCGGCTTGCGAGCAGGTAGGCGAGCGGTGTGCCGAGGATCAGGATCAGCGCTTGCGCGATCAGCGTCGTCTTGAGGCTGACCAGCAGCGCATCGCTCACGACCGGATTAGAGAGCTGGCGGATGAGCCGCCCGGGCGGCACGCGCACGAAGATCGCCAGCACCGGCAGCGCGAGGAACAGGAGCGCCAGCGTTGCGGCGGCGAAGAAGAGGCCCGCAGGAAGTCCTCGCCGAGCGCGGCCGGCGGCGCTCACGACTACCTCCTCGGCTTCGCACGAAGCAGGAAGCCGTACTTGAACAAGATCCTCTGCCCGGTTTTGCCGAGAACCCTTTTCACGAACGCGGTCGCAGCGGTTTTCTGCGCGCTCGCCGAGACCACGCAGATCCCGTACTGCACCGTGGGCTGCCCCCGAGCCGGAATCCTCACGACGCGTACCTTGACCGGCACCGTCTTTGCATCGGTCGAGTAAACGAATCCAGCGTCCGCCTCACCCAGCGCCACCTTGGCGAGCACCTCGCGGACGTCGACCTCGCGGCTGACGACGTTGGAGAGCACGCTCGTCAGGTTCAGGTTCTTGAGCACCTGGACCGTGTAGCTCCCGACCGGAACACCAGGCCCCGCGATGACGAGCTTCACGCCCTTCATCCTCAGGTCGTAGACGCTGTAGATGTTTGCCGGGTTTGCGCGGGGCACGATCACGACGAGCGAGTTCCGCGTGAAGACCACGGGCTTCGAGCAGAGCTTGTCGTGATACAGCTGCTGCGGAAGGGTCATGTTGGCCGAGGCGAAGACGTCGGCCGGCGCGCCTTGGCGGATCTGTGCCGCGAGTGCGTTCGAGCCGGCGAAGGAGTACCGCGCGGATGGGGCGATCTTGGGGAACGCGTCCGTCAGCGACGCGGCTGCATACACGGTGAGCTTGGCATTCGAGGAACCGCGCGCGTCGGGCCGGGCGGCTGCGCTGCCGAAAGCGAGCGTTGTCACGCCGATCGCGACCGCGAATGTGCCGAGCTTCAAGCCGGCGCCCCTCAGGAGTGCTCCACCATCACGGACGTGGCCTTGACGACAGCGGCGGCAGGCATTCCACTGCGGAGCCCGAGCTCCTCAACCGCGTCGGCGGTCACGATCGCCACGACTCGAGCCGGTTGGTCGATCGCGAGCTCGACCTGGGCAACCAGGCCGTCCACTTTCACGTCGGTGACCGTTCCGGAGAGACGGTTCCGTGCGCTCAGCTGCGCCTCGGCGGGCCCGCGTAGCCGGTCGATCTCGGCGGCGGGCACGATGCGGCGATTGCTGCTGTCGCGGGCGGTCTCGATCCGCCCCGCGCGGTCCCAGCGACGGAGCGTGTCGAGGCTGATGCCCAAGGTCTTCGCTGCTTCGCCGGCGGTGTAGAACTGTCTGGCCAATGCCCGGCTCATACTATGGCATTGCCTAGGCGCTGCTTGGTCGATCTGATCGGACTTGCCGCATCTCAGAACAGCGAAAGGCGCCGTTTCCGGCGCCTTTCAGTGGCCGGGCAGGATTTGAACCTGCGACCTCCCGGGTTATGAGACGTCTGTTGCTCGGTCAGGCAACGGACGGGACTCGGTAGATCGTGCTAGCCGTTGGGGACCTCGCTACGAATGGTCTTCAACTTGACAACCAGTGCGACAAAGACCAGCTTCGCATCACCTACGGCTCCCTCTACCTGCCAGCAACCTTCCGAGGGGAAGATGACTCCTGAGGCTTGAAAGCCAGTGTCTCCGTATCCGCTCGGGATCGACGCCCGAAGCGGTGGTGCCTGCTTGTCGACTCGGTGTCCGGAGATGTGAAGTGAACCTCGAACCCCCCTCCACCAGGGGAATTTGATGGCAATCAAGCCATTTCTAGTTAGATCATGCTTTCCAGCGACTACTATCCCGTAGGGCCAGAGCACGACCTGAAGTGCCTGCCCTCCATACCTGCCTTTGGCGAGCGTTACGGGGCAAGTCTGGCCATTCAGGGAGACGTGGCCGTGCAGGTTCGCGCCCCCGAGGGCACTTCGCCGAGAACCAAGACGACGGCGACCGAGGCCAACAAGCTCCTCGTGACCAGCCTCATGCGGCAGCCGCTTGTAGTAAGGGTGTCAGGTCTTGCATTCCAACAAAACTCCACGCCTCTCGCCTTGTGACGAGAGCGTGACATCGCGTCCGGGACACTAGCCCGAGCCAGAGCGGCTAGTTAGCTCCGGCGGATCACTCGCCCTCACCGAATCTGCTACCCGGGCGCCACCTACCACGTCATCGTGCGCGGCAACGCCCTCGGTTGCCACTACGCAACCGTCAGCCGGGCGCTGCGGCGCGAGGAGGAGCAGCTTTGTCGCAATGCAAGACCTGACACCACAGACTGAATCTGCGAGCTCCGGGTTATCCGGTCTGTGGTGAGAAGGCGACTCCACGCTCAAGCTCGGTAGGTGGCTTCGCCGCGAAGCCACGCCAAATCCGGCTGCCATTCGTCGATAGCTCCAGCAAATCCATGCCCGCGGGCGACACGATCGACCTCGCGGAACAGCACGTGCTGGTCCTCAGCGTGGCCGGCGAGTACAGCATCGAGCCGTGGTAGAAGCACGTCTGGAGCCCAGGCTCTTTCAGCAAGGGGGTGTGTTCGAAGCTCCCATTCCAAGTACTTGTTGAAGGGGCGTACTCGCGACTCGAACGCGAAGATGGCCGTCAACACGTACGGCAGTGATTCGGCGGCATCCAATTGGGCGGCCAGCAGGACACCGACCATGCGGTTGCGCAGCGATCGATGCATCGAATTGATGTAGCCGCCGAGTGCCTGTTCAATGACGCCCGCGCGAACATCTTCAGGCAAGCGCTGCTTCGTGCGAAGAATCGTCTCCGCCTCGCCGGTCTTGTCGATGAGTAGCGTGACGTACGCGTACTGGTACCTCGCCCACTCGCTCGTGCCGCCGAACTCGCCGTGCTCGCGGAGCTCGGAGAGCGTCGAGCTCACGACCTCAACGCGTGCGCCGTGCACATAAGGCCAACGCTCATCGAATGCCGCGAGGGCGCCCTCGCGATCACTCACCACGACGCCGACGTCGTAGTCCGAGCGCTCGTCTGCGAATCCGTCGCGGCTGCGAGACCCGAAGAGGAAAACGGCCAGGACCTCAGGATCCTGCTGCGCATCCGCCAGAAGCGCCTCGAACTTTGATTCCCGCGTCACGTGCATCGGCCGTACCGTAGCCCGGCCGCGCGACACAAAGATGGGCGCCCTCATCCCGAGAGCGGGCGCTTTCAGCGAGGCTGTACACCGTGTCTCCAGGAGGGGCCGCATGATCCGCATGGTCGCCGACGCGCTCGTGCCCGTCCATCAGCAGTACCTTCACCAGGCACGGCAGATGCAGGCGCTCTCGTTCGCGGTCCACATCCCGCTGGTGGCGTTCGGCATCTCGTTCCCGGTGATGGTGCTCTTCGCTGAGGCGCGCTGGCTGCGCACGGGCGACGCGCTGTATCGAACGTTGGCGCGGCGCTGGACGCGGATCATGGTGGCGCTCTTCGCCGTCGGCGTGATCACGGGGACGATCCTCAGCTTCGAGATGGGCCTGCTCTGGCCCAACTTCACAGCGACTTTCGGCGGCGTCTTCGGGCTCGGGTTCGCGATTGAGGGCTTTTCGTTCTTCGTCGAGGCGATCTTCATCGGGATCTACGTGTACGGCTGGGACCGGCTCTCGCCGCGCGCGCACTTCGTCAGCGGGATCCCGATCGTGCTCACCGGCTTCACCGGGTCCTTGACGGTGATCTCCGTGAACGCCTGGATGAACCACCCGAGTGGATTCACGCTTCGCGATGGCAAGGTGGTCGACGTCCACCAGTGGCAGGCCCTGTTCGCGAACACCTATCTCTGGCACGAGCTGGTGCACATGTACATCGCGGGCTACATCGTCTCCGGGTTCCTGCTGGCCGGCGCGTACGCGTTCGCGCGCCTGCGCGGGCGCTGGGGCCGGTACGAGCGCGCGGCGCTCGCGATCCCGCTGACGGCGGCCGCGCTCGCCGCGCCGGTGCAGGTGCTCGTGGGCGACTGGGCGGCGCGCGACGTGGCCCGCAGCCAGCCGGTCAAGCTCGCCGCGATCGAAGGGTTGGCGCAGGCGACCCGGGGAGCCCCGGTTCATCTGCTCGGCTGGTACGACAACGGCAAGATCCGCTTCGGCGTCAAGATCCCGCACGCGCTTTCCCTCCTCGCCTTCCACAGCTGGAACGCAAAGGTCCAGGGCCTCGATGCGGTACCGCCTGCCGATCGCCCGCCGGTCAATGTCGTGCGTTTTGCCTTCCAGACGATGGTTGGGATCGGAACGCTGCTCGCGCTCCTCGGAGTTGTCTTCGTCGCCGTCCGCGTCCGCCGGCGACGTCTGCCCGAGTCACGCTGGTTCTACAGGGCGCTGGTCGCCGCCGGGCCGCTCTCGGTCGTAGCGCTGATCGCCGGCTGGGTGACCACCGAGGTCGGACGGCAGCCTTGGGTCGTCTACCGTGTCATGCCGACCGCCGACGCGGTCACGGGGGCGGGCGGAGTCCCGGTCGGCTACGCGGTGCTGGCCATCACCTATGTGCTGGTCGGGGTCGGAGTGGTGTGGACGCTGCGCCGGCTCGCCCGCGTCCCGCTCGAGTTGGAGGAGGCAGACCGATGAGCTCGGCGTTCCTGTCGGCGCTGCCGCTCGTCTTCGTGCTGGCGGGCGTCGTGCTCTACGCCGTCCTCGCCGGCGCCGATCTGGGCGCGGGCTTCTGGCAGCTCTTCGCCGGTCGCAGGCGGCACGGCGAGGAGATCCGCGAGCACGCGCACCACTCGATGGCGCCAGTCTGGGAGGCCAACCATGTCTGGCTGATCTTCGTCCTCACCGTCTTCTGGACCGCCTACCCGACGGCATTCGGATCGATCGCCTCGACGCTCGCGATACCGCTCTTTCTCGCGGGCATCGGCATCGTCTTCCGCGGCGCCGCGTACGCGTTGCGCGTCGGTGCTTCCACGCCTCGCGAGCTCGGAGTGATCGACACCGTCTTCTCGATCTCCTCGATCCTGACGCCCTTCGCGCTCGGGACGATGGTCGGCGGGATCGCGACGGGGCGTGTGCCGGTCGGCAACGCCGCAGGCCAGCGCTTCTCGAGCTGGCTCAACTCGACCTCGATCCTCGTCGGCGTCCTCGCCGTCGCCACCTCTGCGTATCTCGCGGCTGTCTACCTCGCAGCCGACGCGGCGCGACGCAAGGAGCGCGAGCTCGAGCGAGCGTTCCGGGTGCGGGCGCTCGGCGCGGGTGTCGTGGCGGGTGCGCTTGCGCTCGCGGGGATCTTCGTCGTCCGCGGCCACGCGCACTCGCTGTACCACGAGCTCGTCTCCGGCCGAGCCCTGCCGGCTGTCATCGCCTCCGCGCTGGCGGGACTTGCGACGCTCGCGCTCGTGTACCGCCGGCGGTTCGAGGCGGCGCGCTACAGCGCCGCGCTCGCGGTCGCCGCCGTCGTAGCCGGCTGGGCACTCGCCCAGTGGCCGACCATCGTGCCGGGCCTCGACGTTCGCCACGCAGCCGCGCCACACGACACGCTCGTCGCCATCGTCTTCGCCGTGCTCGGCGGCGGCGCGATCGTCTTCCCGTCGCTCACCCTGCTCTTCCGGCTCACGCTCGCCGGCCGATTCGACGAAGGCCCGCCGGCCTCAGCCGCTCCTCCCGTCCGGGGGCGGCCGGGCGCAAGACCAGCACCGCTCGTCCGCACGGCGGTCGCATGCCTGATCGTGGGGTTCGGGTTGCTGACCGTCGCCGACGCTGGCTGGGCACACGCCGTTGGCGTGACGGCGTTGTTCGCGTTCATGGTCGCTGGCTTCCTCGCGCTCGTGCCCGTCGAGGAATCGTGAGCTCGGACACAGGCAATAGTAAGGGTGTCAGGTCTTGCATTCCAACAAAACTCCACGCCTCTCGCCTTGTGACGAGGGCGTGACATCTCGTCCAGGACACTAGCCCGAGCCCCGAGCGGCTCTTTAGCTTCAGCGGATCACTCGCCCTCACCGAATCTGCTACCCGGGCGCCACCTACCACGTCATCGTGCGCGGCAACGCCCGCCGGTGGATCTTCGAGGACGACCACGACCGGCTCGGCTTTTTCGAGCTGCTTGCCGGCGTGCTGGAGCGCTACGGCTGGCTGCTCTATGCCTACTGCCTGATGAGCAACCACTACCACCTGGTGGTCGAGACGCCGCTGGCCAACCTCTCGCTCGGGATGCGGCAGCTGAACGGGCGTTACGCGCGGCGCTTCAATCTCCGCCGCCAGCTGGAGGGGCATGTCTTCCAGGCGCGCTTCCGCTCGATCCTCGTCGAGAACGAGCCCTACCTACTCGAGCTCTGCCGCTATGTCGTCCTCAACCCGGTGCGGGCCGCTCTCTGCGAGCATCCGGCCGACTGGGCTTGGTCGAGCTACAACGCGACGGTCAACGGCGCCGAGGCGCCGGTGCCGTTGACGCTCGACCGCCTGCTCGCTTCCTTCGCCCCCACGCGTCGCTCGGCGCAGCGGGCCTGCGAGGCTTTCGTGCTCGAGGGGCTCGAGGATGCTCTCGCTGACCGGGTGCGCGGCGAGCGGCTCGGCGGCAAGAAGTTCCTGCGCGACGACTTCGGCTACGACGAGCCGATCGCAGAGGTTCCGCGCGTGCAGTGGCTTCCCGACCCGCCTTCGCTCGAGGAGCTCTTCGCAATCGAGCGGCTGCCGCTTGCGACCGCCTACCGCCGCTACGGCTACACGCTGCGGGAGATCGGCGCCTACCTCGGTTGCCACTATGCGACCGTCAGTCGGGCGCTGCGGCGCGAGGAGGAGCAGCTTTGTCGCAATGCAAGACCTGACACCACAGAAGCGAAAGGCGCCGTTTCCGGCGCCTTTCGCAGTAGCGGGGGCAGGATTTGAACCTGCGACCTCCGGGTTATGAGCCCGGCGAGCTACCTGACTGCTCCACCCCGCGTCGCACCGCGATTATAGCCCCGGTCACGGGAGTGTGCCGTCGCTCAGCGGGGCGACCGCGAGCCCCCGTTCGCGCAGCCCGTCGAGGATGCGCGGAAGCGCCTCTGCCGTCCGTTTCCAGCTGCCAAGGGCGCTGTAGGTGTCCGCGTCGTGGAGCAGGACGATGTCCCCGGCGCCGATCCGCTTCAGGCAGCCGGCGGCGATCGAGCGAGCTGTCGCCTGCTCTGCCCAGTCCTCGCCGTCCCGCGTCCAGAGCACCGTCTCCCACCCCCTGCGGCGGCTCAGCGAGAGCGCAGATGCGCTGAGAATGCCGTAGGGCGGCCGGTAGCGCCGCGGCTCCGCACCGACTGCGTCCGCGATCGTCTCGTAGGCGTTCTCGAGGTCACGCCGCGTCTCCTGGGGAGTGCGCCACATCAGGTTGCGGTGGCGGTCGCAGTGGAGCGCCACCTCGTGCCCCGCAGCCCGGATCTCGGCGGCGAGGCCAGGCGCTCGGCGCACCTGCTCGCCGACCAGGAAGAACGTTGCGCTGACGTGCTCCCGCTCGAGGAGCTCGAGCACGGCCGGCGTGCCCTGGGGGTGCGGGCCGTCGTCGAACGTAAGGCCGACCGCGCCCGCCGCCGCGACGCGGGCCCGCACGCCGAAAACGCGCCGGGCGGTGGCTGACACGACCGTGAGGGCGGGAGCCCAGTAGACGACGGCGCCCGCGGCCACGCCGCCGGCTGTGAGGAGCGCCAACGTCCTATTGTCCGGATCGCAGATGCTCGCCGACTCCATCGGTCTCCTCCTCGCCGCGGGAGCGTCCGCACTCTACGCGGTGGGCATCGTCCTGCAGGCGCTCGAGGCGCGCGCCGCACCGAGCGAGCAGGCGCTTCGCCCGTCGCTGTTCTGGCGGCTCGTGCGGAGACCGCTTTGGGTTGCCGGAACCGCGCTCGGCCTGATCGGGTGGGGCCTGCAGGCGCTTGCGCTCACGTACCTGCCCCTGACGCTCGTGCAGCCGGCGCTTGCCCTCAGCCTCGTCCTTCTTCTTTTCCTCGGCCGCCACGCGCTTGCCGAGCCACCAACCCCGCGTGACTGGTTTTCCGTGAGCGCGGTGGTGCTCGGCGTCAGCCTCCTCGCCTGGGCTGCCCCTGGACGGTCGACCGCCCACGCGTCGGGGCTTGGGCTCTGGCTCCCGCTCGCCCTCGTCGGCGCTGCGGCACTCGCTCCCTACGCGCTGCGCGGCGGCAGGCGCGCCGCCAGCGCGCTCGTGCCCGTCTCGGCGGGTCTCGCCTACGCCTGGGACGGAATCGCGACGAAGCTCGCTTCCGACGCCTACACGGGGCGGGCTTGGCTGACGCTTGGATTCTGGTTCGTGGCGATGAACGTCGCGGCCGGGGTGGGCACGCTGAGCGAGATGAGCGCGCTGCAGCGCCGGGCGGTTACGAGGGTGGCGCCGGTCGTCTTCGCGCTCACGACGATCGTGCCGGTGGGGCTCGCTCCCCTGGTCGCCGGAGAGGCCTGGCCGTCCAGCCCAGGACGCCTGCTTGCGCTCGTTCTCGCCCTCGTGCTTGCCCTCGCCGCCGCAGCCACGATCGCGGCCGCCGCGCCTGTTGGTCAGCTGCTTCGCCCGTCGGAGAGCAACGAGCGAACGGTGACTGCCCGCAGCCCCTCGGGCCGGAGCACGGCTACGAGCCTGCCGACTGCGCCTTCCGGGTCCCCGCCCGATGGAAGCGGCAGCACGACGATGTCGCCGGAAGCAACGGCATCGCCAGGCTCGGGAGAGTCGACGATGACCGCCCCGGTGACGGGCAGCCCGCCCGCAGCCCGACCGGCGAGGTACTCGGCCAGCGTCAGGCCGGATTGAGGCGCGAGGTAGCGGTAATTGCCGCGCGCTCCGAGCCGCTCTGAGAGCCGCCGCATCGCACGCTCGCTATGCACGAGGTGTGTCAGCCCGGTGGGGTCGAGCGCGGGAATGAGCTCGTTTCCGCGCGCCGCCAGCGCCTCGACCGTTTTCCGCCCGGGTGCGGAGTCGACGGCGAACGAGGCGTGGAGCCCACGGCGTGCGAGGGCGCGCTCGGCGGGCAGCAGGGCCGCCGGCTGAGCGCGAACGACCAGCCCGACCTCGTGCTGTGGAACCGTGACGTGCTCGACCGGCTGCAGGTCGAGCGCGCGGGCCACGAGCGGATACGGTGTCGGGTCCGCCAGCGTCCAGCCGCTGAGCACGAGCGTCGCCAGGACGACGCCCGCCCCGACGACCGCCGGCCGAAGCCTCCGGCGGCGGCGTGGCAGGACAGCGGATCCCAGCGTGAGCACCGCCTGCGAAGCCGTCTCGGCCCCCGGCGAGAAGGCCGGCACGACGCTTTCGCGCGAGAGCGTCTCTCGCAGCGCGGCCGCGAGTTGATCCGGGGTTCGCGCCACGCGGGCAAGCCCGAGCCGCTCGAGGCTGCGCGCGTTGGCGCGCGAATGCCCGGGCGGCACGCCGTAGGCGATCACGCCACAGCCGGCTGCCAAGGCTTCGAGGCAGGTCACGCCGAGCGACGTGTCCACGAGCGCGTCCGCCCCAGCAAGCAGCTCGTGCATGCGGTCCGTGAAACCGAGGATGTGGACCCGCGGCTCATGTGCGAAGCTCCGCTCGAGCCGGGCTCGAAGAGCGTCGTTTCGCCCGGTGAGGACGACCAGCTTCAGTCCCGGCAGGGCCAGCGCTGCCTCGACCCCGCCTACGACGTCACCGACTCCCCAGCCTCCCCCGGAGACTACGGCGACCGGAGCATCGAGGGGCAGCCCGAGGGACCGCCTCGCAGCATCGCGACCCGGCAGATCGAGGAACTCGGAACGCACGAGCGGAGCCGCGACCCGGACGCTGCCCCTCCCTGCCGAGCGAACGACAGCGCCGGCGCAGCTTTCGTGCATCACGAGGTGGAGATCCGCGCCGCGGTGCGCCCAGAGACGGTGGACCCCGAAATCGGTGATCGTGGCCACCACGGGCAGGTCGAGACGGCCGCGCCTGCGCAGCCGGCCGAGGACGTTGGTCGTCGCCGGGTGATTGGAGACGACCACGTCCGGAGCGAGCTCGCGGATGAGCCGTCGCAAGGGCCGCCCGCCGAGCAGCCCCAGACCGGTGCGCGCCAGCCAGCGGCCGGGCGGAAAGCGCGCGAAGAGCGCGAACTCGACCCCGTACGTCCAGCGCAGCCACCGAACCTGGATCCGGTACAGGTCACGGCTGAAGAGCGGGATCACGCGGCCAAGCCCTCCGGCCAGCGCATCCCGCACGACGACCTCGACGCCGAGCCTCTGCAGATCCTGAGCCAGGGCCTGCGCCGTCGTCGCGTGGCCCTCTCCCTCTTCGCAGTAGAGCACGAGAACCCGTAGGCGACCGTTGGGCCCGCTCATTGCCTTGCGCATCCTCGCAACTTCTGATGACGGCGTGCACGGCTAGCATCGGTTGAATGCGCGTCGGAGCCGTGGATCTCGGCACGAACTCGACTCGCCTGCTGGTTGCAGACGTCCACGACGGGCACGTAGACGAGCTCGCGCGCGGGCTCGTGATCACGCGGCTGGGCGAGGGCGTCGACGAGCGCCGGCGCCTTCTACCGCTGCCGATGGCCCGCGTGCGCAACGTGCTCGCGGATTTTCGCCGTGAGCTCGACGAGCTCGGCGCGGAGCGCGTGCTTGCGTTCGGCACGAGCGCCGTCCGTGACGCCGAGAACGGCGAGGCTTTCCTCGGCGAGATCGAGTGGAGCTACGGCTTCACGACGCGGCTCCTCTCGGGCGAGGAGGAGGCGAGGCTCACGCTCGAGGGCGTCGCCGAAGGCCGCCGGCTCGATCCCCGCACGCTCGTGCTCGACGTCGGCGGGGGCTCGACGGAGCTGATCACTGCGGAAGCTCGGACGAGCCTCGACATCGGGTCGGTACGTCTCACGGAGCGGTTCCTCCGCACCGACCCGCCTACGCGCGAAGAGCTCGACGCGTGCTCCGAGTCCGTGCGCGAGCTTCTTCCGGAGCTCGAGCCGACCGGGGCAATCGGCGTCGCCGGCTCGATCACGAGCCTCGCCGCTCTCGACCTTGGGCTCACGGAGTACGACCCTGAGCGCGTCCACGGCCACACCTTGACGCGGGCAGGCGTCGAGGCCCAGCTCGAGCGCCTTGCCTCCCTCCCGCTCGCCGAGCGTCGCGAGATCCCCGCTCTCGACCCTGAGCGGGCTCCCGTGATCGTCGCCGGCGCGGTGATCCTGGACGAAGTGCTCCGCCGCTACGACCTCGACGCGCTCGAGGTCAGCGAGCGCGACATCCTCCACGGCGCAGCGCTCGAGGCGGCGAAGCTGCCCGAACCGCAGGAGGGCGACGCTCCTCCCGGCGCGTACACCTGCTGCTAGTAGTAGGTAGTAGCTACAGCTCTTCGACGGGAGGCGGCGGCTCGTCCTCGGCAAGCCGCCGCTGGAGGACGCTGCGCGAGAGCACGCCGACGAGCCGGCCGTCCTCGAGCACCGGGACCCGCTCGGCGTCGTGCTCCTCGAGGAACTGGAAAGCCTCGTCCAGGGGGACTTCGGAGTCGAGCGCCCAGCGTGCGGGCTCGGCGACCTCGCCGATCTTCGTCGTGCGTGGATCGCGGCCGGCCGCGACGATCTCGCGCACGAGCGTCTTGCGCGTCACGACGCCGACGAAGCGCCCGTTCTCGCACACGTAGACCGCTCGGACCTCGGGCTGGGTCAGATGCTCCCCGGCCTCCTGCGCGGACGAATCGGCCTCGAGCGTCAGCGGCTCCGGGATCATCGCGTCACGGACCCTGTCCATTACGGATAGATCCCGCGGGTGCTGAGCGCGCCTGCGACCTCGCGGATCCCGGCCACCAGCGCGGCGCTGCGCAAGGAGAGGCCGCCCTCTTCGGCCAGCCGCCAGACCCGATCGAAGGCGTCGCCGAGCTGGTCGGCGAGCTTGGCGCGGATCTCGGCCCGGCCCCAGAAGAGCCGGCCGAGGTCCTGCACCCACTCGAAGTAGGAGACGGTGACGCCGCCCGCGTTCGTGAGCACGTCCGGGAGCACGACGATGCCACGCTCGGCCAGGATCGCGTCGCCTTCGAGCGATGTCGGCCCGTTCGCGCCCTCGGCGACCATACGCGCCTGCACTCGTCCCGCGTTCTCGCCGGTCACCTGGTCCTCGCGGGCGGCGAGCACGAGCACATCGCATGGGAGCTCGAGCAGCTCCTCGTTCGTCACGCGCTCGGCCCCGGCGTACCCTGCGAGGGAGCCGTGCTCCTCGGCGTACCGCCGCAGCGCCGGAACGTCGAGCCCGCGCTCGTCGTGGACGCCGCCCGAGAGGTCGGAGACCGCGATGACGCGCGCGCCCTGCTCGTGCAGCTCGGCGGCCGCGACACTGCCCACGTTGCCGAAGCCCTGGACGACGCACCGCTGCTCCGCGAGCCGCCAGCCGAGGCGCCCGCAGGCGCGCGCGACGACCATGACGACGCCCGCGCCGGTTGCCTCGTGGCGGAAGAGCGACCCACCGAGCGAGACCGGCTTGCCCGTCACGATCTCCGGTACAGCATGGCCGACCTGCATCGAGTAGGTGTCCATCATCCAGGCCATCGTCTGCTCGTTCGTGGCCATGTCCGGAGCGGGAATGTCCTCCTGCGGGCCGATCACCGGCAGGAGCTCCGACGTGAACCTGCGCGTGATTCTCTGTAGCTCGTCGGCCGATAGCTCACGGGGACTGCAGCGGACGCCGCCCTTGGCCCCGCCGTACGGAAGGCGAAGCAGCGCGCACTTCCAGGTCATCCACATCGCGAGCGCCGCGCACTCGCCGAGCGAGACCTCGGCGTCGTAGCGAACGCCGCCCTTCGTGGGACCGAGCACGGTCGAGTGCTGCACGCGGTACCCCGGGAAGACCGTCCAGCGGCCGGAATCGAGGCGGACGGGGACGCTGACGACGAGCGATCGCTCGGGATAGCGAAGCCGCTCGGCGACGAAGTCCTCGACGTCCGCGTGCGGCAAGGCCTGCTCGTACTGCGCGAGCGCGGTCCGGTAGAGAGGCGTCTCCCACTCGAGGTGCCCGTGGCCGGGCGAAATCTCCTGCACCTCGCTCACGTTCGGAGTCTAGTGCGGCACCCCGACAGGGCTCATGCCGGGGGAGGGAGTCGAACCCTCACGCCCCCTGACGGGGACACCTGATTTTAAGTCAGGCGCGTATGACCAATTTCGCCACCCCGGCGCGGGCAAGGATAGCCGCGCCTCGCCGCGCTCTAGAGCCCGTGGAATGCGTACGTCGAAGGGATCTTCTTGGGCGGCTTGCCGACGATGATCGCGAGCTCCTGGTGCTTTTTGAGAACCAGCTGGGTCGGGTCGCCCGTGTACGGAGCGCCGTTCACGTAGAGGCGCCAGGGCGTCGCCGGCTTGCAGTACCCGCCGACGCAGGTCCTCGTCAGACGAACGCCCCAGACGCCGAAGAACTCCCCGAGGCTGAACGTGCGGTGGGCCGGCGACTCGATGTGGATCACTCCCCCCGTGGTGTGGGTGTGGAGGTCGGTGAGGAAGCCGCCCGTGGCGTTGAAGATGCCGATTCCGGCGGGCACCGGCTCTTTCTTGCGGTTAACGAAGATGTCCAGGTGCGCATGGATGTGGAGGATGACGCCCTGCCCCTCGCTGCCAAGCTGGTGCAGGCCGAGGGGCTGCATACGGTTGGGCAGGTAGTCGACCCCGGCGTTCCAGGGAGCGGGGCCGGTCTGGAGCCCGACCAGCTTGCTCTGGTCGACCTTAGGCGCCGAGCTGCTTTTGTGCCCGAAGGCGTAGAACAGTCCCGCGACGATCGCGATTGCCACCAGGCCCGATGCGGCGAAGGCAGCGGAGACCCAGAGCGTCCGCCTCTCTTCGGCCGAACGGCGGCGGCGCGGCTCGACACGCTTCTGCGGCGCCTGAACTCTCCTCGGAGGGGCTGGAGTGCTGGACTTCTTGGCCACCTGGCGCGGGCGATGCTAGCAGCAGCATTCAGGGCACTTGACGCCGGACTACAAACGCAGTAGGTTCGTTTCGTCAGATCCGGAGGGCCGCAAGGTCAACCGGATCTGGCGTTTTTTGTGGCCACTTCTCGCGTTTCTCTGGCCGTGGGATACTCCCACTACACAAGGCAAAGAGGAGGCCGCATGAGTTGGCTCGACAAGTTGCTCGGCCGCGAGAAGAAGGACGCGGGCTCGATGACAGGCGATAGCTCGATGACGCGCGAGAGCACGCCTAAAGAGGGCATGGCCTCCGAGCCCGGGCAGATGGGGCAGGAGGAGCGCGCAGGAGAAAGCCAGTCGCAGGGCTCCGACAGCCCGTAGCGCGCACCACGTAAGTTCTCATCGAGGGCGGCGCTTTGCCGCCCTCGTGCCGTCCGACGGCGTCTCTACTGTTCGTCGGCTCATGACGTCGATCGTGACAATGCTCGTTCTGGTCCTCGGCGGCGGCGCACTCGCCCTCTGGCTGTCACGTGTGCTCGACCGCTCGTCGCGCGCGCTGGACCACTCGCTTTCCTCGCGCAACGCCGAGGTGGACGGGCGGCTGCAGGCGATCACGGCGACCATGGACCGTCGGTTGAGCGAGCTCGACACGAAGGTCGACCGTCGCCTGGAGCACGCGACGAAGCAGACGAACGCGATCCACAAGCAGCTCGGCGCGGTCGGCCAGGCCACGGAGCAACTCGCCGAGCAAGCCAAGGGCCTCGGGCAGCTCCAGCAGATCCTCCGCCCGCCAAAGGCGCGCGGCGGCTTCGGTGAGCTCCTGCTCGAGAACCTGCTGCGCGACCGGCTACCTCCGACGGCCTATGCGCTCCAGTACGGCTTCACCGGCGGCGAACGGGTCGACGCCGTCATCAAGGTCGACCGCATCGTTCCGATCGACTCCAAGTTCCCGCTCGACAACTTCGAGCGAATGCTCGCTGCGGACAACGACATCGAGCGGCAGCAGTTCGAGAAAACCTTCGGTCGCGATGTCAAGACGCATGTCGATGCGATCTCCTCGAAGTACATCCGTCCCGACGAGGGCACCTACGACTTCGCCTTCATGTACCTACCCTCGGAGGCGATCTACTACGAGCTCGCCTGCGGCAAGACCGGGGCGCTGCTCGAGTACGCACATGAGAAGCGGGTGCTGCCCGTCTCGCCGACGACGTTGACGGCCTACCTGCAGGTGATCGTCCTCGGGCTGAAGGGGCTCCAGATCGAGCAGCACGCGCAGGAGGTCATGGCTTACTGCGCCCAGCTCCAGAAGGACTTCGGCAAGTTCAAGGAGGACTTCGAGCTGGTGGGGACCCACCTCGGACGCGCGCAGAACAAGTTCGGGGACGCGGAGAAGCGGCTCGGGCGCTTCGAGACGAAGCTCGAGCAGGCGGCCGAGTCACCCGCGGAGCTCACCAGCCC
>JBARRQ010000110.1:0-7218 GCA_049644305.1 Gaiellaceae bacterium
AGCCCTCGCAGCCAGCGCAGATAGGCCGAGGGGCCGAGCTCGTCGTAGAGCAGCTTGTTCTGCGGGAAGTCGTCTTGGCGGAAGCCGCCCCGCGCCAGCGGGATCTGGGCCTCGGCCAGGTACACGGCGGCCCAGTGGCCCGTCGTGTCGACGGCCTCTACGCGGTAGGAGGGCGTCAGGTGTGCCCTCAGGTAGGTGATCGCCGGTGCCCAGTAGGAAGCAGTGGACGCGGGATCCGAGCTCCCCTTGAGGTACTGCCCGGCAATCGGCGTCACGTTCCAGGACGCCGCGAGCGCGAGAGCGCCGACACAGACGGGCAGCGGACGCCAGCGTCGGAGACAAAGCGCGAGGACGGTCAGCGGCACGGCCGCGTAGCGCAGCCGTGCGACGTTCTCGCCCACGGCCGAGGGGATCAGGTACGAGGCGAGACATGCTCCGAGATAGACGACGAACACCCAACGCAGCGAGCGCGCCCTCTCGACGCGCCACGTGAGGGCGGCGCCGAGCACGCAGAACGTCGTGACAGCGGCGAGCTCGGGAAATGAGAAGGGATATTGGCCTCCGGGGAACAGGCGCCAGAGCAGTACCTCGACGGCGCCGACCCCGGCAATCGTCAGCGCGGGCGTGAGCAGGGCCGACCGGTCGTTCCAGCGGGCGATCCCGAAGCCGGCCAGAAGCAGGGCCAGGAGCAGGAAGGCGAGCGGGCTCGCGGCGAGCGTCAACGCGGCGAAGAGCGCAAAGCGGCCGTGCTTCCCGGCCTGGAGTGCCCAGATCGCCAGGAGCGCGAGCGCTGCGCCGAGCGCGAACGGAAATGCGGCAGAGAGCACGATTCCAGCCCAGACGACGGCAAACGTCCGGCTCGACCAGCGCACGGCCGGTCCCCACTCACGCCAGACGACGACGGCGAAGGCGAGCGCCGCGGTCGACACCGTGGCCACGGCCAGGAGACGGATCCCGAGCAGCGCCGCGAGCGGGTAGTAGAGGACGCTGTACGTGACGAAGCTGTATCGGCCGGCGTACCAGAAGTTGTTCCAGAGAGTGAAGCCGTGGTGGAGGAAGACCGTGCGCTGATACGCGTGCTCGGCCAGATCGGCGCCCGGCGGGCCGAGCCACACGAGCAGAGCGGCAGCCGTGCCCGCCGCGGCGGCGGCAAAGACGGCTTCACGGGCGAGAGGACCGGCTTTCGTCAAGCGACCAGACGATAGCGCGCGTAGCGGCGCGCCCGGGCACGGTTGTCGCCGCCATTGCCATGCCCGACTACGCTTGTGCTGATGAGAGGCGCGGTGGCGGCAGGGCACCCGCTGACCGCGGAGGCGGGCGCAGAGGTGCTGGCAGAAGGCGGCAACGCTGTCGATGCCTGCATCGCCGCGGCCTTCGTCTCCTGGGTCGCCGAGAGCCCGCTCACGGGCCCAGGTGCAGGGGGCTTCATGCTCGTGCACCGGGCCTCCGACGCGTCGACGCGTGTGCTCGACCATTTCGTCACCGTCCCCGGGCTCGGCCTTCGAAGGGCCGGCACGGTGCAGATGGACGCGGTCGACGTCGCCTTCACGGCCGAGTCTTCGCAGGTATTCCGCATCGGGGCGGCGTCGTGCGCTGTTCCAGGAAGTGTCGCCGGCCTGGGCGAGGCGCACCGCCGCTTCGGGTCGCTGCCGTGGCGTGTGCTACTCGAGCCGGGAATCCGGCGGGCCCGCGAGGGCGTCGTCATGACGAAGGCGCAGGCTTACCTCCACGCGATCCTCGACGTGATCCTGCGCCACACCGACGAGGGGCAAGCGATCTACGGCCGCCGGAAGCCGCTCGCTGCGGGGGACCGTCTCGTCATGACCGACCTCGCCGCGACGCTCGAACGGCTTGCCGAGACGGGCGCGGACGACTTCTACCGCGGTGAGCTCGCGCGCCTGGTCTGCCGCCGTGTGAGCGAAGGGGGCGGGGAGATCACACTGCGCGATCTGGCCGAGTACCGGGTGATCCAGCGGCGGCCCGTCCGCGTTTCGTTCCTCGGCCACGAGCTCGAGTCGAACCCGCCGCCTTCGACCGGTGGCATCCTGATCGGCCTGGGCGCCCGGCTGCTCGACCGGCTCGGCCCTGGCGGCCCCGCGGGAAGCGCCGAGGCGATCGCCCGGCTGGTGGAGGTCATGCGCGAGCAGGAGGCCGCGCGGGGCGACTCCTTCGCGCGTGAGCTTTACCGCGGTGGGCTCGCGCGCCGCCTCTACGACTCGCGAGCGCTCAGCTCGGCGGCACGCCGGCTGCGCAGGCGCCTGCCGGAGGCTCTGCGAGGGACGACCCACATTTCCGTCGTCGACGGCCAGGGTAACGCGGCCTCACTCACCGCCTCGACAGGCTCGGGCTCCGGCGTCGTCGTCCCGGGCACGGGGATCCAGCTGAACAACATGCTCGGCGAGTTCGACCTGACGGCGACGGGCGGGATGCCGAAGCCGGGCGTGCGCTTCACGAGCGGCATGGCGCCCTCGCTAGTGCTCCGCGACCGGCGTCCGCGGCTCGTCGTCGGCAGCGCCGGCTCCCTTCGGCTGCGCGGGGCGATCCTCCAGATCGTCGTCAACGTCGTCGGCCACGGGCTCGGCGTCAAGGAGGCGATCGAGCGCCCGCGCGTCCACCTCGAAGACCCGCACGTCCATTGCGAAGGTGGGAACGATCCGGGTGAGCTCGACCGACTTGCCGAGCTCGGCTACGAGCTCGTGCGCTGGCGGCGCCGGAATCTCTTCTTCGGCGGTGCCGCGGGCGTCGAGTTCCGCGAGGACGGCAGTCTTGCGGCCGCGGGCGACTCCCGGCGGGGAGGCCACGGCGTCGTGGTCGGATGAACGAGATCGCGATCCGGCGGGCAGTCCCCGGCGATGCCGCCGCGCTCGTCGTGCTCGCCCAGGAGGTGGGCGCCGAGCCGGAGGGCTGGTTGATCTCGACGCGCGCCTGGCGTAGCACGGGCGACGAGCGGCGGTTCCTGCGCTCGATCCGCCGCTCGACGAATGCGGCCGTCTTCGTCGCGGAGGCGCCGGCAGGGATCGTCGGGCGTCTCTCGCTTTCGCGGGACCCGCATCCGGCGAGCTTTCACGTCGCCGATCTCGGGCTCATGGTCGTGGGCAGCCATCGCCGCCGGGGAATCGGCCGGGCGCTCCTCGAGCAGGCGGTCGACTGGGCACGGGACGTGGGGGTCTCGAAGCTGGAGCTCCACGTCTTCCCGCACAACGAGCCCGCGCTGGCGCTGTACGAGCGCTTCGGCTTCGAGCGGGAGGGCTATCGTCGCCGGCACTACCGCCGGGCGGGAGAGCTGGTAGATGCCGTTCTGATGGCCTACGAGGTCGTACCTAGACTGCAGACGTGACGAGCCTCATCCACCACTACGGCCTGGTTGCGCTGTTCCTGCTCGTGATGCTCGAGTCGAGCGGCGTGCCGTTGCCAGGCGAGACGGGCCTGATCGCCGCCGGGATCTTCGCCTCCCGCGGCGAGCTCAACATCGTCGAGGTGATCGCGGTCGCCGCGGCGGGGGCGATCGTCGGTGACAACATCGGCTACTGGCTCGGGCGCACGGGCGGCCGCAAGGTGCTCGAGCGCTGGGGGCCGATCAGGCGCTGGAGCGGACGCACGCTCCCATGGGCGGAGGGCTTCTTCGAGCGTCACGGCTCGAAGACGGTCTTCATCGGGCGCTTCTTCGCGGTACTGCGGGTGACCGCAGCGTGGCTCGCAGGAATCTCGCGTATGCACTGGTGGAAATTCCTGATCTGGAATGCGGCAGGCGGGATCTGCTGGTCCATCCTGATCGGGCTGCTCGCCTACTACCTCGGCCATGCGGCCGCTGCGGCGGTCGGCCGGTACGGCCTGCTCGGCGGTGCCGCCATTATCGTGCTGGTCGCTGTGGTCTTCGGCGCGATCCATTTCTGGAGGAAGCGGGTGCTGCGCACGGAGGCCGAGCAGTGAAGCGGGCGCTGCTCGGGGTGACGGCGCTGCTCGCGGCCGCATCGCTCGGCTGGGCCGGCGGCGTGACAAAGCCGGTCCCGCGATTCGCCCACGTGCTCGTGGTCGTGCTCGAGAACAAGGCGCAGGCGGACGTCCTGGGCAACCCGGCCGCGCCGAACTTCAACTCCTTCGCCTCCCGCTACGCCGTCCTCTCTCGTTACGGCGGAGTAGCTCATCCGAGCCTCCCGAACTACCTCGCGCTCGTCTCGGGCTCGACGCACGGGATCCAGAGCGACTGCACCGACTGCGTGGTCGCGGGCCGAAATCTCGCCGACACGCTCGACCGCGCGCACCGCACCTGGAAGGCCTACGCGGAAGGCCTCCCGCAACCGGGTTTCACCGGAGCCTTCGCCGGACGCTACGCCAAGAAGCACATGCCCTTCCTCTACTTTCGGGACATCCTGGCGAGCCCCGCCCGCCGCCGGCACGTAGTCCCGCTGGGTCAATTCTCGCGCGACCTCGCCTCGGGGCGGCTCCCGGCGTTCTCACTCGTGGTCCCCGACCTCTGCCACGACATGCACGACTGCTCTGTCGCGACGGGCGACGCCTGGCTCGGGCGCTTTGTGACTCCGCTCCTGCGCAGCGCGCGGCTTGTCCGCAGCGTTGTCTTCGTCATCACAGACGAGCCGCCCGGCTCGGCTCCGGCCGGCGATCCCGTTCCGGCGCTCGCGCTCGGGCCGCTCGTGGTTCCGGGATCGCGTTACACGGCGCGGACGTCTCACTACGGCCTCCTGCGAACGATCGAGGACGCCTGGGGCCTCGCGCGGCTCGGTCGGTCAGCCACGACGCCGCCGATCACGGGGATCTGGCGCCAGCCCGCCTGAACGGCCTCCCCCAAAAGAGGGATACGCGGATCGAGCTTGAAGCTTCCGAGTCGTGGCGATGCTCTCCGTGCTCAGCAGAGCGATCGAAGCCCGCGATCCCTACACCCGCGGCCACTCGGCCCGCGTGACGGCCCTTGCCGAGGCGATCGCACGGCGGCTCGGATGGGACGAAGAGCGGCTGGCGCTGCTCCAGGTCGGCGGACCGCTCCACGACATCGGGAAGCTGGGCGTATCCGACGAGGTGCTGGGGAAGGAAGGGCGGCTAGACGCACGAGAGATGGCGGAGATCCGTGAGCATCCGAAGCTGGGCGCCAAGATCCTGTTCCGCCTGTCGGCCTTCCGCCCTGCGCTTCCCTACATCCTGTACCACCACGAGCGCTGGGACGGCAGCGGCTATCCGACCGGCAGGGCGGGCGAGGAGATTCCGCTCGAGGCGCGCGTGCTGGCGGTCGCCGACGCGTTCGACGCGATGACGAGCGACCGTCCCTACCGCCGCGCGCTGAGGCGGGATGAGGCGCTCGCCGAAGTCGAGCGCTGCTCGGGAACGCAATTCGACCCGGACATAGTCCGGATCTTCTTGCAGCTCTTCGACGAGGCCGAGGAGCTGTCCGCGGCCGCGGCGTCGTAAGTCTCGAAGCGTCTCTAGAGCGTGGCCCAGACCTCGAGCTTCGAGCGCGTGCGCCTGATCACCTCGTCGGTGAACTCGCTCGTGCCCGAGTCGCCGCCGAGATCAGGCGTGCGGATCCCGTCCGCAACTGCCTCGAGGCACGCCTCCCGGATCGCGCGCGCCGCGCTCTGTGCCTCCTCCCCGGCGTAAGAGAGGAGCGCGGCAGCGGCCAGGATCATCGCCATCGGATTCGCGACGTTCTTTCCTTTGAGCGAAGGAGCCGTCCCGTGAGCCGCCTCCGCCAGGACCACTCGGGGCACGTAGTCGTCCTCGAAGGCGACGAGCAGCGACTCGGAGCCCGCGATCGAGCCGAACAACGGCAGGACCAGGTCGGACAGGATGTCGCCGTCGCGGTTGAGAGCGGGGATGACGAGCGGATCCCCGCTCGAGGCGATGAGCAGTGCGAATGTCGCGTCGATCAGCTGCGGCTCGTACGGAACGTCGGGATGGCGTCCGGCCGCTGCGTCCATCTCCTCCTTCAGCAAGCCCTCGTAGATGGGGCTGACGGTGTATTTCGGGCCGCCGAAGACCTTTGCTCCGGTTTCTTCCGCCAGCCTGAACGCGAACTCGGCCACCGAGCGGCAGATCCTGCGCTCGATGCGCTCGGTGCGAAACGCGGCCTCGTCGTCGCCTTCGCCCTCGCGCCATTCCGCTGCCCCGTACGCATCACCGACCGCCATCCGGACGACCGAGATCGGCGCGTGCACGCCGCCGAGCGGCACGACCCCCGGAATTCGCCTTCCCGTTCGAACGATCACGCGCCCACCGATTTCCTCGCGGAGAATCCGGTTCGGAGAGCCGACGTCTTCCGCGCCCTCGGGGGTGATCGTTGCCGCCTTCAGCCCGAGGCCGGCATCACGGACGGCGGCGGCCGCCTGATGAACGATCTCGTTGCCCGTCGCCCGGCGCGACTCGAGCGAGAGGTCGAAGCGCGGGAGCCGAAACTCGAGGCCGATCACGCCGGGCGCGAGAACGCGGAGTGCCTCTTCGAGCAGCTCCTGTCCGGTCTCGTCGCCTTCGAGGACGACAATCGTCTTGCCCGCCATTCGGCGCGCCTCACCTCCGCGATTAGGACAACGGCTTCGTGGCTACAGAGGAAACTCTATGGCTCGGCGAGGGGGATGGAGGCGTGTCGGCCCGCGAGGCTTGTTCCGCTACGAGAACGCGCGCGGCGTCGGTCGTCAATACCCCGGCAGTTGCGCGGTCGTCGTACGTCAGTCCCGCCGTGATCGATCAGTATCTCGACGGCCGAACGATCGAGGATTTCCGACCGCGACATTTACGGGTTGTCGGCGCGCGCGATCTCGGTCTCGATCGAGAGGAACAGGCGCTCGTGAGCCTGCTGCGGCCGGATCGAAATCACCGGCCGCGCAAAGCTGCGTAGTATTCGCACGACCTAACGCCGAGCTTTCAGCGTATTCCCGGTGGAACGAGGAGGACGAGTTGGCACGGAAAACAGTGCTCGTGTGCGACAACTGCGGCAGAGAAGTCGCTGAAGGAAAGGGCGCGACGATGCGCCTGAACTTTGCGGACGCGCGGCGTGGCTCGAAGCAGGCCGATCTCTGCGACAACTGCGCCGGGCAAATGCCCGGGCATGCGGCAGCCAGGCGAGGCCGGCGGCCGAAGTCCGTAGCGGCCGCCTAAGTCGCCGCCAAGGCGCGCGGGGTCGGCCACTGCGACGTCTGAAATGACCGGTCGACGCGTTGCGGAGGCCGTCAGCTACCGCAACTAGGCACCGCTTGCGGTGCCGCCATCAGG
>JBARRQ010000111.1:0-69716 GCA_049644305.1 Gaiellaceae bacterium
ACCGAGGCGCCGACCTGAAGCCTCGCCGGCGCCAGGATGTAGGCCTTGGCGCCGTCGGCGTAGTGCAGGAGCGCGATCCGTGCCGACCGGTTGGGGTCGTACTCGATCGCAGCCACCTTCGCCGGCACGCCGTCCTTGAGCCGCTTGAAGTCGATCACGCGGTAGCGGCGCTTGTGCCCGCCGCCCTGGTGGCGCCGGGTGATCCGGCCGTACGCGTTCCGCCCGCCGCTCTTCTTCAGCGGCTCGAGCAGGCTCTTCTCCGGCTCGGCCTTGGTCAGCTCGTCGAAGGCGGAGACGGACATGAACCTCCGCCCGGGTGACGTGGGCTTGTATTTACGGAGGGCCACTAAGCCTGGGCTCCCTCGAAGATCTCGATCGACTCGCCCTCGCGCAGCTGCACGATCGCCTTCTTCCAGCCGGGCTTCTTGCCGCGCCTGAGGCCGCGCCGCTTCGGCTTCGGCTGCACCTTGAGGATGTTCACGCCCTCGACGTGGACGTCGAAGAGCTCCTCGACGGCCTGGCGCACCTGCGTCTTGTGCGCATCCTGGTGGACGCGGAACGAGTACTTGCGCTGGTCGATCAGCTCGTAGCTCTTCTCCGTCACGACCGGCGCGAGCAGGACTTCGTTGGGATGCAGACTCATCGCGCGCTCCCCTCTGAGGGAACCTCCCGGTTCCCCCAGACCCCCTCCACATGTCCGCTGGCGCGGACGGGCGGCTTCACCGCCGGATGCAAGCTCATGACGCCTTCCCCTGGATCTGCTCGAGCGCCGGCTCGCTTATCAGCAGCGCGCGCGCCCAGACGACCTGTTGCACCTCGAGCTCCGCGGGCACGGTGATCGCTACCCGGTCCAGATTCCGGAACGACTTGATCAGCCCCTCGTCCCCCGGCTGCGCCACCAGCAACAGCGGGAGCTCCTTTCCCCAGGCGCTCATGAGCTCGTCCGCCTGCTTCGTCGAAGGCTCGTCAAAAGTGCCTGGGTCGACGACGCCGATCGTCCCGGCCTGCGCATGCGCCGAGAGCGCACTCCGAAGGGCGGCCCGGCGAGCCTTCCGGTTCACCTTCGTCTCGAAGTTGCGCCCGGTCGGCGGGAATGCCATGCCGCCGCCGGTCCAGTGCGGGGCGCGGATCGAGCCGGCGCGTGCCCTGCCGGTTCCCTTCTGGCGCCACGGCTTGGAGCGGCCGCCGGCGACGAGGCCACGGCTCTTGCCGCCGCGTGTCGCCGCTCGGGCCTCGTTCAGCTCGGCGCGCACAGTCTCGTGCACGAGATGGGCCCTGACCTGGTCACCGAACACGCCGCCGTCGAGGGTGACGCTCTTGGAAGACTTGCCCGCCGTGCCGAGGACCGGCGCCGAGACGCCGCCTTCGGAGCGCGCGGGCTTGGTGCGGGGCGTTTTCTCAGCCGCCACGCTTGTCCTCCCGCACCTCGACGATCCCGTTGCGCGGGCCGGGGACTGCGCCCTTGACCAGGAGCAGGTTCCGCTCCGGGTCGACCTCGTGCACGGTCAGCCCGACCTGGGTGACGCGCTTGCCGCCCATCCGGCCGGCCATCCGAATCCCTTTGAAGACACGTGACGGTGTTGCCGACGCTCCGATCGAGCCCGGCTGGCGGATGTTGTGCGAGCCGTGCGTCTTCGGTCCACGGCTGAAGTTGTGGCGCTTGATCGTGCCGGCGAACCCCTTGCCGATTCCGATTCCGGAGACCTTCACCCGCTCGCCCGGCTCAAAGGTCTCGACCGTGACCGACTCGCCCTCGGTGAGCGCAGTAGGCCCTCGAAACTCCACCAGCCCCCTGTGCGGGCCGGCCTTGCCGAGCTGCCCGAGCTTCGGCTTCGTCAGCTTCCACTCGGCCACGGGGTCGAAGGCGAGCTGCACGGCCTCGTAACCGTCCGAGTCGACAGTTTTCACGCGCACGACCGGACAGGGGCCGGCCTCGATCACGGTCACCGGCGTCACCTCGCCCGTCTCCGCGTCGAAGACCTGCGTCATGCCCAGCTTCTTGCCGACGATGCCTTTCACGAGCGATCACCTTGGGAGGAGATCGTGCTCTCGGCTCCGAGAGTGCGAGATAGGAGCAAGAGGGTCGTCATCACAGCTTGATCTCGATGTCGACTCCCGCCGGCAGGTCGAGCCGCATCAGCGAATCGACCGTCTTCGGCGTCGGGGAATGAATGTCGATCAGGCGCTTGTGCGTGCGCACCTCGAAGTGCTCGCGGGAGTCCTTGTCCTTGAACGGGCTGCGGATCACGCAGTAGACGTTCTTCTCGGTGGGCAGGGGCACAGGCCCGGTGATGGTCGCACCGGTGCGCTGTGCGGTCTCCACGATCTGGCTCGCAGACTTGTCGAGCTGCTGGTGGTCATAGCCCTTGAGGCGGATTCGGATCTTGCTCTGCGGCACGCCCTACCCTTCTCTTTCTCGGTTTCTCGTCGTCATTTTTCGGACGGCCGCTACTTGGTGATCTCCGTGACCACGCCGGCCCCGACCGTGCGGCCGCCCTCGCGGATCGCGAATCGCAGCCCCTGGTCCATGGCGATCGGCTGGATCAGGTCGATGTCCATGTTCGTGTTGTCGCCCGGCATGACCATCTCCTGGCCGTCCGGGAGCTTGATCGAGCCCGTGACGTCCGTGGTCCGGAAGTAGAACTGCGGCCGGTAGCCGTTGAAGAACGGCGTGTGGCGGCCGCCCTCGTCCTTCGAGAGCACGTAGACCTCGGCCTTGAACTCGGTGTGCGGCGTGATCGAGCTCGGCTTGGCGAGAACCTGGCCGCGCTCGACCTCCTCGCGCTTGGTCCCGCGCAGGAGCGCGCCGGCGTTGTCGCCCGCCTGGGCGAAGTCGAGGGTCTTGTTGAACATCTCGAGCCCGGTGACCACGGTCTTCTCGACCGCCGGGTGGATGCCGACGATCTCGACCTCGTCGCCGGACTTGATCTGGCCCTGCTCGATCCGGCCCGTGACGACCGTGCCACGCCCGGTGATCGTGAACACGTCCTCGATCGGCATCAGGAACGGCTTGTCGACGTCGCGCTGCGGCTCGGGGATGTAGTCGTCCACAGCCTGCATCAGCTCGAGGATCTTCTGGGCCTGCTCCTCGTCGCCCTCGAGCGCCTTCAGAGCCGAGCCGGTCACGATCGGGATGTCGTCGCCCGGGAACTCGTACTTCGAGAGCAGCTCGCGAACCTCGATCTCGACGAGCTCGAGCAGCTCCGGGTCGTCGACCATGTCGGCCTTGTTCAGGAAGACGACGATGTAGGGAACCTCGACTTGCCGAGCCAGCAGGATGTGCTCACGCGTCTGCGGCATCGGGCCGTCGGCCGCCGAGACCACCAGGATCGCCCCGTCCATCTGGGCGGCGCCGGTGATCATGTTCTTGATGTAGTCGGCGTGGCCGGGGCAGTCGACGTGGGCGTAGTGCCGGTTCGCCGTCTCGTACTCGACGTGCGAAGTGTTGATCGTGATTCCGCGCTGGCGCTCCTCCGGTGCGTTGTCGATCGACTCGAAGTCGCGCACGGCGGTGTTCGTGCCCTGCTCCGCGAGCACCTTCGTGATCGCAGCGGTGAGCGTCGTCTTACCGTGGTCGATGTGACCGATCGTGCCGACGTTGAGGTGCGGCTTGCTGCGCTCGAACTTCTGCTTGCCCATTCCTTCCTTTCCTTCCTTACGTGGTCTGAGAGTCGACGATCTCGCTTGCGATCGACTGAGGGACTTCCTCGTATCGATCGAACTGCATGGTGAACGTGGCCCGGCCCTGCGTCGTCGAGCGCAGGTCGGTCGCGTAGCCGAACATGGTCGCCAGTGGCACGCGGGCGCGGATCGCCTGCGCGTTGCCCCGCGGCTCGAGGCCCTCGACGCGCCCGCGGCGCGAGTTGAGGTCGCCCATGACGTCGCCGAGGTAGTCCTCGGGGGTCACCACTTCGACGGCCATGACAGGCTCGAGCAGCTTCGGCTTCGATCGCTGCATCGCGCTCTTGAACGCCATCGAGCCGGCGACCTTGAACGCAATCTCGCTCGAGTCGACCTCGTGGAAGGAGCCGTCGACGAGCTCGATGCGGACATCCACGACGGGGTAGCCCGCGAGGATCCCGGACTCCATCGCCTCCTGGATGCCGAGATCGACAGCGGGGATGTACTCGCGCGGGATCTTGCCGCCGACGATCTTGTCGACGAACTCGTACCCGGCGCCTGGCTCGCCCGGCTCGGCGTTGATCACCGCGTGCCCGTACTGGCCGCGGCCGCCGGTCTGGCGGACGAATCGGCCCTCGATCTTCTCGACGGGCCTGCCGAATGTCTCGCGGTAGGCCACCTGCGGGCGGCCCACGTTCGCGTCGACCGAGAACTCACGCAGAAGGCGGTCGACGATGATCTCGAGATGGAGCTCGCCCATGCCGGAGATCAGGGTCTGGCCGGTCTCGTCGTCGGTCCGCACCCGGAAGGTCGGGTCCTCCTCCGAGAGCCGCTGCAGACCGCCGGCCAGCTTGTCCTGGTCGGCCTTCGTCTTCGGCTCTATCGCGACCGAGATGACCGGCTCTGGGAACTCCATCGACTCGAGCCGGATCGGTGCGGTGTCGATGGCGAGCGTGTCGCCCGTTGTCGACGCCTTGAGGCCGACCGCGGCGGCGATTTCCCCGGCGCCGATCTCGTCGCGCTCCTCGCGGTGGTTCGCGTGCATCTGCAAGATCCGCCCGATCCGCTCCGTCTTGCCGGTGGTCGTGTTGAGCACGCGATCGCCGGCCTCGACCTGGCCGGAGTAGACGCGGAAGTACGTCAGCTTGCCGACGTAGGGGTCGGACATCACCTTGAAGACGAGCGCGGCGAACGGCTCGTCCTTCGCCGGGCGCCGCGACAGCTCGTGGTCCGTGCGGGGGTCGATCCCGTGCACGGGCGGCACGTCGAGCGGGCTCGGGAGGTAGTCGACGACGGCGTCCAGCAGTGGCTGCACGCCCTTGTTCTTGAACGCGGAGCCTGCGAGCACGGGCGTGACCGAGATGTCGAGCGTTGCGGCGCGAATCGCGCGCTTGAGCATGTCCGAGGTGACCGCGTCCTCGTCCAGGAGGTACGTCTCCAGTAGCTCGTCGTCATGGTCCGCGACGGCGTCGATCAGCTGATGGTGGTACTCCTGCGCCTGCTCGGCGAGCTCGGCCGGGATCTCACCTATGTCCATCTTCGTGCCGAGGTCGTCGGACCACGTGACCGCGCGCATCTCGATCAGGTCGACGATGCCCCGGAAGTGCTCTTCCTGGCCGATCGGCAGCTGGATCGGCACGGGACGGGCGCCGAGCCGGTCGATCATGGACTGCACGGCGGCGAAGAAGTCCGCGCCGGTGCGGTCCATCTTGTTGATGAAGGCGATCCGGGGGACGCTGTAGCGGTCCGCCTGCCGCCAGACGGTCTCGGATTGCGGCTCGACTCCTGCGACAGAATCGAAAACGGCAATCGCGCCGTCGAGCACGCGCAGGCTGCGCTCGACCTCGACTGTGAAGTCCACGTGCCCGGGCGTATCGATGATGTTGATACGAAAATCGCGCCAGAACGCCGTTGTGGCAGCAGACGTGATCGTGATGCCGCGCTCCTGCTCCTGCGCCATCCAATCCATCACCGCCGCGCCCTCGTGGACCTCGCCGAGCTTGTGGGTGCGGCCCGTGTAGTAGAGGATCCGCTCCGTCGTCGTGGTCTTCCCGGCGTCGATGTGAGCCATGATCCCGATGTTGCGGACCCGTTCGAGTGCGACGTGTTCCTTGGTAGCAGCCATCGTCGCCATCACCAACGGTAGTGGGCGAAGGCCTTGTTGGCCTGCGCCATCCGGTAGAGGTCGTCCTTGCGCTTGAACGCGCCGCCCTGCTGGTTGAGCGCGTCGAGAATCTCGCCGGCGAGCTTCTCGTCCATGTGCTTCTCGCGCCGGTCGCGCGCGAACTGGACGATCCAGCGCACCGCGAGCGTGCGCGCGCGGCGCTGAGGCACCTCAACGGGCACCTGGTAGTTCGCGCCGCCGACCCGGCGGGGGCGCACCTCGAGCACCGGCGTCACCGTCTTGACCGCCTGCTCGAGCACCTCGACCGGCGGCTTGCCGGTCTGCTCGCCGATTCGGTCCAGGGCGCGGTAGACGATCGCCTCGGCGGTCGACTTCTTCCCGCGCGTCATCACCTTGTTGATCACCTGCGTCACGAGTCGCGAGCTGTGGACCGGATCCGGTTCCACGGTGCGAGGCTGAATCGTGGCTCGGCGAGGCACTACGAGCCTCTCTTCGCGCCGTACTTGGAGCGCCCCTGCCGCCGGTCGCCGACGCCGGCCGTGTCGAGCCCGCCGCGAATCACCTTGTAGCGATAGCCGGGCAGGTCCTTCACGCGGCCGCCGCGGATGAGGACGACCGAGTGCTCCTGGAGGTTGTGCCCCTCGCCCGGGATGTAGGCGCCGACCTCCATCCCGTTAGTCAGCCGTACACGCGCAACCTTTCGCAGCGCCGAGTTTGGCTTCTTCGGCGTCTGGGTCATCACACGGGTACAGACGCCCCGCTTTTGCGGCGCGCCGCGAAGGGCAGGGGTCTTCACCTTCGCCTTCGGGGCGACCCTGCCTTTTCGGACCAGCTGATTGACGGTCGGCATGTACTCCCTCTGTCTGGGCACTTACACAACAAAGGCTGGCGGGGGGCTGGGGCCCCTGCCAACCGGTACGACGATGGTACCGAAGGCAGGGCGCACCGTCAAACGGGGAAATGCGCATGGCTCCGCGAGATCAAGCCGTTGCACTAGCCTTCTTCGTGCGTATCCGATCGAGTGACTTTACGGTTTTCAAAGCATAGCCTGCGGCACCGGACGGGATTACAGTGAGAGCGCCCGGCGCTCGAGCGGCGGCTGCCGGACAAAGCGGAGGATGGGACGAGGGAGATGACGGCGGCGGCGGTAACGACAACCACCATTCTGGTGGGCATTGGCGCAGCGCTCGCGACGCTCGCCCTGATATCGCTTGCACTATTCGTCCGCGCGCGGCGCCGGACGCGAGGAGGCGAGCAGCACATGCTCGCGCTTGTCTCCGAGATGAACTCGCGGATCGAGACCATGGTCCGGGAGCTCTCCGAGTCGCTTGAACGGGCACATGAGGAAGGCCGCCGGAACCGCTCCCTGGCCGAGCTCGCCGGCTCGATCGACCTCGACGAGGTCCTTTCGCGCACGCTCGAGGCGGGCGGCGCCCTGCCTGGCGTCGACGCCGCGCTCGTCTCGATCGCAGACGGCGACGAGAAGCCGATCGTCGCCACACTCGGCCTCTCGGCCGACGAGGCGCACCGACAGGTCATCTCCGGGCCGCCTGACGGGCACGAGGCGCGGGCGATCTCGCTCGTCTACCAGTATCCGCCCTCACTCGAGGACAGCGCCGAGGTCGTGCACTCGGGCCTCGCCGTGCCGGTGCCGGGCGAGGTCGGCCCGATGGGATTCCTGAGCGTCTACAGCCGCTCGCACGCTCACCACTTCTCGGAGGAGGAGATCAGGGAGCTCGAGGAGCTCGCCGAGCGGGCGGGCCCTGCGATCGAGAACGCCCGCCGGTTCCGGGAGGCGCGCCAGCTCGCCGACCTCGACGCGCTCACCGGCCTCCACAACCGCCGTTACTTCCACGAGACCCTGGCGCGCGAAGTCTCGCGAGCGCATCGATACGGGCGGCAGCTCGCGCTGATCGTCTTCGACCTCGACGACTTCAAGGCCATCAACGATCGCATCGGCCACCTCGCCGGCGATGCCGTCCTCGCTGAGACGGCCGAGCGCGTGCGCGACGTCGTCCGCTCTGCGGACATCGCCTGCCGCGTCGGCGGGGACGAGTTCGCGGTCATCCTGCCGGAGTCCTCGACCGCCGACGCGGACCAGCTCTACCACCGCCTGCTCGGCGCCGTCTCGTCCCGGCCCGTCGGCCAGGCGGGCCGCCTTTTCGTCTCCGCCGGGATCGCCTCGCTGCGTGAGGACGACGATCCGACTGCTTTCTTCGAGCGGACCGACGAGGCGCTCTACCGGGCGAAGGAGCGCGGCAAAGGCCAGGTCGTCTCCGCCGGCGAGGCGGCCGGGCCATCGGTCGAGCCCCTCCCCGACACGCCCCGGCTGCACGAGCCGCCGCAGGAGGACGACCACCCCGTCTCCGGCGCGCAGTAAGCGCTATGCCAGGGCGAGGAACGGCAGGTAGTCGGTGAGTGGGACGACGCCCGGTGTGGGCTGCTCATCCCTGCGGCAGAGAGCCACTTCCGAGTAGGACTGCTCGCGCGCGAGCAGCCAGGCCTCGTAGGCCTGGTCACGGGCGAGCGACTTGAGGGCGGTCACCACGGCCGGGCGCGCCAGCTCGAAGGGGATCGCCCCCAGGGGGAGGGTCGGGTCCAGAGCGCGTAGGCGAATAGGGCCGAGCATCGTCCGAATCGTCACCCAACGCCCGTCCGGCGCCGAGAAGAGCTGGGGAGGCGCGCTCGACTGGAGCGCAAAACCGCGCTTGCGGCCGCCGAGCCACGGCGCCGGCGCCTTCGTCTCGACGAGGCGGGCATTCGTCTCTCCGTAGTTCTCGTAGTACGCCTGCACGTCGGCGGCCGACGGGCTCGCAACGCTCATCCGCTGCTCGATCAATGAGCGGCGCAACTCGTCTTCGATCACGCCCCGGGCGGCGCGTTTGCTCGCGTGCGCACGGGCAAGGGCAGCTCCATAGGCGGCCTGCCCCCCGAGACGCGAGATCACGGCTGTTTCCGCTGCGACGATCTCCTTCGGTTTCAGGGGCGCGTACAGGCTCGCGACCACCCGCCCGAAGACCGCGGAGAAGGCGACATCCGCGTCGCCGGTGACCGGTGTGAGATCGCGGATAGCGCTCGTCGTGACGGGGTTGCCGGAGACGGTGCAGCGCGTTCCGGGGGGAAGCACGATTTGCCCCTCGGTGCGCGAGGCGTTGAAGCTCGGGCCGGCGGCTCTCGGCCCATTGCAGAGCGTCGGGTCGCGGGCCCAGAGGTAGACGCACGCGGCAATTGGCTTGTCCGGGTCGTCCTCGGCGACGCTCCAGACGCCCCAGCCCCACGACCACACGGAACGCAGGTTGAGCTCGGCCGCGACCTGTTTCGCAGCGAGGGTCTGGAGCTTCGTCACCTCGAGCCAGGCGGGAAGCGGCGCGTGCTCGCGTCCCCCGGAGCCGGGAGTCGTATGGAAGCCGAGCATGAGCCCGAGCTTCCGCGTCGGGATCCCGACTGCGGTGAACGTCTGCACGTAACGCCTGAACATCCCGCGCAGCGTGCGGCTGCCTTCGACCGGTCCCAACTTGGCGAGTTGCGGAGCCGAGAAGTAGGCCTCGCGCACGATGTCTGCGTAGCCGGCGGCCTGCCGCCACCAGTCCGCCGCCTCCGCGCCCATGTAGGGCTGGCTGGGCACGAAGAGGACTGGATGCGCCCCCCGCGCGGCGAGCGTCTGCAGGTAGATGAGCACGTTGCGCCGGTACTGCGCGTTCGTCGCGCTCCAAGGAGTGATCAGGCTGGCGCCGTTCATCTCGTTCTCGCCGATGATCGGGTGAGCGCAGCCCATCGACATTGCCGCGGTGTCGTACATCCGGTTCGCCCGGTCGACCACGAGAGCCGGATCGAAGGGCTCGAGCGGCGTGCCCACGCGCCGCACGAACTTCATGTCCCAGTAGACCGTCTTCGCGCCGTAGCTCCGCAGGAGCTCCGGGAAGATGAAGTTCGAGGCAGCCGCGATCACTCCGGGCCGCGCAAACGTCTGCCAGAACGGGACCGAGCCGTCGGCGAAGTCGACCCAGAGCGTTCCCCGGCTCGGAATCCCGCAGGTGTCGGCCGCGGCGGCGCGATGCGGCGCGACTCCCAGGGCCGCAGACGCGGCCAGCGCGATGAACAGCAGCCTCTTCACCCGACCCTGCCTCACGGTAGCAGCGGGGAAGGCGCGCAACACCTTCCCCGCGTGAGTGCTATTCGTCTAGCGGAGTGTCGACCTCGGGGATTTCCTCGGCCTCGGTCGCGTCGTGCGGCTTCCCTTCGTCGTTCGTCTCGGGCTGGCCGCCGAAGTCGATACCGAGGTTCGCGAGGTCGAGACCGTCGCCTCCGTCGGAGCCGATCTCCTCGAGCGCCGCCAGAAGGGCCTCGCGCTCGTACGTCTCCTTCGGCACCTTTTCCGACGGGCCGATGTCGATCGAGCGATAGCGCTTGAGCCCGGTCGCGGCCGGGATCAGCTTGCCGATGATCACGTTCTCCTTGAGACCGAGCAGACGGTCGACCTTGCCCTCGATCGAGGCATCGGTCAGCACCTTCGTCGTCTCCTGGAAGGAGGCCGCCGAGAGGAAGGACTCCGTCGCGAGCGAGGCCTTCGTGATCCCGAGAATCAGGGGCTCGAAGGTCGCCTGCTCCTTCTTGCTCTTCTCCTTCTTCACCCGAACGTTCTCCCGCTCGAGCACAACTCGGTCGACGAGCTGGCCCGGCAGGAGATCGGTGTCGCCGGCGTTCTCCACGCGCACCTTCTTCAGCATCTGCCGGACGATCAGCTCGATGTGCTTGTCGTGAATGTCGACACCTTGCGACTTGTAGACCTTCTGCACCTCCGAGACGAGGTAGAGCTCAGTCGCCGTCGAGCCCTTCAGGCGGAGCAGATCGGCCGGATTGAGTGAGCCTTCGTGCAAGGCATCGCCTGGCTCGACCTCCTGGCCGTCCTCGACGAGCACGCGCGTGCGGCGCGGAAGCTGGTAGGCCACCGGCTCCAACGGCTCGCCGTCTTCGTCCTTCTCGTCGGTGACGATCGTAACCTTGGGCCCACGCTCCGTGTCCTCGACCTTGACCGTGCCTCCGACCTCGGCGAGCTTCGCAGCCCCCTTGGGGTTGCGCGCTTCGAAGATCTCGACCACACGAGGAAGGCCGTGCGTGATGTCGGCTCCTGCCACGCCGCCGGTGTGGAACGTCCGCATCGTCAGCTGCGTGCCGGGCTCTCCGATCGACTGCGCGGCGATGATCCCGACCGCGTCGCCGATCTCGCACATGCCCCCGGTGGCGAGAAAGATCCCGTAGCAAGCCTGGCAGACGCCGAACTCGCTGCGGCACTTCAACACCGAGCGGACGGGGATGAGCGGCTCTTCCTCGATCTCCTCGAACGCTTCCTCGATGTCGTCGAGAAGCTGGTTCGTGACGACCGCGCCCTTCTCGCCCACAACCGTCTTGCCGGGCTTGCCGCTCGCGAGTGGACGGTGGACGTCCTCACCGAGCACACGCCCGAGGATGCTCTTGTTCACTCCCTCGGGTACGTGCAACGGGAGATCGACGAAGTCCTTCGTCTTGCAGTTCTCCTCGCGGATGATCACGTCCTGCGAGACGTCGACCAGACGCCGGGTCAGGTAGCCGGAGTCAGCCGTCCGCAGGGCCGTGTCGGCGAGGCCCTTGCGGGCGCCGTGGGTCGAGATGAAGTACTCGAGCACCGAGAGGCCTTCCATGAAGTTCGCCTTGATCGGGCGCTCGATGATCTCGCCCTTCGGATTCGCCATCAGGCCGCGCATGCCGGCAAGCTGGCGGATCTGCTTGAACGAGCCGCGGGCACCCGAGTTGGCCATCATGTAGATCGGGTTCAGCTCGAAGAGCGTCTTCTCCATCGCCTCGGCGACGTCCTCGGTCGCCTCGGTCCAGAGGTTGACGATCTGCTCGTGGCGCTCCTCCTCGGTGATCAGGCCTCGCTCGTAGAGCGTCTCGACGTTCGTCACCTTCTCCTCGTACTCAGCGAGGAGCGCGTCCTTTTCCGGCGGGATGATGATGTCGTTCTTCGAGATCGTGATCCCGGCCTTCGTCGCGTAGCGGAAGCCCAGGGTCTTGACCTTGTCGAGCACGCCGGCAATCACGTGCGCGCCGTAGCGGTCGGCAAGGTCGGAGATGAAGACGTCCGTCTCCTTCTTCGAGAGAGTCCGGTTGAGGAACGGCAGGTCGCCGAGGTCCTCGTCCGTCGACTCGTGGAGTGAACGCTCTACCTCTGCGTTCAGAATCACGCGTCCGGGCGTGGTGAGCACGAGCTCCTCACCCCGGCGGTACTCGATCGGCTGCTGGATCCCGACCTGGCCGTCCTCGACCGCGCGCTCGACCTCCTCCTCGGAGGAGAAGCGCTTCGGCCTCGGGTCGAGCTCCTCGGCGGTCATCCCGTCGAGCTTGGCCTCTGCGTAGGTGAGGTAGTAGCCGCCGAGCACCATGTCCTGCGTCGGCGTGGCCAACGGCCGTCCGTTCGCGGGCGAGAGGATGTTGTTCGAGGACAGCATCAGGATGCGCGCCTCCGCCTGCGCCTCGGCCGAGAGGGGCAGGTGGACCGCCATCTGGTCGCCGTCGAAGTCGGCGTTGAACGCGTGGCAGACAAGCGGATGGACCTGAATTGCCTTGCCCTCCACGAGCACGGGCTCGAAGGCCTGGATGCCGAGACGGTGCAGCGTCGGCGCCCTGTTCAGCAGGACCGGGTGCTCGGCGATCACTTCCTCGAGCACGTCCCAGACCTCCGGGACCATCGAGTCGACGTGCTTCTTGGCCGCCTTGATGTTCTGCACCGACTTGCGCTCGACGAGCCGGCTCATGATGAACGGCTTGAAGAGCTCGAGCGCCATCAGCTTCGGCAGCCCGCACTGGTGCAGCCTCAGGTTCGGCCCCGAGACGATGACCGAGCGGCCTGAGTAGTCGACGCGCTTGCCGAGGAGGTTCTGGCGGAAGCGTCCCTGCTTGCCCTTGAGCATGTCCGAGAGCGACTTCAGCGCCCGGTTCCCGGGGCCGGTGACCGCGCGACCGCGACGCCCGTTGTCGAACAGCGCGTCGACGGCCTCCTGCAGCATCCGCTTCTCGTTGTTGACGATGATCTCGGGCGCGCCGAGGTCGAGCAGCCGCTTCAGGCGGTTGTTCCGGTTGATCACCCGCCGGTAAAGGTCGTTGAGATCCGACGTGGCGAACCGGCCTCCGTCGAGCTGGACCATCGGCCGCAGCTCCGGCGGAATCACCGGGATTGCCTCGAGGACCATCCACTCGGGCCGGTTCTCCGAGGTGATGAACGCGTTGACGACCTTCAGGCGCTTGATCGCGCGGGCCTGCTTCTGGCCCTTCGACGTCCGGATCGTCTCGCGGAGGGACTTCGCCTCCGCCTTCAGGTCGAGATCCTTGAGGAGCTCGCGGATGGACTCTGCGCCCATGCCGCCCTGGAAGTAGACGCCGAAGCCGTACGGCGAGCCAAAACGATCCTTGAGCTCGCGGAAGATCTGCTCGTCGTTGACGATCAGCTTGGGCTCGAGCTCCTTGAAGAGCACCCAGGTCTCCTCCAGCCGACGGACTGAGTCGACCGCGGCTTCCTTCGCATCCTCCTTGCGGGCCTCGATGTCCTGGTAGGCCTCGCGGACCTTCACCAGCCACTGGACGATCGCGTCGAGGTCCTCCTTCGCGATCTTCCCGTCTGTTCGGAGGCAGAGGTCGTTCGTCAGCTCACGCAGCTCGTCGGCGCCCGCGGTCGGCTCGGCCTGCTCCAGCACGTCGCGGAGAAGTCCCTTGCCGAGGTCGCGCGCCTTCTCAAGCTGCTTCTGGTCGACGCTCTCGACGACCTGCGCGTCCTCCTCCGAGAGCTTCGCCTTCTTGTCCAGCAGGCCCTCGAGAATCCGGTTGATGTGCTTCGTGACCGCGCCCTTCTTCGAGCCGGTCGCCTTCGCGAGCTGCTTGTAGAGGGGAGCGAGCGCCTCACGGATCTGGATCGCGACGTTCGCCACGGTCTCGAGCTCCTTCGGCGCCAGCCGGCGGTCGTCGCGGATTGCCGAGTTGCGGACCAGCTCCCGGATCTTCTTGGAGTCCTCCGTCGTGATCTGCGGGGCCACCTCGACGAACATCCCGCCGACGAGCTCACGCACTTCCTCGAGCGGGGGGACGCCCTGCTCCTCAGCCCAGTTCGAGAGCCCTCGAGCCCAGAAGTCGTCGTCCTCGTCGAAGTTGCGCTCCGCGCCCTTCGTGAAGTAGTTCCTGCGGCGCTTGAGGCGTTCCTCGAGCGCGGCGAGGTTCTCGTCCCGGTCGACGTAGATCTGCTCGGACTCGGCCTTGACCTTGTCCTCGAGGTCGTTCAGGTCCTTCTGCCGCGCCTCGACGTCCACGGACGTGACGATCGAGGCCGCGAAGTAGAGCACCTTCTCGAGCTCGCGCGGGGCGATGTCGAGCAGGTAGCCGATCCGGCTGGGAACGCCCTTGAAGAACCAGATGTGCGAGACGGGCGCGGCGAGATCGATGTGGCCCATGCGCTCACGGCGCACCTTCTGGCGCGTGACCTCGACGCCGCAGCGCTCGCAGATGATGCCCTTGTAGCGGACGCGCTTGTACTTGCCGCAGTAGCACTCCCAGTCCTTGGTCGGACCGAAGATGCGCTCGCAGAAGAGCCCGTCGCGCTCGGGCTTGAGCGTTCGGTAGTTGATGGTCTCCGGCTTCGTAACCTCGCCGGAAGACCAATCGCGAATCTGCTTGCTTGACGCGAGACCGATGCGAATCGCGTCGAACTCGTTGATGTCGATCAAAGCTCTCCTTTATTCCTCTGCTTCTACGTCGGCCAACTCGTCGGCCAACGGCCCTGCTTGGGCCTCGGCCTCTTCCTTGGCCTCCTCCTCGGGGGCCACCTCGACGTCGGAGAGGTCGCCCAGGGTCTCGTCGGCCGGCAACGTGAGCTCCTGGCCGGTCTCGTCGACCCGCTCCTGGCCCTCCTCGGCCTCTTCCGCGGTCGGCTGCCGCGCAGCCGCCCGAAGCGAGCCCGGGGAAAGATCGATGCCGAGCTCCTCGGCGGCGCGTAGCAGCTCGTCGTCCTCCTCGCGGACCTCGACCTTCTCGCCCTCGTCTGAGAGGACGTTCACGTCGAGCGCGAGCGACTGCATCTCCTTCAGCAGCACCTTGAACGACTCGGGGATCGACGGCTCCGCGATGTTCTCGCCCTTGACGATCGCCTCGTACGCCTTGACGCGGCCGACCGTGTCGTCGGACTTGATCGTGAGCATCTCCTGGAGGGTGTACGCCGCGCCGTAGGCCTCGAGCGCCCAGACCTCCATCTCGCCGAACCGCTGACCGCCGAACTGCGCCTTCCCGCCGAGCGGCTGTTGGGTCACCAGCGAGTACGGGCCGGTCGAGCGCGCGTGGATCTTGTCGTCTACGAGGTGGAGCAGCTTCAGGATGTACATGAAGCCGACCGTAATCTTCTGCTCGAAGGCGTCGCCGGTTCGGCCGTCGAAGAGCCGCACCTTGCCGGAGCAGCGCCGGCCCGCAGGCCGCTTCGGATCCACCACGAAGGTGATCGGTGAGCCGGAGTTCTGCTTCGTCCACGCGATCAGCGCCTCGTCGACATCCGTCTCGGTCGCACCGTCGAACACCGGTGTCGCGATCGGTGTCGGCTCGCCGTTGGCGGAGCCGCCGTTCTCGTGGAAGACGCCGTGCGCCGCGGCCCAGCCCAGATGGGTCTCGAGGATCTGGCCGATGTTCATCCGGCTCGGCACGCCGAGCGGATTGAGCACGACGTCGACGGGCCTACCGTCCTCGAGGAACGGCATGTCCTCTTCGGGCACGATCTTGGCGATCACGCCCTTGTTGCCGTGCCGGCCGGCGAGCTTGTCGCCCTCCGCGATCTTGCGCTTCTTCGCGACGTAGACGCGAACAAGCTCGTTGACGCCCGGCGAGAGATCGTCGCCCGCATCGCGGGAGAACGTCTTGACGTCGATCACCTTGCCGCCCTCGCCGTGCGGGACCTTTAGCGAGGTGTCGCGGACCTCGCGCGCCTTCTCCTTGAAGATCGCGCGGATCAGCTTCTCCTCGGCCGTCAGCTCGGTTTCGCCCTTCGGCGTGACCTTGCCGACGAGCAGGTCGCCGGAGCCGACCTCGGCGCCGATGCGAACGATCCCGCGCTCGTCGAGGTCCTTGAGCGACTCCTCGGAACGGTTGGGGATGTCCCGCGTGATCTCCTCGTCGCCGAGCTTGGTCGACCGTGCGTCGATTTCGTACTCGTGGATGTGAATCGAAGAGAGGACGTCCTCCTTCACGAGCCGCTCCGAGATCACGATCGCGTCCTCGAAGTTGAAGCCCTCCCAGGGCATGAACGCAACGAGCATGTTCGCGCCGAGCGCAAGCTCGCCGAGATCGGTCGAGCTGCCGTCGGCGAGCACTTCCCCGGCCTTTACCCGGTCGCCGAGCCCGACGATCGGCTTCTGGTGGATCAGCGTGCCTTGGTTCGAGCGCATGAACTTCGTCAGCGGGTACTCCTGCTTCCCGTCCTTCGTGTCGAGGACGATCCGCTCCGCGTCCACGTCGAGAACCGTTCCGGCCTCTTCGGCGAGAACGACGTCGCCCGTGTCGGTAGCGGCCCTGAATTCGAGACCGGTTCCGACGAGCGGCGCCTGGGTGATCATCAGGGGCACGGCCTGGCGCTGCATGTTCGCGCCCATCAGCGCGCGGTTCGCGTCGTTGTGCTCGAGGAACGGGATGAGCGCAGTCGCGACGGAGACGATCTGCGCGGGCGCCACGTCCATGAAGTCGACGTCCTTCGGGCGCGCCGTAACAGCCTCGCCTTCCTGCGACCGGCAGAGCACCTGTTCGTCGAGGAACCGCCCCGTCTTCTCGTCCACGGGAGCGCTTGCCTGGGCGATCGTGTACTGAGCCTCCTCGGCGGCGTCCAGGTAGACGATCTCGTCGCTCACCTTCCCGTTCGTCACCTTCCGGTACGGCGTCTGCACGAAGCCGAACTCGGAGACGGTGGCGAACGATGCCAGCGACCCGATCAGGCCGATGTTGGGGCCTTCGGGTGTCTCGATCGGGCACATGCGGCCGTAGTGCGTCGGGTGAACGTCGCGCACCTCGATCGGCGCGCGCTCGCGCGTGAGTCCCCCAGCGCCGAGCGCGGAGAGCCGGCGACGGTGAGTGAGCCCGGCCAGCGAGTTCGTCTGGTCCATGAACTGCGACAGCTGCGAGGAGCCGAAGAACTCCTTCAGGGCAGCCACGACCGGCCGGATGTTGATGATCGTCTGCGGCGTGATCGTGTCCACGTCCTCCGTCGTCATCCGCTCGCGGACGACGCGCTCCATGCGGTAGAGCCCGACCCGGAATGCCTCCTGGATCAGCTCGCCGACGGTGCGCAGGCGCCGGTTGCCGAAGTGCTCGTACTCGTCGAGCTCGCCCCGGATGGGGTCGCGCGAGAGCACGATCGCGTCGGCGGCGTAGTCCTTCGAATCAGGGTCGACCCCGAGCTTGTCGGGCAGCTCGACGAGCTTCTGGACGAGGGCGATGATGTCCTGCGTCGTCAGCACTCGGACGCCGTCGGGCACGTCGACCTTGAGACGCTGGTTCAGCTTGTACCGGCCGACCTTCGTCAGGTCGTAGCGCTTCGGGTCGAAGAAGAGGGCCCGCAGCAGGTTGCGTGCGTTGTCCAGCGTCGGTGGCTCGCCGGGACGCTGCTTCTTGAACACCTCGATCAAGGCCTCGTCCTCGTTGGTCGACGGATCCTTCTCGAGCGTGTTCGCGATGTAGAGCGAGTTCCCGAACAGCTTCATGATCGCCTCGTTGGAGCTCGTGTCGAGCGGCGCGCCGGTCGAGGGGTCCTCTTCGGGCAGGGCACGGAGCAGCGTCGTGATCGGGAGCTTGCGCTTGCGGTCGATGCGGGCGTAGACCACGCCCTTCTTGTCGATCTCGAGCTCGAGCCACGATCCGCGAGACGGCATCAGGTTTGCCGTGAAGACTTGCTTGGTCGGGTCCTTCGGCTCCATCAGATAGGCGCCCGGGCTCCGGACGAGCTGCGTGACGATCACGCGCTCGGTGCCGTTGATGATGAACGTGCCCCACTCGGTCATCATCGGGAAGTCGCCCATGAAGACCGTCTGCTCCCGAATCTCGCCCGTCTCCTTGTTGACGAAACGGACGGTCATCGACAGCGGCGCCTGGTAGGTCAGGTCCTTCTCACGGCATTCCTGGATGGTGACCGGCGGGTCACCGAAGGTGTACTCGCCGAACTCCACCGCGAGCGTGCCGGTGTAGTCCTCGATCGGCGAGATGTCGTCGATCGTCTCGCGAAGACCCTCTTCCAGGAACCAGTGGAAGGAGGCCTTCTGGATGTCGATCAGATTGGGAAGGTCGAGGACGTGCTTCAGGCGTGAGAAGCTCTTGCGCGCGCGTGGCGCAGCGACCCTGCTGGTCAAGACTGGGTGCCTCCCTTAACGGCTATGAGGTGAACGTAAAAATGCGGACAGGCGAACGTGGGCGCGGAACCGCCAAATATAGCGAATGGGGAGGTCCTCGCGCAAGCGCAGACGGCTGGATCGCCACCCGGGCGGCTTGGACTATAGACGCTGGCCTCTCGGGGCGCCACCACACGGCTTGAACTGGCGCAAAACAGCGGAGGCGCCCGTCGAGGGCGCCTCCGTGTCCCGCTTCTGCCGAGAGCTTGGCTACGCAGACTTCGCCGGATGCGCGGCGATCATGCGCGCGGTGAGGTTCGGAGTCGCGCCGTTCGCCAGGTCGGCCTTGCACGCCTTGGCGAGCACGAGCAGCCGGTCGCCAGGGGCGAGCGCGCCGAGATTGTGCGCGCCCTGGCGGCGAATCTTCGTCTTCGGGTCAACGGCGATCGTCGCCGAGCCGGCCTTTTCGTACGCCCGACCAAACCGGTTCGAGTGCTTGACGAGCATCACGAAGGACGTGTCGCCGTCGGCCGGGTCGACGTTCGGCCCGAGCGTTCCCTTGAGCATGACCGTGACAGCGGGGCGGCAATGGGCACCGGTCGTCGCCGGCTTTCCTTTGCCCGGATGGTCCTTCGCCACGGCCCCGGAGACGGCGACCAGCGACGAGACCAGAGCAACGATCAGGAGCTTGAACCGCATCTGAGAAACCTCCGTTGGGTAAGGGGGTACACCCATCTGACGAGGTTCTCGACCGGCACCTGCGCCGTGCCCAGGGGAAATCCCTGGAAGTAGTGAGGAACGCTTACGCCGGCCTCACAAATCAGCCCCGAAGGGGCCGCGGCTGCGGCCCCTTCGGCGAAGAGCGCTACTTCAGCTCGACCTCGGCGCCTGCCTCCTCGAGCTGCGCCTTGATCTGGTCAGCTTCCTCCTTGGGCAGGCCCTCCTTGACCGGGTTGGGGGCGCCGTCCACGAGGTCCTTCGCCTCTTTCAGGCCCAGGCCGGTGACCGCGCGGACGACCTTGATCGCCTGGATCTTCTTGTCGCCGGCGTTCGTCAGGACGACGTCGAATGTGCTCTTCTCCTCCGCGGCGCCGTTGCCGTCGCCGGCCGCGGGCCCGGCGCCCGGGGCGGCTACCGCGACAGGCGCTGCCGCGCTGACCCCCCACTCCTCCTCGAGCTTGTTCTTGAGCTCGACGAGGTCGAGGACGGTCATGCTGCCCAGCTGCTCGACGAGCTTCTCGGTATCTCCCTTAGCCACTCTGTTCCTCCTTTGACGAAATCCCGACTCGGTTGCTCACGACTCCGATTCCTCCGCCTGGTCCGGCGGCGGCGCTTGGTGCTCCTCCGCCGACTCATCGACCTTTGCCTCGGCCTCCGGCTCCTCGCTACCTTCGGCTCGAGACTCCTCTTCGGGGGCTTCCGCTTGCCCCTCGTCGGCCGGCGCTTCGGCCGGCGCCTCTTCTTGCTCCTCAACGGCCGTGCCCTGCTCTTCGAGCTGCCGGATGCGCGCGTCGATCACTGCGACGAGCTCACGCAGCGGCGCTGCGAAGAGCCCCACGACAGTCGTCAGCGGCCCGACCACTGCGCCCACGAGCTGAGCGCGCAGCACATCGGCAGGCGGCAGCGTCGCGAGGCGCTTGATCTCGGCGTCTCCCACCAAAGACCCCTCGAAGAGGCCACCGCGAACCACGAGGACGTCGTGTGCGCGAGCCGTCTCGCTCAACACCTTCGCGACGGCGACCGGATCGGCATCCGCCTCGAGAAAGGCGATCGCGGTTGGGCCGTCGATCAGCTCGAGCACCTCGGTCGTGCCGGCCGCCTCGGCGGCGAGCTTGGTCAGCGTGTTCTTGACGACCGTGAAGCGAGCGCCGGCCTCTAGCAGGCGCGTCCGGAGCTCCTCGATCTCAGGCATCGAAAGGCCCCGGTAGTCGGCGACCATGAGCGTCTGCGCCGAGCGCAGCCGCTCGGCCAACTCCGCCACGACTCGTTCCTTCTCAGATCTCAGCATCGAATCACCTCCTCACACGACTCGAGCCCGCACAGCGGCGGGCTCGGAGGTGAGATGCACTCCCAGACCGCCTCGGCTGGACGTCTGCTTGCGCTGCCAGCTGTCTTTGGCGCCGGACTCGTTCGTTTACACCGTTACTTCTTCCTGAGCTCCTTCCAGTTCCTCTACCAGGCCGCGGGTCCTCGCCGGATCGACGTGGATACCCGGGCTCATCGTGCTCGTCAATGTAACCGTTTTGATGTAGCGCCCCTTCGCCGCCGCCGGCTTCGCGCGCATGATCTCGTCGATCAAGGCCGCGTAGTTCTCGAGCAGCCGGCGCTCGTCGAAGCTCTTCTTCCCGATCGAGACGTGGACGTTTGCACCACGGTCGGTGCGGTACTCGAGCTTGCCGGCCTTCGCTTCCTGCACAGCCTTCGCGACGTCCATCGTCACGGTGCCGGTCTTCGGGTTGGGCATCTTGCCCCGCGGGCCGAGAATGCGGCCGAGCTTGCCGACAACGCTCATCTGGTCCGGCGTCGCAATCGCTACGTCGAAGTCGTCGAAGCCCTCCTCGATCTGCTTCGCCAGGTCCGCTGTTCCGACGACGTCCGCCCCCGCTTCCTGCGCCTCGCGCGCCTTCTCACCCTCGGCGAAGACCGCCACCCGCGACTCGCGACCTGTGCCGTGCGGAAGCATCAGGGTGCCCCGTAGTTGCTGCTCGGCATGGCGGACGTTGAGGCCGAGGTTGAAGTGCGCCTCGACCGTCTCATCGAAGTCGGCCGTCGGGAAGCCCTTCAGCAGCCTGATCGCCTCGACCGGCGAGTAGAGCTGCTCGCGGTCGATCTGCGAGCGCGCGTTGCGGTAGTTCTTGCCGTGCTTCACAGGTCCGTTTCGACTCCCATCGAGCGCGCCGTGCCGGCGATGACCTTCATCGCTTGGTCCACGTCGCGCGCGTTCAGGTCGGGCATCTTCGTCTCCGCGATCTGACGCAGTTGGTCCCGGGTCAGGCGGCCAACCTTCTCCCGGTTCGGCTCGCCGGAGCCCTTCTCGAGACGCAACGCCTCCTTGATCAGGACGGCCGCCGGCGGCGTCTTCGTGATGAAGTCGAAGGAACGGTCTTCGTAGACCGTGATCTCGACGGGGATGATGCGGCCGTTCTCCTGCGCGGTCTGCGCATTGAACGCCTTGCAGAACTCCATGATGTTCACCCCGTGCTGGCCGAGCGCGGGGCCGACCGGTGGAGCCGGGTTGGCCTGCCCGCCGGGGATCTGGAGCTTGATCAGTGTCAGAACCTTCTTGGCCATGACTAGTCGATCTTCTTCACCTGGTCGAAGCCGAGCTCGACGGGGACCTGGCGCTCGAAGATGTCGACGAGCACCTTGAGCTTCTGCTGGTCGGGATTGACGTCCACGATCTCGCCGTCGAAGTCCGAAAGCGGGCCGGAGGTGACCTTCACCGACTCGCCGAGCGAGAATTCGACCTGCGCGCGTGGGCGCTCGCCGACCGCCGCGCCCGTGCGCAGGATGCGGTCGACCTCGCCCTGCGAGAGGGGTACCGGCTTTGAGCCGGCCCCGACGAAGCCGGTCACGCCGGGCGTGTTCTTGACGACGGTCCAGGCCTCGTCGTTCAGGTCCATGTTCACGAGGACGTAGCCGGGCAGAATCCGCTTCTCGGTCTGCACCTTCTGGCCGTCACGGGTTTCGACGACCTGCTCCGTCGGAACGACGACCCGGCGAAAGCGCGGCTGCTGCCCCATCGAGTCGATCCGGTGCTCGAGATTCGCCTTCACTTTGTTCTCGTGTCCCGAATAGGTGTTGATGGCATACCAGCGGAACACGCTACTGCCCCAGGAGCACGTGCTGGACGAATCGCTTGAAGACCTGGTCGGCGAGGAACAGGTAGGTGCCGACGATCACACAGGCGATCAGGACGACGGCCGTTCCTTGGATCAGCTGCTGCCGGCCGGGCCACTCGACCTTGTTCAGCTCTGCCCATGACTCGTTCACGAACCGCCGGATACCCCCGCCCGGCAGCTGGCGTCCAACGTCCTGACTCCTGACGGGCTCCATCGCCGGCCTGATCGGGGGACGAGCGGGAGCGCGGTCGACCGCCGCCTTGCTCTCGGCTTGTGCGGCGCGGCGGGCGCGGCGCTCGGAGCGAGTTTGACGGGCCATTACCTGGTTTCCCGGTGGAGGGTATGGCGCCCGCACCAGCGGCAGTACTTGCGGAACTCGACGCGGTCCGGCGTGTTCCGCTTCGATTTCTGGGTCTGGTAATTGCGCCGCTTGCAGTCCGTGCAGGCGAGCGTGATTCCAACTCTGACTCCGGTTGCCATGTCCTGTTCTCTTGTTCCGAGTATGCGAGGAGTAGCGGCGGGAGGACTCGAACCTCCGACACGCGGATTATGATTCCGCTGCTCTAACCAACTGAGCTACGCCGCCCCGCGCGGCTGAGTGTAGCGAACGCGCGTCCAAGCGTCCTGTACGGGTTCGGCGGCCACGGTACCTTCGACCTTATTTGGCGGCCACGCCGGCAAAGCCGGCGCGGCCTCTTGGCGGCATCGCAAGCGATGCCTTCGTTCCTCGCTAGGCTCCGGCCGTGGCTGCGATCGAGGCAGTGGACTTGCGGCGGACCTATCGCACGACCACCGGGACTCTTCGACGGAAGACGAAGGAGATCGAGGCCGTGCGGGGCGTCAGCTTCGCGATCGAGCCGGGCGAGCTTTTCGGGCTTCTTGGGCCGAACGGCGCCGGCAAGACGACCACGATCAAGATGCTTATCACGCTGCTGATCCCGACCGCGGGGACCGCTCGAGTGCTCGGGCTCGACGTGGTGAAGGACGCACGCGAGGTTCGCAAGCGGATCGGCTACGTCTTCGGCGGGGAGCGCGGCGTCTATGAGCGTCTCTCCGGCTACGACAACCTCCGCTATTTCGCCGAGCTCTACGGGGTCCCCGCGCGTGAACAGAAGCGGCGAATCGAGCAGCTGCTGGAGCTCGTGGGGCTGAAAGGCCGCGAGCACGAGCGGGCGGAAGGGTATTCGCGCGGGATGAAGCAGCGCCTGCACGTCGCACGGGGCCTCTTGCACGACCCCGAGGTGCTCTTTCTCGACGAGCCGACGATCGGTCTCGACCCGGTCGGCGCCAGGGAGGTGCGCGCCATGATCGCCTCGCTCACGGCCGCCGGCAAGACGATCCTCCTCACGACCCACTACATGTTCGAGGCGGATTCGCTCTGCGACCGGATCGCCGTGATCGCGCAGGGGAGCATCGTCGCGGAGGGAACGCCGGTCGAGCTCAAGCGCGGGGTTGCCGAGGGCACTGTCGTCGAGATCGAGGTCTACGGCATCGCCGAGGAGACGGTCGAGCGGGTACGAGGCTTGAACGGCGTCGTCGCCGTCGCCGTCGAGGAACGCGAGCAGGCCCAGGTTCTGGTGGTACAGACGGTGCCCGAGCTCGAGCTGACGCAATCGATTCTCGGCCACCTGGACGGTGCCGAGATCGGGCGGATCTCCCAGCGCGAGCCGACGCTCGAGGACGCCTACGTGGCCCTGGTGACGGAGGCATGAGGACGCTGCGGCTCCTCGCGATTGGCTGGTACTTCCAGTTCAAGATGATCAGCCGGTCGCCGTTCGAGGGCATTGGCAATGTGATCTACCCCCTCTTCTTCGCCACGGTCGCGTTCTTCGTCTTCAGGGCGGGCCACAGCCCGCGGACGCTCCTCTACGCCTCGCTGGGCGCCGCGGTCATGGGGATGTGGTCGTCGGTGAGCACGACCTCCGGCGGCGCGATGCAGCGGGAGCGTTGGTGGGGGACGCTCGAGTTGCTCGTCGCCGCCCCGCGCCACTTCTCTCTCATTCTGCTGCCGGTGACCCTCGGGATGGCGACGATCGGCCTCTACAGCTTCGTTGCGACCCTGCTTTGGGGCCGCTTCCTGTTCGGAGTACATCTCTCCATCGCCCATCCGGTGCTGTTCGGGCTGGCGGTCATTGGAACAGTCGTGTCCTTCGGCGGCCTCGGCTTCCTCTTCGCGGTCTCCTTCGTTCGCTTCCGGTCCGCGTGGGTGCTCGGAAACTTCTTCGAGTACCCGGTCTGGCTCATCGGTGGGTTCCTCGTGCCCTTGGCGCTCCTCCCGGCCTGGGTGCATCCGATCTCCTGGGCGCTGGCGCCGACCTGGGGGATGAACGCGATCCGCGAGGCGGCGCTCGGCGGCTCACCGCTCGGAGACCTCGGCCTCTGCGTCGGGCTCGGTCTGGGCTACGTGGCGTTGGGAGTGGTGATCACCGACCGCGTGCTCCGGGCGGCACGAATCAGCGGCTCCCTCTCGTTGACGTGATCGTCGCGCTCCGGATCTTCGCCGTCGGAGGCTTGACGAGCTTTCGGGCGCTCTTCTACTGGCTCAACCCGTGGATCTACATCCCGACCCTGCTGGTCGCGCCGATCTTCCAGATCTTGCTCTTCGCCTACGTGGGACGCTCTGCTCACTTGCGCTCCGACGAGTTCTATGTGCTGGGCAACGCGCTCCAGTACGCCTCGATTCCGTGCCTGTTCGCGATGGCGCAGTCGATCGGAGGGGAGCGCTACCAGAACACCCTGGGCGCGATCCTCGTCAGCCCGGCTGGGCGCTTCCCACTCTTCTTCGGCCGCTCGCTGCCTGTGGTGATCAACGGCGCCTTCGTGTCCGCGGTCTCGCTGGCCGTGGGCTGCCTCATCCTCGGTGTGCATCTGCCTGCCTCTTCGCTCGCGCCGATTGCCCTGGTCGTCCTGATCGCCGCTTTCTCCTGCACAGGGCTAGGCCTGGTCAACGCCGGGGTCAGCCTGCGGATCCGGGAGAACGCCGTGCTCTCGAACGTGATCTTCGGCTTCCTACTGATCTTCACCGGCGCAAACGTGCCGCTCGACGTGCTGCCCGGCTGGATGAGCACGGCGGCACAGGGAATGCCCTTCACCCACGCGATCGCCGCGGCCCGACGGCTTGCCGCCGGCGCCGGCCTCGGCGATGTCGGCGGGCTCGTGGGCGCGGAGCTGCTCGTAGGCGTGGTCTACGCTCTCATCGGGTTCATGCTGTTGCGCTGGCTCGAGATCCAGGGCCGGCGTCACGCGACACTCGAGCGTTCGTGATGCGAATCAGCGACTGCAACTGGATGCAGATCGAGGAGTACCTCGAGCGGGACGACCGGATCCTGCTTCCCGTCGGCTCGACCGAGCAGCACGGATACCTCTCGCTCGAGACGGACAACATCCTCGCCGAGCGGATCGCGGTCGAGGCCGCGGAGCCGCTGGGAGTGCTCGTCCTCCCAGTGCTGCCCTACGGCCTGACGCCTGCTTTCGCTGCCTTCCCGGGCAGCCCGTCACTGCGGTTCGAGACCTACGCGGCCGTCCTCGGCGACCTGCTCGACTCTTTGCACGGCCAGGGCTTCCGCCGCTTCCTGTTCGTCAACGGGCACGGCGGAAACGTCCCAGCGGCGGGCTTCGTGCGTGAGTGGGTCGGCGCGCACCCCGACGCGCAGGCGATCTTCCACAGCTGGTGGTCGAGCGAGCGGGTGCTCGCCGCAGCGCGGGAGATCGACCCTGAGCCGAGCCACGCGAACTGGTTCGAGAACTTCCCGTGGACCCGCCTCGAAGGAGTTCGGCTGCCGGAAGGACGAAAGCCGAAGCTCGACGAGGCCGCCTACCGCGTCGCTGGGCCCGAGGCGATGCGAGAGCTTCTCGGCGACGGAGTCTTCGAGGGCGCCTACGCACTGCCGGACGAGCAGGTGGCACCGGTCTGGCAAGCGGGCGTCGAGGAGGTGCGGGACCTCCTCGAGAGCGGATGGCGGTCAGGCTGACGCTCGCTGTGCTCGCTGCGCTTGCCGTCTCGTCGAGCGGCGGCGAGATCGACCGCCTTCCCACGCGCGCGAAGATCGTCGCCCTCACCTTCGACGCCGGGGGTAACGACGCCGGTGCTGCGCGGCTGGTGCGGACACTCGAACGCGATCACGTGCGGGCCACGTTCTTCCTCACCGGCCGCTTCGCGCGCACCTATCCCCGGCTCGCGCGCACGCTCGGCCGGCGCTTCGCGATCGGCAACCACACGTACAGCCATCCGAACCTGACCGGGCTTCCCTCGCCGCTCGTGCGCCAGGAGATCCAGCGCGGCGCCTTTTGGATCCGGGCGAAAACCGGGCGCGATCCGCGCCCGCTCTTCCGCTTCCCCTACGGCGCCCGAGACGCGCGAACCATTGCGATCGCCCGCTCGCTCGGTTACGCGGACGTCTACTGGTCGACCGATACGTGGGGGTGGATGGGCTCCCCCGCGCAGTCCCGCGCCGGAGTCGTCCACCGGGTTCTCGAGCGCGTCCGGCCGGGCGAGATCGTGCTGATGCACGTGGGCGCCTCGAGGGACGGCTCCACCTTGGACGCGGCCGCGCTTCCGACAGTGATCCGGGACCTCCGCGCTCGTGGGTATCGCTTCGTCACGCTGCGTCCCTGGGTGCGCCGGGCGTGAAGAGTGACGATCCCGTCGCGCTTTTCAACCAATGGCTTTCCGAGGCGAGGGAGGCAGGGTTGCCGCTTCCGGAGGCGATGACGCTCGCGACCGCCGACTCCTCCGGACGTCCTTCGGCGCGAATGCTGCTGTTGAAGGGGGCCGACGAGCACGGCTTCACGTTCTTCACCGGCTACGACAGCCGCAAGGGTCGCGAGCTCGATGAGAACCCGCGGGCGGCAATCGTCGTCTACTGGCACCCGCTCGGCCGCCAGGTGCGCATCGAGGGACCGGTGCGGAAAGTCTCGCCGCAGGAGTCGGACGCGTACTGGGCAACCCGTCCGCCGCGGAGCCGCGCGGCCGCCGCCGCCTCGGACCAGAGCTCCGCAATCGAGAGCCTGGAAGAGCTGGAGGCGGAGGCCGCGCGCTTGCTCGCCGAGCACTCCGGCGAGGTTCCGCGCCCAGACCGATGGGGCGGCTACGTCCTCGAGCCCGAGGCAATCGAGCTCTGGCAGCACCGCGACGACCGTCTACACGAGCGAGTCAGGTACACGCGCGCGCGCGAGGGCTGGCGGGTGGAGAGGCTCGCTCCCTAGGCGCGGATGCAGGCGGCTCGCTGCCCTGGGGCCACGGGCTCCAGCGCGGGATCGACCTGCCGGCACTCCGGGATCGCGATCGGACAGCGCGGGTGGAAGCGGCAGCCCTCGGGGATCCGCACGGCGTCAGGGGTCTCGCCGGAAAGGATCTCGGGCCTGATCCGCTCGCGAGGGTCGCGACGCGGCACGACCGAGAGCAATGCCTTGGTATACGGGTGACGCGGGTCCCGCACGACGGCCTCGGCAGGGCCTTCCTCGACGATGCGGCCGAGGTACATGACGGCGATGCGGTCGGCGAAGCGGGCGGCCGTGGAGAGGTCGTGGGTGATCATGAGGATGCCGAGCCCGCCTTCCCGGAGGCGGTCGAGGAGAGCGAGCACGCCCGCACGTACGGAAACGTCGAGCATCGAGACGGGCTCGTCGGCGACGAGCAGGTCGGGACTGAGCACGATGCTTGCCGCGATTGCGACCCGCTGGCGCTGACCGCCGGAGAGCTCGTGTGGATAGCGCTCCAGGAAGAGCTCGGGCGGCGTCAGCTCGACGCGCGTTAGCGCGTCTCTGACGAGCTCGAGCCTTTCTGCCCGCGAGCCGCCGGCCCGGTGGATGAGCAGCGGCTCCTCGACTGTTGCCCCCACGGACAACCGTGGGTCGAGCGACTCGTAAGGATCCTGGTAGATGATCTGCATGCGCCGCCGGAGAGGACGCAGAGCGCGGTGGGACAGCATCGTGATGTCCTGTCCGTCGAAGCTGACCCGCCCTCCGTCAGGCTCCAGCAGCCGCAGAACCGTCTGTCCGGTGGTCGTCTTCCCGCAGCCTGACTCGCCGACGAGCGCAAGCAGCTCGCCCCGCCGAAGCCCGAAGCTGACGCCGTCGACCGCGTGCACCCTCTGCTCCGGCCGGCGCCTGAGCGTGCCGAGAAGTCCCCGCGGGACGGGGTATTGGACGACGAGGTCCTCGATCTCGACGAGTGGCCCGGCACCGTTGGAAGTCATGCGCGAACCTTCTGACGAACTTGGTATCGACCGGTCAGTTCAGACGGCCGCGCGGGCAAAGCCCGCGCTGCCTGAGAGAGACACCGCAAGCGGCGTCTCATGCCGGGACCTCGGCGGCGACGTCGTTCAGGTGGCAGGCAGCGGCGCGCTTGCCCCCGAGATCCTTGAGGAGCGGCCGCTCGTCGGAACAGCGCGCGAAAGCTCGGTCACAGCGCGGCTGGAACGGGCAGCCGACGAGCGGGCGGTCGAGCCGCGGCGGTGCGCCGGGGATGGAGATCGGCGACTCGCCGCCGTAGAGATCGGGCGTCGCGGCGAAGAGCAGGCGCGTGTAGGGGTGGCGGGGGTCGTGGTAGAGGGCGTCGACCGAGCCCTCCTCGACGATCTCGCCCGCGTACATCACCGCCGCGCGGTCGCAAAGCTGCGCCACCACGGGCAGGTCATGAGTGACGAGCAGGAGCGCGAGCCCGAAGTCGCGGCAGAGGCCGTCGAGGAGCTCGAGGATCTGCGCCTGCACCATTACGTCGAGCGCCGTCGTCGGCTCGTCCGCGATCAGCACGCTCGGGTTGCAGGCGAGCGCCATCGCGATCGCCGCCCGCTGGCGCATGCCGCCCGAGAACTCGTGCGGAAAACGGTCGGCGCGGTGCGCGGGGATGCCGACCGACTCGAGCAGCTCTCCGACACGGGCGCGCGCCTCGCGGCCCGAGCTGCGGCCGTGCAGCTCCAGCGCTTCGCTGATCTGCGACCCCACCGTCTTGACCGGGTTGAGGGCATTCATGGCGCCCTGGAAGACGATCGCGAGGTCGACCCAGCGGTGCGGCCGGATCGTCTCCTCGCCGCCGGCGAGGATGTCGCTGCCGTTTAGGAGCACGCGGCCGGAGACGCTCGCACTCGGGGGGAGAAGCCCGAGCAGGCCGAGCACGGTCGTGGTCTTTCCGCAACCCGACTCGCCCACGAGACCGAGGCGCTCGCCCGGGTCGAGCGAGAGGCTCACGCCCTGGACGGCGTGCAGCTCCTGGGCGCCGGGGAGATCGAACCAGACGTGCAGCTCCTCCAGCTCGAGCAGGGCGCTCAAAGCGACTCGGCGCTCCGGCCGACTAGAGGACGGAGCCTGAAGGTCCTGGCGGACAGGTGGGCCACGCGAAGGCGCGGGTTGAGCGCGTCCTCGAGCGCGCCGCCTATCAGGCTGCAGCTCAGGATGATCACCGCCACGAGCGCGCCGGGCGGCACGATCGCCCACCACGCGCCCGTCGAGATTGCCGCCCGCTGGAAGGCGTTCTCGATCACCTTGCCGAGCGAGATCCGGCTCGGGTCGCCGAGGCCGAGGAACGAGAGCGCCGTCTCGTCGAAGATCGCGACCGCGATCGTGAGGACCGTGTTGGCGATCAGCAGCGGGGCCACCTGCGGCAGCACGTGCCGGAAGACGATCCGCGTGTGGCCGGCGCCGAGGGCACGTGCGCGTTTGACGTAGACCCGCTCGCGCACGCTCTTCACCTGCGCCCGGATGACCCGCGCCGTGCTGGTCCAGAGGAGGATCCCGATCACGATCACGATGTGGAAGAGGCTCGGGCCCCAGATCGCCGCGACGACGATCATCAGGGGCACGTCCGGGATCACGAGGAAGTAGTCGGTGATCCGCATCAGGATCGTGTCGACCTTGCCGCCGAAATAGCCGGCCGCGACCCCGATCGTCCCGCCGATTACCATCGAGACGAGGGTCGCCGCGAACCCGACGACGAGCGAGATCCGCGCCCCCCACATCAGTAGCGTGACCATGTCGATGCCGCCGTCGTCGAGGCCGAGAGGGTGGCTCCACGAGGGATGACCGAAGACCGGGCCGACCTGCTTGTGCAGGTCGTAGGGCGCGAGCACGGGCGCCAGCACGGCCGCGAAGACGACGAGGAGCAGGATCGCCGCGCCCACGGCGGCCGACGGTCTGCGCCTGATTGTCTCGAGGACGATCCCGCGCCGCGACCGGACAGGCTCGGACTCGTCGAGCGCGGCCGGTTCCTGCAGGACAACGCTCACGTTGTGATCCTCGGGTCGAGCTTGAAGTAGAGGAGGTCGGCGACGAGGTTGAAGAACACGACCGAGAACGTGAGCAGCAGGAACGATCCCTGGAGCATCGGGTAGTCCCGCTGCAGGACGGCGTCGTAGACGGCGCGCCCAAGGCCCGGCCAGGAGAAGACCGTCTCGACGAGGATCGCGCCCGCGACGATGTAACCGAGGGAGAGTGCGACCAGCGTCGCGATCGGGAGCATCGCGTTCCGGAGCGCGTGCCGGCGCAGGACCGCGGACGGCTTGAGCCCCTTGGCACGGGCCGTGAGGATGTAGTCCTCGCCGAGCGTCTCGAGCATTGCCGAGCGTACGATCAGGGTGTACTCGCCGTAGAGCACGAGCCCGAGCGTCAGCGACGGCAGCGCGATGTGCTCTGCGAGATCCTTGAGGTGCGTCCAGAACGACGGGTTGATGAGGAAGTCGTTCGTCATTCCGCCGGTCGGGAGCACGCCGGTGAACAGGATCACCAGCATCAGGCCGAGCCAGTGAGTCGGCATCGAGTAGAAGCCGAGTGCAGTCGTGACCGTCGCCCCCTCGAGTGCCGTGCCGCGCCGCCAGGCGGCGATAACGCCGGTCAAGGTCCCGAGGACGATCGAGAACAGCGTGCCGAGCAGCACCATCGGAGTCGTGTTCTTGAGCGCGACCCACACGTTGTGCGAGACGGGCTGCTGGTTCTCGAAGGAAATGCCGAGATTGCCGCGCGCGAGCTGTTTCAGGTAGATGACGTACTGGGCTCCTTTCGACTTGTCGAGCCCGAACTCGCGCTTCAGCTCCTGGTGCAGCTCCGGCGTCGCGTGCGGAACGCGCGCCAGGTTCGAGACGGCGCTCCCCGGCGCCAGCCGGAAGAGCGCGAAGTTGAGCGTGATCGCGACGAAGACCGTGATCGCCGCGAAACCGATTCGCTTGATGACGTAGTCGGCGCCTCTCATGTCCTCGACGGCGCTCGCGCCGGCGCTACTTCTTGTGCAGGGTCGTCAGGCTCCGGATCGAGAGCTCGTTGAACGGCCCCTGCGGCGTGTTCACGAACCCGTCCCACTTCGGGCTGACGGCAGCGACCGAGTCGTCGTTCGCCAGCCAGATGTACGGGCGCCGGTCGTACAGGTACTTCTGCATCTTCCAGACCAGCGCGCGGCGGGCATCCTGGTTCGGCGTCAGCTGCTGCTTGGAGTACATGGCGTCGTAGCGCTTGTCGCAGTAGCCGCTGTCGCTCCAGCCCCCGTACTGGGCGCAGGTGACGACTGAGAGCATGAAGTCGGGGTCGATCAGCGCCGTCCAGTCCCAGAGAGAGAGGTCGTAGTTGAGGTACTTGTTGTTCGGCGCGGAGATCTCGGCGAAGGCGGCCGTGTGGTCGAGCGCCTTCTGTTTCAGCTGCACGCCGATCTTGCGGAAATCCGGCTGCAGGATCTGGAACGTCCGGTTCGCGCTCGAGACGCTCGTAGGCGTGATCACCTCGTACGACATCTTGTGCCCGTCGGCGACCCGAATTCCGTCCGAGCCGCGCTTGTATCCGAGCCCGTCGAGGATCTTGTTCGCAAGTCCGAGATCGAAGGTCTCCGGCTTGAGGTTCGGGTTCGACCAGTCGCCCGTCGGCGACGGGATGATCGAGTAGGCGGGTTTCGCGGTTCCGAGGAAGACGACACGGATGATCTGCTGCCGGTCGACGGCGTGGTCGAACGCCTCCTTCACCTTCAGGTTCAGCAGCTCGCGGTGATGCAGCTTGTGCGGATTCGAGTTGATGATGAAGTCCGTCTGGTCGAGGCCGGGGAGGTCCGAGACGACGAAGCCGGCTTTCTTCAGCGTGTTGATCCCGGTCGCCGGTACCACGTTGACGGCGTCGATCTCGTGCGCCTTGAGCGCGGAGATCATCGCGTCGTCGTTGGAGAACATCCGCAGGCCGAAGGCGTCGATCTTCGGCTTCGCGCCCCAGTAGGAGTTGTTCCGCTGGAAGAGCGCGATCTCGTTCTTCTGGTATTTGACCAGCGTGAACGGGCCCGAGCCGACGATCGGCGGGTTGTTCGCAAACGTCTTCAGGTCCGCGCCCTTGTGCCCGGTGTGCGCGCTCCAGATGTGCTTCGGCAGGATGAAGAACTGCTGGAACTGGCCGAGGACGTTTCCTGGAGGCCGCTTGTAGTGGACGACGAGGGTGGTCGGGTTCGGCGCGTCTGCGCGCGTGATGTGCGCGATGAGCCCGGCTTCGTTCGCCGCGCCCCCGCCCGCGTACTTGATGTCCGTGTTGATCGTCCAGGCGGCATCGGCGGCGGTCAGCGGCTTTCCGTCGTTCCACTTGGCGCCCTTGACGAGGTTGAACCTCCAGGTCTTGCCGCCGTCGCTCGACTTCCAGGTGCGTGCGAAGAACGGCACGAAATGCTTGTTCGTCGAGTCGTACTGGACGAGGATCGGATAGATGTACTGGAAGGTGCTGTAAGAGTCCTGGTTGAAGGCGACGTAGGGATTGAGCGAGTCGATTCCCGAGCTCGTCCCCATCCGGAAGGTCCCTCCCGTCTTGCCTGAGCTTCCCGAGGAGCCGCCGCATCCGCCCAGCATGAGCGCGGAGGCGCCGACCACGAATGCCACGAGCAGCCGCTTCCTCATCTTCACCCTCCTCCTGTCAAGCCCCGAACGGCGATTCGTCGAGCGTGAGCGTACGCCGGTCGGCGTCGAGCGTATACCGAACGCCAAGCGGGATCGAGGCCAGGTGCTTGCCGTGGCCCAGCGGAAGCCGGTACAGAACCGGCACCCCGAGAGGCTCGAGATGCTCCTCGAGCACATCCTCGAGCGAGCGTGAGCGCGCCCAGTCGGACGCCGGGCGCAGGTCGCCCCAGTCGCAGTCCTTCATCTCACCGACGACGACTCCGGCTACCTCGGCGAGCTTCCCCGCGTGCCCGAGCTGGGTCAGCATGCCGTCGACGTGGTACGGCGGCGCCTTGTAGTCCTCGAAGAACAGGATCGCCCCCTTGACGTCGATCTCCCACGGTGTTCCCATCGTCTGCATGAGGAGCCACAGGCAGCCGCCGACCAGCGGGGCCGTGACGACTCCTCCTCTGATCGCCCGCACGTAGGGGTCGTCAGGGTTGCGCGGGACGTCGCCGGCCGCTTGGCCGCGCAGGACCGCCAGCAGGCGCTCACGGGTGAAGTCGCTCGTCTCGGGGTCGCCGACGCCGACCAGGCCGTTGCCGTAGATCGTGGGCATCCCGGTCCGCTGGAGGACCGCGACGTGCAGCGCGGTGATGTCGGAGAAGCCGACGAACGGCTTCGGGTTGGCGGCGATTACGTCGAAGTCGACATAAGGGATCGTCTGGGCCGAGCCATAGCCGCCCTGAAGCGCCTGCACGACGGAGACCTCGGGGTCGGCGAAGAGCGTGTTCAGGTCGGCGGCGCGCTGCCGGGCGTCGCCCGCGACGTAGTCGTCGCGCGCGAGCGCGCCACCCGCCAGCTTGACCTTGTAGCCCTTCGACTCCCACCACTCGACGCCGCGCAGGACCTCGGAGCGCGCGTCGTAGGGGCTCGCCGGCGCGGCCACGCCGATCGTCCCTCCCGGAGACAGGGGTTTCACCGCCGCTCGGCTCCTGGAAGATCGGCGGCTCTCGGCCTGGGAAGCGGGAAGACGCGGCCTGCGGCCGCTGCGGCCATCCGGTCGAGGCGCCGGTCCAGCTCGCGGCGTGAGCGCTCCAGCTTGGCGCGGAGGCTGCGCTCCAGCCACGGGCCGGGCGGGCGAGCTCCCGCTTCGCCGCGGAAGGAAGCGAGCTCGTCCCACAGGTCCGGTCCGTGGTCGGCGTCGCCCTGGACTCCCCAACAGGCCCGCGCGGCGGTGCGCCCGCGGCGGGCCAGCTCGAGCCGAAAAGCCTCGTGGCCGAGGTCGGCGCACAGCCAGTTGAGGCCGACGCGCGCAATCGTCGCGGCGGCTGCGCGCGGGTCGTCGAGCTGGGTCAGGGCCCTCTCCAGGAGCTCGACGTCGGCAGCCGTCTGCTCGTGCGGATAGCGCGGCGCATCGCCCGCGTCGAGCCCATGCAGGCCGCGACCGACGGCGGTGAAGCGCGACCGCCCTCCGGCACGCTCGAGGTCCGCGAGCGCGCGATCGAGTTTCGTGTGCCGCCTGCCGTTCAGAGCGCGGCGAAGGTGACGCGCCCGCGCCGCGAAGTCAAGCCGGTGTGAATCGAGGAAGAGCCGTCCGCAAAGCTCGGTCAGCCTGGCGAGGTAGCCGAAATCGACGCAGTCGCTCGTGTCGTACTGCGTGTGGTATTCGGTCCGGTCGAATTCAGTTGTGAAGGTGGAGACATTGAGGCCGGGAATCCCTGCAGCGAGGAACGGCCAGACCTCGGTCCACGTGTTGGGGGCTCCGAGGCGGTAGCCGTAAGGCAGGAGCCCGTCGCGGGCCGCGCGCCGACAGTGCCGTCGCGCCCACGCCGCGAGCTCCGGAGGAGCGTCAACCGTGAACGGGTCCGGCCTGCCCGAGCCCTCGATGTTGAGGTAGAACGGCGACCCGGTAGTCCACTCCCGGTGCTCGGCGACGACCTGATACCAGGCGCCGTAGCACCAGTCGTAGGCCGACTCGGCGATCCCGTACTCCTCGGCAGTGTGGGAGACGAAGGCGATCGAGCGCTCGGGCCGGATTCCGGCCTCGGACATGGCGCGTGCGAGCTCGAGCGTCAGCGCCACACCGGTTGCGTCGTCGAACGCCGCGAGGAACCAGCCGTCGTGGTGGCCGGCGACGATCAGCGGCGCTCCGCGGCGCCGGCCCGGCAGGACGCCGACGACGTTCGCCGCCTCGGCGCCACGCGTGAGGGGAGCGCGTAGCACTGCTCGCACGCGCTCGCCGGCATGGCCTGCGAGCACCGCCCCGTCTTCTTGGCGAATCGTCAGGCACGGCGGGCCCTGTGCGTGCCAGATGCCGTCGAAGGTTCCGAGCGCGCCCGGCGCCTGGTAGTACGGCCCGCCGGCCGGCGAGTAGACGATCATCGCCTTCGCTCCGCGCAGGCCGAGCTCGAGGCCGAGGTGGTACGGCCAGAGGCGCGCCACCTGCCACTCGACGAGCGCGATCTTGCCGTGAACGTCGAGGCGGTCGAGCTGCCGCCGGCCGCCGCGCCCGACCGGGACGAGCTCGCTCGTGACGCCGCGGCCACCGGTCTCGGGGACGCCGCCGAATGAGGCGCACTCGAAGCGCGTTCCGTCGCCGAGCTCGACGTATGCCTCGCGAAGGCGCCAGCCGTCGACGGGGACAGGCTCCTCGGTGACGTCCTCGAGGCCGAGGCTGCGCATCTCGGAGGCGACGAACGCGGTCGCGGCGCGCTCCTCCGGAGTGCCGGCGACCCGGAAGCCAAGCGGATGCGAACGGAACGACTCGAGACGCTCGACGACGTGTCGCAGGTACTCCGGCGACACGTTGATCACCGGCGCGCCTCCTCGAACCCGAGCAGCGTCTCGCGGACGAGCTCCCCGATCTCCGGGTGGTAGCCGCCCTCCTGCACGATCACGGTAGGCAGACCCAGCGCGCCCAGCAGCGCGCCCGTTTGCCGGAATCCGGCGGCGGTCACACGCAGCGGGCTCTCCGGATCCTCGGCTGCGGCGTCGACCCCGAGCGAGACGACGAGACCGGCGGGTCCGCGCGAGCGCGCCCAGGTTACGAGCTCCGAGACGGCTTCGAGCCATTCGGCGTCGCCTCCGCCGGGTGCAAGTGGCAGATTCCGGTTCGCACCGGTCCCGGTCTCGTCCGCATAGCCGAGGAAGTGTGGGAACCATCCCGCTCCGGGGTCGACGTGGAGGGAACCGACGAAGACGTCGTCCCGGTCGTAGAAGACCTGCTGCGTGCCGTTGCCGTGATGTGCGTCGACGTCCAGCACGGCGACCGTCCCTCCCAGGCCGTCGAGGAGGGCGACGGCTGCGCACGCAGCGTTGTTCAAGTAGCACGAGCCTCCGTAGCCGGCCCGGCAAGCGTGATGCCCCGGCGGCCTCGTGCAGGCGTACGCCGCCGATGCCCCACGGAGCACGTAGTCGACGGCCGTGAGGGTGACGTCGACCGCCGCTCGGGCTGCCTCCCACGTTCCGGGCCCGACCAGCGTCATCGTGTCGTACGAGAAGTAGCCCGGCTTGGCCCAGACGGCGGTAGGCACGGCGAGGGCCGAGCCGAGAGCCTCATGCGCGAAGACGTAGGGGACGACGCGATCCTGCCCGGGGTCCGCAGGAAGGCCTGCCGACTCCCATTCGTCCCAGGCGGAGGCGAGGTAGTCGAGAAGCTCTTGGTCGTGCACGCCGAGCAGCGGCTCGTCGGCGTGGGGCTGAGCGTCGACGATCGGGGCTCCCGCTTCGGCAAGCGCAGCACGAATCCATTCGATGCGCTGCGGCGTCTCGGCGGCCGGTGTCCTGACCCCGACCCAGATCTCAGACTGCGGGTCGTGGAGCAGGCAGCGGTCGCTCCAGACGACGGGCATCGCGAGCTCCACCGGCCGACTCTACAGCCGCTCGCGCGGCGGAACCGCTCGGCTATTTCACGAGCGAGAGCAGCTTGAACATGGGCAGGTACATCGAGATGATGATCACGCCGACCATCATGCCGACGCCAATCATCATCAACGGCTCGATGATCGCGGTCAGCGAGGAGATCGCAGTGTCGACCTCGTCCTCGTAGAAGTCGGCGATCTTCGAGAGCATCTTCTCGAGCTCTCCCGTCTCCTCGCCGATCTTCACCATCTGGCTGACCATCGGCGGGAAGACGGCGTTCTCGATCAGCGGCTGGGCGATCGGAACACCCTGGTGCACCTTGGCCCGGACGCCTGCGAGCGCTTCCTCGACGACCCAGTTCCCGGCGGTCTGGCCGGTGATCTCGAGCGCCTTGATGATGTCCACGCCGGCGGCGACGAGTGTCGAGAGCGTGCGCGAGAAGCGCGCCATCGTCACCTTGAGGACGACGTCGCCGATCTTCATCGGGATCTTCAGCTTCGTGCGATCCCAGAGCTGGCGGCCGCCCTCGGTGCGCTTGGCACGGCGGACGCCCCAGATCAGCCCGAAGAAGACCGGGAAGATGATGTACCAGTGGTGACGGAGCTGGTCCGACGCAGCGACAACCCACTGCGTGAGGGTCGGAAGCTTGCCGTGTAGCTGCGCGAAGATCTTCACGAAGACGGGCACGAGGAACATGAGCAGCCCGATCAGGACGAGGGTGGCGAAGATCAGCACCATCGTCGGGTACATCATCGCGCTCTTGACTCGGCGCTTGATCTGGGTCTCCTTCTCGATCTGGTAGGCGACGCGGTCGAGCACCTGGTCGAGGATTCCGGCGGCCTCGCCCGCCTCCACCATCGCCACGTACAGCCGGGTGAAGATCTTCGGGTGGCGGCCCAGGGCCTGGGAGAGGAGGAGCCCGCCCTCGACGTCGGCGCGGATCTCCTTGATGACGAGCGCGAAGTAGGGATCGTCGGTCTGCTCCTCGAGGATGACGAGCGAGCTGACCACGTTGAGGCCCGCCTCGATCATCGTCGCGAACTGTCGCGAGAAGATCTGGAGCGTCTTCGGCTTGATCTTCTTGAAGACCGTGCGGACGCCCTCCTCGCCGCTCGCCGGCATCTCGTGGAGCCGGTCCGCGAGCAGGCCGCGGATCCGCAGCTGCTCCCGGGCCGCGTCGAGATCCGGCGCGTGCACCTCACCCGTGAGCTCGATGCCCTCCGCATTGATGGCGCTGTAGGCGTAAGCCGCCATACCTTGGGGGCTATCGGCACGGGGGATGCCCTGCTTGAGGGACGTCAGCGGCTTGCCGATAGGGAAAACGTGCGCGTGCGGCTTCGTAGCGAACGCGGCTTCGGCCTGATCGAGCTCCTGATGGCGATGGTGATGTTGAACATCGGCATCCTCGCGATCGTGGCTTCTTTCAACTCGGGGATCTTCGCGCTGAATCGCGCGAGCAAGATCTCGACGGCTTCGGCGCTCGCGGACTCGCAGATGGAGCTCTACAGGGCTCTCACGTACGCGGCGATCGCGCTCGATTCGACGGCGCTCGGCAGTGTCGACAACACGTACAAGTGCGACTCGGCCCTCGGCGGCTCATGTCCGAATTCCACCTCGCCCGAGGTGACGGCGACGTGCTCAGGCTCGCCGCTTCCGAACGAGTGCAACCCGAGCCGAATGCTGACCGGAGCGGATCGCAAGAACTACCGCGTCGACACGTACATCGTGATGACCACCCCCACGAACGGGCGCTCCCTCAAGCAGGTGACGGTTGTCGTGCGGGACGGCAACACGTTGACGGCGCGGCCGTACGCCCGCGTCACCTCGACGTTCGACCAGTCGACCGGCTGAAACACGGGGGAACCCCTGGTTCCGCCCTTGCGCGCGGTTGCGCTGGGCCTGCCGTTACTGGAGCCCGCGACTGGAGAGGGGCTTCCGCTGAGGGTTTGTTGAGCCTCCCGCCGGGCAGAGCCCGGCTCCGTGGGCCTTTGTCGCGCCCCTAGAGGGCTATTGGCCCGGTCGGGTCGATTTCCCCGTGAAGAGCGCTAGCTCGTGGAAAGGAGGCGCAGCACGTAGCGCGTGCCGTCGGCGGTGTTCTGGAGCGTCAGCGGCGAGCCCTTCTTCAGCGTGACGGTCTGCTTGCCGCCCGCCAGCGAGCCGCCGGCGATCGCGATCTTCGCCGAGCTCCTCGTCAGGGAGACGAGGAGGAACATGGGATTCGACGAGGGGAACTTCGCACCGGTCGCGACGCTCTCGGAGTTGCCGTTCACGGAGATAACGGCGGAAGTCGGCTTCGCAGCCCGTGTAGCGGAACTTCCGGCCCCGCTGGTGATCGTCACCGGAACGGTCTTCTTGGGCGCTGTGACCGTACTGGCAGGCGTCTGCGTGCTCGTAGACGTCTGCGGACAGCTTGTCGCTCCACCGGTCGTCGAGCCAGAGGTGCTGCCACAGTTCAAGTTGAGCTGCTGTGCGAACGGATCCTTGCTGCGGAAGCGGCTGAACGCGAGCAGCTGGCCGGACCGAGGTGTCGGCAGGACGTCAGGATCGCTCAGCGCCCCGCCAGAACCTGCCCTCGAAGCGAGCGACGCGCTGGTAGCAGCGGTACCCGTGGTCGTGCCGGCGCTCGTCGTCGTGGGAGTCGTCGACGACGCTTTCGCGTTCGACTGGTGCAGCATCTTCAGGGTTCGCGGAACCTGGAAGGCGAGCACGCCGAGGAGCGCCACGCCCAATCCCACCGCGAGCACCTTCTGCCGCTTGGCTTTGGCCTTCGGATCGATCTTCTTCGCCATGGCTCGCTAGCCGCCCGTCCCGGCCGCGCTCGCGCTGGCTGAGGGCGTCGTAGTGGTCGGCGTGGTCGTCGTACTGGTCGTAGTGGTCGTGGTCGTCGTCGCGGGCGTGCTGGCACCCGTCGCGCCTGTCGCGCCCACCGTGGGCGTCGGGGTCGGCTCCACGGTCGGTGCGGTGCCCGTCCCGAAGACGAACGCGTCGATCACGAGGTGGGCATGGATCTGTGGGAACCCGGGCGGCGGGGGCGCCTCCGCGAAATCGATCGTGTCGATCGCAAAGAGCCGTCCTGTCGCATCGAGTGCACCGTGGCGCACGTCGACGAGATTGCGCAGCCGGTAGAGGAAGTCCGAGAGCTGGTAGAAGTCGCCCTGGAATTCGACCGTGATCGGGATCGCTTCGTAGCCGGAGAGAGCAACCGCTGTGGTCGCCGGGGTGATCTGCTCGAAGGTGATGCCGCTGTCCTGGGCGACCTGGTTCAGCTCGAGGACGATGTCCGCCATGTCCGTCTGGTCGGGCATCGCCTTCGTCAGCCTGAAGAGGTCGGCCACGCGGATCTTGGCTCCCCGCTTCGCCTGAAGCGTGAGCGCACGGGCCGAGTCGATCGAGCTCTGCGTGTCGGCGATCTGCTTGTCGAGGCTGGCCGCCTTCGAGTGCAGCGGGCTGATCAGGATGAAGTATCCGCCGAGGCCGACGACCAGGAGCCCGACGACAATCAGGACGATCGCGAGGGGCTGAGGAATCGCGCGCTTCACGTGCCGGCTCCGGGGTTGCGCACATCTGCCGCGATCACGAAATGCACCACCTGCGCGCCCGCGACCTTCGTCAGCACGCTCTGCTGGAGCTGCACGTTGACGAGGTCCGGAACTACCGCGAGGCGGCTCAGCAGCCGGGCGACGGCAGCGTGCGAGTACGTGTAGCCGTCGAGCGTGAACTGCGTCGCGGCCACGAGCGCTCCTGACGTGGGCGCCGAAGGCGTCTGGGCTAGGGACGAGAGGATGGGGGCCTTCGCTGACAGTGTGGCGAGCCAGACGTCGTTGGGCAGGACGAGCGAGAGCTCGCGGAAGACGCGGTCCCAGGCGACACGGCGCGAGAGGGCGGCATTGAGCGCGCTCACGCGGCTCTGCCTGTCCGCGGCAAGCGCATTCTGGGTCTGGACCTTCGAGGCGTCCGGCGTCGGGATTGCCGCGAGCTCGGCTTTGAGCCCGTCGAGCTGCGTCTGCCGGCTCTTCACCTTTCCGCTCGCGGACAGGAACATCACGGCGAGCAGGCCGGTCATGAGCACGGTCGCGACCACCGGAACGAGCACGATCCACTGTGTCTTCTGGGGGCCTCGCCGAGCGTCGTCTCGCGGAAGAAGGTTGATCGCGCGCATCAGTGCCCCGTCCGGTAATGCCGCCGAGTTTCTGGGTTGCGAGCACCAAGCCGGAGTTCGCACTTGTCCGCAGCAAGGCTGGATTGCCTTGCCAAGGGCAAGGGTGGGCTCTGGCGCCGCGTGATCGCGGACCAGAAGCCGGCATGTATTACTGGATGGGGCACTAGTCCTCGATCCCCAGGCCGATGGCGACGGAGAGGGAGCCGAGCTGCTCGGTGTCCCGAACCTTCTTACCCAGCTTCACGCGCGCGAGGGGGTCCCCGACGGTGACGCGAACGCCGATCAGCTTCTGCAGCTCCTCGGCGAGCCCGCCGAGGTGGGCGGTCCCGCCGGTGATCACGATCTCGCCGATGCCGAGAGATCCGGGCTGGTTTTGGTAGAACTGGAGCGAGGAGACGAGCTCGCGCGCGAAGGTCTGCAACTGGCGGCGAACGGCTTCGCGGGCAGCCTCCGCTTTCTCCGGGGTCAAGCCCTCGGGAGCGCTGTCCGTGGCGAGAGAGAGCTCGCGCTTCACCGGTTCCGCCTCGGAGGGCGCGCAGTCGAGCTCGCGGGCGATCGCGACGTCGAGCGTCCCGCCGCCCCATTCGAGCACGCGCGTGAACTCACACACGCGCCCGTCGGACACGGCGAAGGTCGAGCGGTCGTGGCCGATCGCAACGACGACGACGGCCGCATCCGCGGGCTCCTGGTCGTGAGTCCTCGGCTCAGCGAGAGCGCGGAGCAGCGCGAACGCCTCGAGGTCGATCCCGACGAGCCGGATGCCGGCCTTCTTGCAGGCGGCGACGTATCGGTCGATCAGCTCGCGGTACGCGACGACGAGCAGGATCCGGCGGACCGTATTGCCCTCGTCGTCGACGCGCTCACCGAGAACGTGGTAGTCGAGCACCGCCTCCTCGATCGGAATCGGCAGCACCTCCTGGGCGCGGTACCGAATCGCGTTCTCGAGCTGCCGGGAGTCGGTGATGCCCGCGAGCTCGAAGATCCGGACGCCGATGCGGTTGTTCGCGATGCCGAGGCGCACACCCTGACGAGGCAGCGCGTTCTTGCGGAAGAACGCGCGGAGTGCCTCTGCCAGCAGCTCCGGCTCGCGCAGCTCGCCTCCGACGACGAGGCCGTGATCGAGACTCTCGCGCGCGACCTGGACCAGCTCCGGGCCGCCGTTGTTGACAACCCGGGCGGCTGCGATCTGGGAAGCGCCGATCTTCAGGCCGACGAGCCTCTTCGACCGCTTCGACGCCGAGAGCTCGCGGCTGGGCATTCGCAGGCGACGCGGCTTCTTCGGGACCTCCTGCGTGGGGTCGTCGTCCTGCTCGAGGGAGCGCTTCGGCGTCGGCTTGCGCTTGAAGGAAATCTCCTTCTTCAGCAGCGATGTCCTTTCGGACTTCGGAGCGCGGTCGGCTTTATTCGGCGGCTTGCGCTTGAAGGAAATCTCCCTCTTCAGCAGCGAGGGCTTTTCGGCTTTCGGAGCGCCGTCTGCCTTGTCAGGCGCCGGCGCGGGAGTCGCCACCGTCTCCTCGCTTGACGCGTCGCTCGGGGAGTTCTCCTGTTGGCCCGAGACCGCTTCTGCTGGCTCGCCCTTGCGGGCGGGCGGCTTGGCAGGTGGAGCCTCGTCCCTCTTAGGCCTCAGATCCGAGAGGTTGATCTCCTTCTTCCAGTCGACCACGCCTATGCCTCCGCGACTCGCAGGTTGGGCGTCGTTTTCTCCTGGTCCACGGCAACTTCGAAGCCCACCCGCTCGAGCAGGCCGAGCAGCTGCTCGGGGCGGCTCGAACGCGCGAGAGCGACGTCAACGGTGATTACGCCGCGCAGCGTCAGGTCGGCGAGGGACTGCTCCATCGTCTGCATGCCCCGGGCGGTCCCGGTCTGCATCACCGAGTAGATCTGTTCCACCTTCGCCTGCCGGATCAGGTTCCGGACGGCATCGTCGGGAAAGAGAATCTCAAGGGCCGGCACGCGGCCTGTGCCGTCGGCGGTCGGGAGGAGCGCCTGGGTGACGACGCCCTCGAGCGTGGCGGCAAGCTGGATGCGAACCTGGTCTTGCTGGCTTGCCGGGAACGCGTCGATGACGCGGTCGATCGTTCCGGGCGCGCTCTGGGTGTGAAGAGTGGCGAACACGAGGTGGCCCGTCTCGGCGGCGGTCAGGGCTGTTGCGATCGTCTCGAGGTCGCGCATCTCGCCCAGGAGGATCACGTCGGGGTCCTGGCGGAGAGCGGCGCGGAGAGCGCTGGCGAAGTCGGTCGCGTCGACGCCGATCTCGCGCTGGTTGACGACACAGCGCTTGTGCCGGTGCACGAACTCGATCGGATCCTCGATCGTGAGGATGTGCTCGGCGCGCTTGCGGTTGATCTCGTCGATCAGCGCCGCGAGCGTCGTCGACTTACCCGACCCGGTCGGGCCGGTCAGGAGGACGAGGCCGCGGGGCCGGTCGGTCAGCGTGTGCAGGCTCGAGGGAATGCCGAGCTCCTCGAGCGTCTTGATCTCGGCGGGAATCAGCCGGAAGGCTGCGCCCAGGCTCTCTCGCTGCCAGTAGACGTTCACGCGGAAGCGGGCGAGGCCGGGAATCGAGTGAGCGAGGTCGATCTGGCGGTTCAGCTCGAGCTGCTTCTGCTGCTCGGTGGAGAGGATGCGGTAGAGAAGCTGGTGCGTCGTCTCGCTTGTGAGCGGGTCGATCTCCTGCAGCGGCTCGAGCCGACCGCGGACGCGGACAACCGGATGCGCGCCTACGGTGATGTGCAGGTCGGACGCATTCAGCGCCACCATCTGCTCGAGCAAATCGTCGATCGAATAAGGGGTCTCCGGCATGGCCCTCCGCGCGAGCTATCGGCAGTGCCCGGGCCATCCTTGAGAGGGCCTTTCGGCGATCGCCTTTCACCCGATCGGGGGGTGCGCGTCCCCGGTCGGGCCGGCCGATAGAGGAGCAGGCCATCTGCGCACCCCTCAAGGAGGACCACGCATGCTTGCAAGGCTTTCGCACCGACTCGGCCAGGTGCGGCGCGACGAGGGCTTCACCCTCATCGAGCTTCTGGTCGTAATCATCATTCTCGGGATCCTGCTTGCGATTGCGATCCCGTCGTACCTCAGCTTCCGCACGCGGGCTAACAAGTCCGCCGCGCAGGCGAACGTCCGCGCCGCCGTGCCGGGCATGGAGGCGTTCAACGCCGACCACGCCACGGGCTACGTGGGCGTGACTCTCACCAAGCTCCAGCAGTCGTATGACGCCGGGATCAAGAACATCAAGATCTCGGTCGCGACGCTCGGCGGCTACTGCATCCGGAACACCGTCCCCGGCACCGCGACGTACCACAAGTCGGGCCCGTCGGGCGACATCAAGACCGGTAGCTGCTAGTCAGCACCAGGCACCAGGGAAGGGCGCGGGAGACCGCGCCCTTCCCTTTGCCAGGTCTCACCCGTTCGGGGGTGCGGTCATGAGCGATCGCACGCCGATGTATCTCCCAGCCACCTCGCTGTTCCCAAGCCGAAGGAGCAAAGCAATGCCGAATTTGCGGCATCGTCTGACGAGAGACGATCGCGGTTTCACGCTGATCGAGCTCCTCGTAGTGATCATCATCCTCGGGATCCTGCTGGCGATCGCAATCCCGTCGTACCTCAGCTTCCGCTCGCGGGCTAACAACTCGGCCGCCCAGGCGAACGTCCGTGCCGCCGTGCCAGGAATGGAGGCGTACAACGCCGACCATTCGACCGGCTACGTTGGCGTCACCCTGACGAAGCTGCAGCAGTCCTACGACGCCGGGATCAAGAACATCAAGATCTCGGTCGCAACGCTCGGCGGCTACTGCATCCGGAACATCGTCCCCGGCACCGCCACCTACCACAAGTCTGGCCCCTCGGGCGACATCAAGACCGGCGGCTGCTAGCACCACGAGCTTTGGAAAGGGCGCGGGAGACCGCGCCCTTTCTCTTGCGTTCAAGCCGCGTGCGCCGGGTGCCGATAGAGAGATTGTGAGTCTGCGCCTCCGGATCGTTGCTGCGGCCGCGCTCGTGGCCCTGCTCGCGCTCGGCGGAGGCTTTCTGCTGCTCGGTCACGGCCAGAGCTCGACGAGCGCGGCGGTCAAGCAGATCAAGCCGCTCCACCCCGTCAAGCACAAGGTGCGTGCCGCGGCGAAGCGGGCGAAGCCGAAGCGGACGGCGGCGGCGCACAAAGCTCACCCGGCTTTTGCGAAGAAGGTCGCGACTCCGGCGGTGATCGACGGGATGCCCGGCGCGCTTGCCCTGGCACTTCAGGCAAACAACGTCGTCGTCGTCTCGCTGTACGCAACGGGTTCCACAATTGACAGGCTCGCGAAGGAAGAGGCACAGCAGGGAGCTGCCATGTCGGGCGCGGGCTTCGTCGCGCTGAACGTCGCCGACGAGAAAGTCGTGCGTCCGCTGACGTCGCTCCTGACGAGCGGCGCGACGGCGGCTGACCGCGTCCTCGACGATCCCGCTGTTCTCGTCTTCCAGAGCCCGAAGATCTTGTTCGTGCGTCTCAACGGCTTCACCGACCGCGAGACGGTCGCGCAGGCCGCTACGAATGCCGGCGCGGTAAACGTCGCTCTTCCCGCGGGAACCGGCGCGTGGGCAGGCAAGGCGAACGTCGTCTGCACGAAGATGGCAACGGATCTGGTCGGGCTGAAGCTTCCGACCTCCGCCTCCGAAGTGCTCACCTGGGCCGATCACGTAACCGCGGTCCTGGCGGGAACGATTCGGAGTCTGCACGGGCTCACTCCCCCGGCCGGCCGCGAACGTCAGGTCAGGCAGATGCTTTCGTTCTACGACACGGCCTTGGCGAGCTTGCGCGGGATCATCGCGGACGTGCGCGCCGGGAAGCAGCCCGACCTGACCGGCTTCCAGCAGAAGATCGCACCGCTCGGCGCGCGCGCCGACGCGATCGCCCGCGACCTCGGCGCCACCGCCTGCGGCGGCTCCGGTCTGCTCCAGTGAGCAAGGTTCCCGAAAAGAGCTCGGGCAGCGAGCTCTTCGTGCGGCACATCCGGAAAGATGGCCGCTCCGTCGCTGTCGTGCGCGCCGTCGACTTCGGCGACTCCTGCTTGGTCGAGGCCGAGGTCTGGCCGACCGGCGTTCAGAACACCGAGCCGGTACGGCCAGGGCCGTACACCTTCGGCAACGCCCGCGAGGCCACCGCGTTCGTGACCGAGGCCGTCGAGGCCCTGATGTACCTCGGCTGCGACGTCCAGGCCGCCTGACTACGCCCGGCCGACCGGGACAAGCCTCCGACGCGGACAAACCGGTGTCGGACACCGGATTGAGTCAAGGGGAAAGCGTGCCAAGAGTGTGCCGAATTCGTCGCGTCGCGTCGGGGCCTCCAGCGACGTCGCCTACTCTCGAGCGAATGGCCCGCCGTCCGCGCGTTCTCGTTGCAGGCATCTACCACCTCGCCGCCCATGGGAGCGACACTCGCCGTCTCTTCCTGAGCGACGACGACCGTGAAGACTTCCTTGACCGACTCGCCCTGACGTGCGAGCGCTTCGAGCTTTCGCTCATCGCCTACGTCCTGCTGGGGAACCACTACCACGCCCTGTTGCGAATCCCCGACGGGCGACTCTCAGAAGCCCTCCAGCGGCTCCATACCGAGTACTCGCGCTGGCACAACCGCCGCCACCGGCGTAGCGCCCACCTCTTCCGTGCGCATCCGTCGACGCGCGAGATCGCAAGCGACGAACAGCTGGTCGCCGCCTCCCGCTACCTCGCCCTCAACCCGGTCGAGGCAGGACTCGCCGGCGATCCGCTCGAGTGGCCCTGGAGCAGTGCGGGCGCGCACGCTGGTCTCGAGCAACCGCGCATTCCGCTTGCCGAGAATGACCTGCAAGGCGCCTACGGCGGCGCAGCTGACTGGCGCGACAACTACCGCGCGCAGCTCCAGAGGGAGGACGCAGCGTCGGGGCCTACGTGGTGACGCGGGCGAGCTCTTCGATCGAGGTGAGCCCGGAGGCGACCTTCGCGAGCCCGTCGTCCCAGAGCGTCCTCATGCCCTCCTCGATCGCCGCGCGGTCGAGCTCCTCGCGGCTCGCCTTGGTCGCGGCCAGGCTCTCGAGGTTCTCGCTCATGGCGAGGAGCTGGAAGATGCCGACTCGACCCTTGTAGCCGGTCTGGCCGCAGCGAGGACAGCCCTTCTTCCGGTAGAAGACGACGCCGTCCGCCGCTGCCGCCACCTCCGGCGAGACGCGGGCCTTGATCAGATCCTCGACCGTCGGCGAGAACATCTCGCAGCAGTGCGTACAGAGCTTCCGAGCGAGCCGCTGGGCGAGCACAGCCGAGACCGCCGAACCGGTCAGGAACGGCTCTACCCCCATCTCGTTCAGGCGCGAGATCGCGCCCGGAGCGTCGTTGGTGTGCATCGTCGAAAGGACGAGGTGGCCTGTGAGCGCAGCCTCGATCGAGATCTTGGCCGTCTCGCTGTCGCGGATCTCGCCGACCATCACGACGTCGGGATCCGAGCGCAGAATCGACCGCAGCGCCGCGGCGAACGTGAGCCCTGCGCGCGGGTTGATCTGCACCTGATTGACGCCGGCAAGCCGGAACTCGACTGGGTCCTCGACGGTGATGATGTTGATCTCCGGATTGTTGATCTCCGTCAGCGCGGCGTAGAGCGTCGTCGACTTACCCGAGCCCGTCGGCCCGGTGGCGAGGATCGCCCCAGTCGGGCGGCGGATGATCTCCTCCAGCTTCGTCCGCATGTCCTGGGCGAGGCCGAGATCGGTCAGGGTCGGCGCCTTCTTCGACTTGTCGAGTAGCCGCATGACGATCGACTCGCCCTCGACCGTCGGCAGCGTGGCCACGCGGACGTCGAGCATCCGGCCCGCCGCGGCCGCGTTCAGAGAGATGCGGCCGTCCTGCGGCTTTCGCCGTTCGGCGATGTCGAGCTTCGCGAGCACCTTCAGGCGTGTGGTGACGCCGTTCATCATCCGCTTCGGGATCCGCTGCACCTCGTGCAAGACGCCGTCGATCCGGAGGCGCACCGCGAGCGCGTCTTCTTGCGGCTCGAAATGGATATCGCTCGCCCCGTCCTCGGCCGCCTGGAAGATGATCGAGTTGACCAGCCGCACGAGCGGCGCGTCCGAGATGCCGTCGTCGACTTCGAGGTCGTCGATCTCCTCCTCGGTCTCGGCTTCCCCCACTCCTTCCTCGTCGATGACAGCGCGGGCCCCGAACGCCTCGGACGCCCGGACGAGTCGGCGAATCTCGGTGTTGATGTCCTCGCGGGCCGCAACAGCGAGCTCGAGCTGGTACTTGGTTGCGAGCCGCAGCTCGTCGATCGCCTGGACGTTGCCGGGATCCGCCACGGCGATGCGGAGGACATTGCCCTCTAGCGCGTACGGGACGGCGACGACGCGCTCGAGCACGTGGAGCGGCAGCTCTTTGGCCGCCGCGGCCTGAACGCTGACGACGGGCAGGTCGACGAACGGCAGATGGAAGCGGCTCGCCAGGGTGCGCGCAATGCCCTCGGACGAGGCGACTCCTTCGTCGAGCACGGCCTGCGCGAACGCGGTTCCCTGCTTCGTGCGGCCGCGGACGAGTGCAAGCTTGTCGGCGGGGACGAGGCCCGTCGTCTCGATCAGGTCGGCGACGAGCTCGGCCAGCTCGTTGACGGGGAACGAGCCGAGGTCCGCGCCGCCCGCGGCGGCGTCGGTGCCGGCAGGGCCGGATGTCCTGAGTTTTCCGGGCCGCTTGAGATCCATGGAATCCCTCGAACGAGGTATCGGCAGAACCGGCCTGAAAGCTGAGTGGCCTGCGGGTGACTAGTGGTTAAACAGGCCCAGGTAGGCGTGGAACAGCGAATGACCCGCGAAGAGCGCCGCGACGGCTCCGAGAGCCAGGAACGGGGCGAAAGGGATGCCCATCTTCCGCGCCGCCGAGCCGTGGCGGGCAACGAGGACGAGACTCGGGACGAGCGCCGCGAGCATGCCGAGCATCAGGCCGACCGCGACCAGTCGCCCGAGCATCGCACCGAGAAGCAGCGCGAGCTTCACGTCGCCCATTCCCATGCCGGCCGGGTAGGCCAGCGCGGCGGCGAGGAGAAAGCCGGAGGCGCCGAGCGCGCCGAGAGCCCACTCCGGGCTCGGGTGCAGGGCCGTCTGAGCTGCGAGGACAAGTGCAGCGGCCGGGAGGACGATCCGGTTCGGGACGATCCTGTGTGTCAGGTCCGTCGCGGTGACCGCGACCAGGACGGCACAGAAGAACGCGCTCACGACGGCCTTCCCCGAGAGGCCGAATGCCACGAAGCAGCCCGCGACGAGCACAGCGGTCGCGAGCTCGACGGCCGGGTACAGCGGGCTGATTCCCGCTCCGCACGAGCGACAGCGCCCGCGGAGAACGAGGTACGAGAACACGGGGAGGTTGTCGTACCACGCCAGTTCCGCGCTGCAGCTCATGCAGGCCGAGCGTGGCCTGACCACCGACCGACGCAGCGGCACGCGCGCCGCGACGACGTTCACGAAGCTGCCGAGGGCGAGGGCCGGCCAGAACGCGAGCACACCGAGAGCGACGTCCACCGGCCTCCTATCGGCACCGCAAGGCGGCTAGTTAAGTTACTAGCCGGAGCGAGGGAACTTAGACAGCGAGGGGTCTAGCCGCTGAACATCTGCGGCGGGTTCGGCTGCGCGTAGACCTCGGGGTTGCCCGGCTGGCCTACAGGCACGGTCGTGATGTTCGGGAACGCGTTCGTGACCACGTTGTTCGAGAGCAGGATCTGGCTGCCCATGATCGGGCCGTCGGAGCTCGCGTTGTTGCCGTAGTCGACGTTCCCGGTCCCGAAGAGGCCGCCCTGGAAATACTGGTTGTTGATCAGCTGAATGCTGTCGCCGGCGGCGACCTGGCCGCCGGTGCCGTTGGCCACGATCGTCAGCAACTCCGTGTTCGGGTTCCAGTTCGAGAACACGCAGCTGCTGCCGGTCGGCACGCCGCAGAGGCTGCCGTTGAAGAGCATCGTCCCGGAGAGGTACAGCGTCGCCTGGCCGTTGTAGTTCGCGTTCTGTGAGACCTTCGCGCTGCCGTCGATGAAAATCGTTCCCTTCACGGTCAGAGTCTTGGACGTCGCATTCCAGGAGATCTCGCCGCTCGTGTTCGAGTCGTCCCAATAGACGGACGCGCCCGCGGCATGGGTGGCTGCCGTCGTCCCGTTCACGCCCCGAGTGACGGTCCAGGTGGTCGTCCCCTGGCCGGCGGTGACGGTCATGTCCTCGTCATCGACCCTGATGCGGTAGTTCCCGCTGGTCGGAAAGCCTGAGGCCGACGGGACGGTAATCGTCGTCTGGCTCGCCGTCATCGCGCTCGAGACGGTCGTGCTCGCCCCAGGCCCGACGCGGCAGATGTACGAGCTCGAAGGTGTCAGGTCGAAAGAGGTCGAGACGCTGTTGTCGCGGTTCGGGTAGTTGTTGTCGAACGTCGGCGTCGTGCCGCTTGACGTCGTGCACGACTGGGCCGGCCCGGGGATCGCGTTCTGATACCAGGTGGCGAAGTCGGCCGCGGGCGCGGCGATCACCGGCGCCGTGTGGTTGACGCCGATTGTCGAGCCGTCAGAGAGCTTGCTGAAGATGTTGTACGCGTCCTGGTTTCCCGTGCACGTATGCCAGGCGCTGCTGACCTTCTGGTAGCGACAGTTGTTACCGACATACGTCTCGACGCGGGTGCTCATGTTCGTGTTCGCCCCGACGTAGGCGTTGTTCGCGAGGTCGAGGTTGCCGTTGACGATCAGCTTCGTCGATGTGATCCCTACGTTGTTCGACAGGCAGAGGTTGCCGGCGATGTACATCCAGGAGCCGCCGCTGACGTTGTTCGAGAGGGTCTCGTCGCAGGGGTTTCCCGTACGAGTCGCGTAGATGTAGTTCCAGGCTGGGTTGTTCAGCGGCTGCGTGTAGGTCGGAACGACCGTCACCTTCGCGGTCAGCGTCTTGGAGAGGTAGCCCGAGTTCCCCTTGCTCGCATTTCGGTAGTAGCCCGTCGAGGTCACGGTCCAGATCGCGGCCGAGCGGTCAAGCGTGCCGCCCCAGACCACGTAGCCGTCGCCGTACGGCGCCGAGCACGTGGAGCCCAGGTTCGTGGAGCAGCTCGTCCTGTTGGGGAGGATGGTGGGATCGAGCGAGTTGTTCGTCGGCAGGTTCAGGACCGCCATCGAGTTGTTGATGCCGGCCTCCGCCAGAGAGAACGCGTCCTGCTTCGAGCTTGTCTGCGTGGACTCGGTGGAGTTCGAGGTCGAGTAGACGACCGCGGTCGTGCCCGCGATTGCCAGGACCGTCGTGATCCCAATCGCCATCACGAGCGCCATACCGCGCTCACCCCGCAGGCGGAGCCACCACCGCATGGTTAGAGGATCGGCAAGCCTGGTACCCGCGGCGTCCCTCGAATGGTTATTTCTAGGAACGCGAGCTGTTGCGGAGGACGATGTCGTCCACAAGCTCGTACAGCTCGACCGTCTTCGAGGGCTTGATGTTGATCGGAAAGTCGACGTGCAGCTTCGCCAGCGAAGACGGGGACTGTGCGGTGTAGGTGAAGATGCAGAGAGCGACGCTGCAAGCCGGCGCGGTCGAGGTCGGGGCGAGGTAGTCCGCCCACTTGACGCCTCCGGTGCACGAGGAGCCCAAGATCCGATAGAGCGCGTACCGGTTAGTCGCGACGTTGCGCGTGCACCAAGTCACGGAGCCGCTTCCCGTCTTGCAATAGGAGGGAAGCGTCAGGGTCACGGACGACGAGGAACCCGCGGGCGTGGCGATGCTTCCACAGTGGACCTCGCGCCGCATCTTGTCGAGCGCGAGCCTTGCCGTCTGCTGCGCCTGGAAGCGGTTGTTCATGTCCATCTCGGCGTTCGAGGCCTGGACGAAGACGGTCGTGAGACCGCTCATGACGATGCCCATGATCACGAGCACGATCAGCATCTCCACGAGCGAGTAGCCTCGCTCGCCGCGCACTCGCCGGAGCATGCGACGGGTCATCGGCTCAGGCGGCGTACACGTGCGAGAGCAGCCCTGGCGACAACCTCGCTGCGTTGGCCGACGCCCCAGATCCGCTCGACGCTGCGATCGACGGCGATCAGCCTCTCGAGTGCCTGAGCACCGTGCCACCAGCCGAAGTTCGCGCCGGTCACGATCCAGGCGTGCTGGTAGAACCAGCGCTGGACGTTGGCGTTGGTCGGCCTAGGCCTCGTTGCGATCCAGGCGGCGAGGCGGTCGGCTCGTGCGGGCAGTGTGATCTCGTCCAGCGGCTCCTTGGGGACACCCGGGGCGCGGAAGGCAGGCGGGCGCTTGGCCGGCACGCCTTGCTTCTTTACGGGCTTGCGGACCGCCGGCTTCTTTGCAGGCTTGTGGGCGGCAGGCTTCGTCGCCGGCTTATGGGCGGCAGGCTTCTTGGCGTGCCGCTTGATCGCCGGCTTGACGCGCGGAGCATGCGGAACGCTCGGGGTCGTCAGGCCCGCGAGCTCGACACGCGTCCCGCGGTAGCTCGACGTGTCCTGAGGCGCCCCCTGCTGGGCGTACCGGCCGCGAACGAGCCGGAGCGCGATCGTCGGCGCTCCTGTGTCGACCACGTGCGTTCCGGCGGCGGGAGACTGGGCTAGGACGCGGTTCCCGGCGAAGCCGTGCACGGGGCCCTCAACGCGCCAGGCGAAGCCAGCGTCCTCGAGCATGCCCTTGGCGAAGACGAAAGCCTGGCCCGTCACTGAGGGAACCGCCAGCTCGGGCGGCTGAGCAGGCGCCCTGGTCGAAGCGCGCGAGGGCCCGAGGATCTGAGTGTCGGCAGCGAACGTGAAAGCCGCCGTCGCCAGCACCCAAACCAGACCGACGAGAACCGCACGTGGCAGGAGCGTGCCAAGCCGCATGGTCACCCTTCGGCACCGTTCCGAGGGCTTGTCATCCCCCTACCGGGTGAATAGGACGACCGAGTCACCGGTGGAAACTCGTTGTGTGGGCACGACTTCGAAAACCGGGCTGCTCTGGGCGGGATAGACGGCGTAGCCGCGCGGCGCAGCGTCTTGCCAGCGGAAGGCAACGTCCGCGAAGCGCTGGAACCACGGCAGGCTCTGCGGGTACACCGTTTGCGGGTTGAGCTGGAGGTGCAGGTGCGGGCCGGTGGCGTCGCCGGTCATGCCGACTAGTCCGATCTGCTGCCCGGCCGCGAGCGAGACGCCGGCCTGAACGCCTGGGTCGAGGACGGACAGGTGGCAGTAGGTCCAGGACTTGCCGTCGCTCGTTTGGAGCGTGAGGCCGATGCCGCAGCGGGGATCCGGGGTGTTCCACGCACGCTGGACGACAGCGTCCGAAAGCGCGTAGACGGGCGAGCCCATCGGCGCCGCGATGTCTGCCGCGGGGTAGTCGTGGTGATGGTGCGAGACCGAGACGACAGAAGGGCCGCCGCCGACCGGGAAGACGTAGTTTCCGTCGTAGGCTGGCGCGCCCATCATCGTCGCTGCGGCCGGCGCAAAGGACGAGGAGAGCGACTGGTTGGCCGCCGACGTAAGTGTGGTTTGCGCGTGCTCGAGCGCGGTGCGAAGAGCTGCCACCCGCGCCTGTGCTGCGGCGCGCGCGACGCCCGCATATGCGGCCTTGCGCTCGAGCTCGAAGCGGTCCGAGAGAACTGTCGTCATGGCAAGGCGCGTCTTGACGGCGCGCTCGCGCAGCCAGAGCACTCGCACCTTGCGCTCCGCCTTGACGACCCTTGTGTTCGCATCGGCGACGTTCGCGCGTGCCGTATCGAGTGAGATCTGGAGCCGGTCGAGGCCGAAGGTGGCCTGGGCGCCGCCGGAGCCGAAGAGCTGCGCAAGCTGCAGCACCTCGTTCACGTACCACTGGGCGTGGTTGTAGGAGTAGATCGCCGCGGAGATGTCCGTCTGGCCGCCCGAGGCGGCCAGGTAGCGCGCGGCCGACGTGATCGCGTCCGCGGCGTTCCAGGGGTCGGCGACCCCGTCCCCGTTCGCGTCGACGCCCCAGCGCGCCCACGTGGAGGGCATGAACTGCATCCAGCCGATCGCGCCGGCGGAGCTCGGTCCCATGTTTCGCCCGAAGTTCGACTCGACCTTGTTGATCGCGGCCAGCACCTGCCAGGGGATCCCGTAAGTCGTCCCGGCGCTCTGCCAGAGGGCTTGCAGTTGCCCGTAGCTCAGCCTCTCAGGGACGAGAGGCGGCGAGCTTGGATAAGCCGCCGTGCCGGGAGCGTTGGGGGCGAGCGCGCTCGGAAGACCCGTCGCAAAGGTCGGCGCGCTCGGGACGATCCGGAACGTATCGGCGGCCGCAGAACCGGCCAGCACGAGCGCCAGCGAGATTGCCGCAGCGAGCCGCTTCATCCGTCCGGCGATCCGGCGATCCGCAGTTCGGGCACGGTCGGCTCCTCAGGCTCAGGCGCCATCTCGGACAACGGCCGGTCGTGCTCGATTCCGACCGCCTTCCGCTTCAGCGCAAGCTCGAGGGCGACAAGGAAGTCGTGGCGGTTCGTGGCTGCGTTGGCCGCCACATCCCGGTCGATCTCGCCCGAGAGGACGAGCTCGATTAGCGCGTTGGTGAACGTCTGCATGTCGAAGAAGTCGCCGTCCGCGATCGCGTCCGGGATCTCCTCGATCTTCTGCTCGCGGATCAGGTCGGCAATGCGCGCGTTCGAGACCATCACCTCGACCGCTGCGACGCGTCCGCCCTGGACGCGGGGCAATAGACGCTGGCTCACCACCCCCTGCAGGACGCCCGCGAGAATCGAGCGGATCTGCTCCTGCTTGACCGCGGGGAAGAACTCGATCAGCCGGTTGATCGTCTCGGCTGCGTCGATCGTGTGCATCGTCGAGAAGACCAGGTGGCCCGACTCGGCAGCCTTGAGCGCGGTCTCGGCCGTCTCCGCGTCCCGGAGCTCACCGACGAGGATCACGTCCGGGTCCTGGCGCAGCACGCGGCGGGCGGCGGCGAGAAACGATTCCGTGTCGAGGCCGACTTCCCGCTGGTTGACGATGCAGCCCTGGTCGGCATGCAGGATCTCGATCGGGTCCTCGATCGTTACGATGTGCAGCCTGCGAGAGCGGTTGATGTGGTCGATGATCGTTGCGAGCGTCGTCGTCTTCCCCGAGCCTGTCGCGCCTGTGCAGAGGACGAGCCCGCGGTGCTCCTCGGCGAGGCGGCGAACGCCCTTCGGCAGCCGCAGTTCCTCGAAGCTCGGCACGTTCTTGGGGATGACGCGAAAGGCGAACGAGATCGATCCGCGCTGGCGGAAGCCGTTGACGCGAAAGCGCGGAAGGTCGTTCGCCGTGTACGCGATGTCGAGCTCACCGGACTCGTGGAAGGCGGCGAGCTTTGCCGGGGCGAGCTCCGCGACGGTCGCAAGAGTCGCCTCGAGATCGCCCTCGCGCAGCGGAGGGTGGTCGGGGAGCAGGCCGAGCTCGCCGTCCCGCCGCAGGACAGGCGGCTGGCCGGACTTCAGGTGGATATCGCTCGCGCCGAGTTCCACGGCGCGCCCGAGGACGGCGTTCAGGTCCACGACGGAGCAGATCGGCAGCTACGCGACCGCGCTTGAGAGATACGTCAGATCGAACGCGTCGCGAGTTGCGCTTCTAGCGCCCTAGAGCGTCGACCAGTTTCAGCGGAGCTCGAACGAGGCCCTGAGCTTCGCCGGGGTGCGCGACGTCGCCGCGCAGGAACGCAGCCGTGAAGCCCCAGACGAGCGGCAGGCGTACAACTTCGTAAACCAGGCGCGGGAAGCGCTCGAGCGCCAGCTTCGCCTTCCACGATGCCGCCAGCGCCCGACCGAGCGCGGCGTCGAGGCTGGCCCCGTAGTGCTCGAGGCTGGGGCGTCGGCCGGCGAGCAGATCCAGCGCGGTCTCCGCGGCGAGGCGGGCGCTGACGAGCGCCTCGTAGATCCCGTCTCCCGAGAGCGGATCGACGAGACCCGCTGCGTCGCCGACGAGCATTACGCGACCGCGGTGAGCAGACTCGCCGGGACGGCGCATCGGAAGCCGGTAGCCCCTCAGGCCCGCGAGCTGCTCGCTGGGCAAGTGGTATGCGGCGCAGGCGCGCTCGAGGTGCTCGCGGAGGCGTGGGCCCTCCGACTCCCAGCCGCCGACGCCAACGTTGACGTGGTCCCCTTTCGGGAAGACCCACGCGTAGCCGCCTGGGACGGCCCCGAGCTCGACCACCGCCCGGCCACGCCAGCGTTCCTCGCGCGCGTGAACATAAGAGACGTTCCCCTCCAGCGCGACCCCGTGGCGCCGTGGGCCGACACCGAGCGTCCGCGCCGCGAGCCCGTTGACTCCGTCGGCCCCGATCACGACCGGTGCGACGGCAGCGCCGCCGTCGAAGCGAACCACCGCTTCGCTCGGCTCGGGCTCGAGCGCGGTCGCGCGCAGGCCGTCACGGAAGTCGGCCCCCGCCGCCGCGGCCTGCTCTGCGAGGTGGGCGTCGAGTCGCCGCCGCTGCGTCATCAGGATCAGAGGCCCCTTTGAGCCGCGCTCGAACCGCGGGCCGTACCGGAAGCCGAGCTCGAACCGATGAACCACGTCCTCGACGACCGCGTCCACAGGAAACGGCAGCTGGCGAACGGCCCTGTACGTCAAGCCGCCGCCGCAGGGCTTGTCGCGCGGGAAGCGCTCGCGGTCGAGTAGCAGCACACGGGCGCCGGTGCGGGCCAGGCGGAAGGCAGCGGTCGAGCCCGCCGGCCCGGCCCCGACGACGATCGCGTCGAAGCGCTCCACCCGCCCATCGTACGGGTCTTGAAGCCCTGCGGGCACCTGAGTAGAGTCGGTCGCCAGCGAACCGGAGGAGAGGGCAATGGCTTCAGGGATCGAGCTGGCGACCGGCGAGGTCGAGGCGTTCGCAGCAGGATTGCAAGGAGGCGTCACCCGTCCGGTCGATTCGGGCTACGACGAAGCTCGCGCGCTGCACAACGGCATGATCGACAAGCGTCCGGCCCTGATCGCGCTGTGCGCAAGCGTCGACGACGTCGTCGAGGCCGTGAACTTCGGCCGCAAGCAGGGCGTCGACATTGCAATCCGCTGCGGCGGCCACAACGGCGCCGGGCTCGGAAGCGTCGACGACGGCCTCCTGATCGACCTCGGAGGTCTCAAGAGCATCGCGGTCGACCCGGAGGCGCGCACGGCGAAGATCGGCGGCGGCTGCCTGCTGGGCGACGTCGATGCGGCGACGCACGAGCACGGGCTTGCGACTCCCGGCGGAATCATCTCGACGACCGGTGCCGGCGGCCTGATACTCGGAGGCGGAATCGGCCACCTGACGAGGAAGTGCGGCCTCTCGATCGACAACATCCTCGGCGCGGAGGTCGTCCTCGCGGACGGCAGCGTGGTCAACGCCGACGAGAAGACCAACGCCGACCTCTTCTGGGCGATCCGTGGCGGCGGCGGCAACTTCGGCGTCGTCACGTCCCTCACGCTCAGGCTCCACCCGGTCGGGACCGTCGTCGCGGGCCCGATGTTCTGGCCGATCGAGCGAACGGGCGACATTCTCCGCTGGTATCGCGAGTTCATCCTGAACGCGCCCGAGGATCTGAACGGCTTTTTCGCGTTCGCGAGCGTTCCGCCCGCCCCGCCCTTCCCGGAGGAACTTCACCTGCGGAAGGTCGCAGCCGTCATCTGGTGCTGGGCCGGCCCGGAAGAGGGGGCCGAGGAGGCGCTCGCCGAGCCTCGGGCGCAGCCGGAGTTGCTGCTCGACGGCGTTCAGCCGATGCCGCTGCCGGCGCTGCAGAGCGCTTTTGACGAGCTCTACCCGCCCGGCGACCAGTGGTACTGGCGTGCCGACTTCGTCGAGGAGATCCCTGACGAGGCGATCGAGCGGCACACCGAGTTCGGCGAGAAGATGCCGACGTGGAAGTCCACGATGCACCTCTATCCCATCGACGGTGCAGCCCACAGGGTGGGCCCGACCGAGACTCCGTGGGGCTATCGCAATGCCAACTGGGGGATGGTGATGGCCGGAGTCGACCCGGATCCCGCCAACGCCCCGCCGATCACGTCCTGGTCGATCGACTACTGGGAGGCGATGCACCCGTACTCGGCAGGCGGTGCCTACGTGAACATGATGATGGAGGAGGGTCAGGAGCGCGTGCAGGCGAGCTACGGAGAGAACTACGAGCGGCTCGCGAAGATCAAGGCGGCGTACGATCCGGACAACCTCTTCCATGTGAACCAGAACATCCGACCGGCGAGCTGAAAGGGAGGTCCGTGCCTAGGTATCTAGTCGTCAGGACGTTCGATGTCACGGAAGATGAGATGCCCGAGGTCGGCAGCCGCTCCCGCAAGATGATCGAGGAGGTTTACCCGCAGATCGTCTGGGAGCACAGCCACGTGGTCGTCCTCGAGGACGGCCGGGTGATGACGTACTGTGTCTACGACGCGCCGAGCGAGGACGTCGTCAGGCAGCACGCACTGGATCTCGGCAAGCACACAGTCGATCATGTCCACGAGATCGCCGGCGACGTGACGCCCGCCGACTTCCCGGTCTAGCTTCCCCTTCTAGGCATCGCTTGCGATGCCGGCACGCAACTCGGAGCCGTTCCTAAGTCTCGCGCATCAGCTGCCGCGCGTCTGGAATGTGGAGGGCCGCGGCGCGCGCCAGCGCGAGACGGCGCCGGAGCAGGGCGAGCTGCTCGACGCCGTCTTCGGGGACGAGGTCGAGCGCCTCCCGATAGAGAATCGCTGCCTGGTCCTTCGCCCAGCCACGCTCTGCCTGCTCGCCGGCCCGGATGAAGTAGCCGATCGCGCGCTCGGAGTCGCCGGCATCCCGCCAGTGACGGGCCAGCGCGGTGCCGGCTTCTCCTACCTCGGCCGTCGATTCCTCGAAGAACTCCGCCACATGCGTGTGCCGTTCGCGGCGCTCGGCCCGGGGAAGGAGCTCGTAGGCGACCTCCCGGATCAGCACATGCTTGAAGCTGAACTGCTGCTCTCCTTCGATGATCGAGGCCGTCTCGCGCACGATCAGGTCGCGCCCCTCGAGCGCGCCGAGGAGCTCTGGAATCCCCTCCGGGGCTCCGGCAATCCGCTCGAGGGCGCCGCGCCAGAACGTCTTGCCCACGACCGCCGCATCGAGCAGAAGCGACCGCTCCCGCGCCGGCAGTGCGTCGAGCCGGGCCGCGAGAATGCCCCTGATCGTCGTCGGGAGCGATCCCGCGCCGGACGACGAGGCCTCCGCCATCGTGGCTGCAAGCTGCTCGATGAAGAGCGGGTTCCCCTCGGCGGTCTCCGCAAGCCGGGCGGCATCGTCTCGGCTGAGGCCGCCTAGCTTGAGCAGGGCGAGCTCTTGGGCCTCGTCTGAGTTCAGCGGGGCGAGGGGCATTGCCGTGTACGCGGGCAAACCGCCTCCCCACGCCGGCCTCGCGTCCAGTAGCTCGGGTCTCGCGAGCGTGAGCAGGAGGATCGGGAGGTCGCGCAGCCTGGCCGCCAGCAGCTCGACCAGGTCGAGGAGGCCGCGGTCGGCCCAGTGGATGTCCTCGAGAACGAGCACCGTCGGCTGATCGCGCGCGACGGCCTCGATGAAGCAGCGGACGGAGAAGAACAGCTCTTCTCGATTGTCGACCGATCCTTCATCGAGGCCCAGCAGGATCGCGAGGTGCCTGGCGACCGTCTCGGGATCGGCAGACGAAGGAAGATCGGCGACCCGCTCACGGAGCTTGGCCAGGCCAACTTCGGGCGGATCGCTCTCGAAGATCCCGCACAGCACCTTGACCTGGGTCGAGAAGGCGAAGTACGCGCTGCTCTCGCGGTATGGAAGGGATCTCCCGTGGACTGTCCGGCCGCCGAGCTCCTCGACCACTCGGTCGAACTCCTGCGCCAGGCGCGTCTTCCCGATCCCGGCAGACCCGAGCACGGTGACCAGGTGGGGCACCCGCTCATCGGCGACGCGCTGCCAGATTCCACGGAGCACATCCAACTCCCGCGCGCGGCCCACGAGCACGCCAGAGAGCCTTCGTTCGCCGGTCGGGAGCAAGGGGCGGACGGCAATCCACGCTTGGACGGGCGCAGCCTTCCCCTTCGCGTCCACCGCAGGCGCCGGCTCGTACGAGATCATTTCCCGCGTCGCGGCGTACGTGGCCTCCCCCACGATGACGCCGTTCACCGGCGCCGCCTGCTGCAGTCGCGAAGCCGTGTTCACGACGTCGCCCGCGACCATGGATTCGCCCAGCGCGGGTCGCGCCCCCAGCGAGACCAGCGCCTCTCCCGTGTTGACGGCGATCCGCAGCTGCAGATCGAGACTCAGCTCGCGCTCGTCCACCTCCCGCACGCTGTCCCGGACGGCGAGCGCAGCTCGAACGGCCCGTTCGGGGTCGTCCCCGTAAGCGGTCGGGGCGCCGAAGACGGCCACTATCGCGTCTCCGATGAACTTCTCGACCACGCCGCCGAAGGACTCGAGCTCGCCGCGAACCAGGTCGTGGTACGGCGTCAGCACCCCCCGGACATCCTCGGGGTCGAGGCCTTCCGCACGCGCCGTGAATCCGACCAGGTCGACGAAGACAATCGAGACGATCCGCCGCTCGTCGCGGGCCCCGGTGGCAGCGACGTCGAGCGCCTGCCCGCAAGCGAAGCAGAACCGGGCGGCGTCCGGGTTCTCCTGCCCGCAGCTCGCGCACTGGATCACGCTCTAAGCGTACGGCGCGGGCGCGCGCACGACAGAGGCTGACGCCCGAACCGCGGCTACAATGGCCGTCCTCCCGGGGGTGTGCCCGAGCGGCCAAAGGGAACGGGCTGTAAACCCGTCGGCTCTGCCTACGGAGGTTCGAATCCTCCCGCCCCCACCTCGGAATCGATCTTCAGCCGCAGGGCGCGTGGCCGAGCCCATCGCGGCGTCAGGGAAGATCCGCACCCGTGAAAGCGCGCTCGCTCGCACCCGAGACACGCAAGTCGCTGACGCTTGCCGCGCTCGTCCTGGCCGCATTCTCGTACGGCCTGCAGCAGACGATGGTGCTGCCGGCCCTCCCGTTCCTCCAGCACGACCTCCACACCACGACGACGTGGTCGACCTGGATCTTCACCGGCTTCCTGCTCAGCTCGGCGGTGTTGACACCGCTGATCGGGAAGCTCGGCGACCAGCACGGCAAGGGCCTACTGCTCACGATCAGCCTCGCGATCTTCCTTGTCGGCTGCATAGGCGCCGCCGCGGCGTGGAATATCTGGTCGCTGATCGCCTTCCGGATCGTGCAGGGTGCCGGGGGTGCGGTCTTCCCGCTCAGCTTCGCGATCATCAAGGACGAGTTCCCGCGCGAGCGCAGCGGCACTGCAATTGGCGCTATCTCCGCCGTCTTCGGCGCCGCCGGCGGGTTGGGTCTGCCGCTCTCGGGGGTGATCGTCGACCACCTCTCGTGGCGCTGGCTGTTCGTGATCGCAGCTCTCGTCGTCGCGGCCGCAACTGTCGCCGTGATCGCGCTCGTTCCCGAGTCGCCGATCAAGACCCCGACCCGGCTCGACTTGCCCGGAGCGGCGCTGCTCTCATTGATCCTCGTCGCGTTCCTCCTGGCGTTGAGCGAGGGACAGCACTGGGGCTGGGGCTCAGGCCGCACCATCGGCCTGCTGTTCGTCGCGGTCGTCACCCTGGCGGTGTGGATCCCGGTCGAGCTGCGCGTGGAGCAGCCGCTCATCGACATGCGCGTGCTGGTGGGGCGAACCGTCGCATTTGCCAACGCGACCGGGTTCTTCGCCGGGTTCGCGCTCTTCTCGGCGTTCGTGCTGGTCCCGCGCTTCGTCGAGACGCCACGGAGCGTCGGCCTCGACTACGGGTTGGGCTCGAGCGCTACACAGGCCGGGCTCTTCCTGCTTCCCGGGGCGCTGATCGGCTTGGTCTCCGGCCCCTTCGCAGGCCGGCTCGGAGACAGGTTCGGGTTCAGGTTTCCGCTTGCGCTCGGGATGATCCTGACCACGCTCGGGCTCGTGCTGCTGGCCGTGTGGCACGACGGTGCCTGGCAGGTAGTGCTGGGAATGACGCTCGCCGGCGGCGGCGTCCCGCTCTGCTTCGGGGCGATGGCGAAGCTCGTCGTCGACGCCGTCAGGCCGAGCGAGACCGGCATCGCCAGCGGGCTGAACACCGTCATGCGCACGATCGGCGGCGTCGTCGGCGGTCAGCTGGGCGCGACGGTGCTCGCGAACAGCACGATCCCCGGCAGCGCCGTGCCGACCGGTTCCGCATATACGACCGCGTTCTGGCTCAGCGCTGCGATCGCGGTCTGCGGGGTCGTGACCGCATTGGCGGTCGCGCCGCTGCGCCGCCGCAGACCGGCCGTCGCCCTGGAGACGGATTGACGACAGCCTCGACGAGAGACGCCGAACTCGAGAAGACGGCCTAACTGGTCAAAGCGCCCTCTTAGACCCACGTAGCAGATCGCAGAGACAGCGTCCGAGGTGGAGCGCCCGTCTGCGACGTACGCTTGTGGCGTGCTCACGTGCCCGAGTTGCGGCCAGGAGAATGCCCCAGACGCCCGGTTCTGCAACGCCTGTGGCGCCGAGCTCGCCGTGCCATATGCGCAGGAGGTCCGCAAGACCGTCACGGTCGTGTTCGCCGATGTGACGGGCTCGACTGCGCTCGGGGAGCGCCTTGACCCCGAATCGTTTCGCCGCGTGATGGCACGCTACTTCGAGGTGGCGCGGGGATGCCTCGAGCGCCACGGCGGCACGGTCGAGAAGTTCATCGGCGATGCCGTGATGGCCGTCTTCGGCGTGCCGACGGTGCACGAGGATGACGCCTTGCGGGCTCTCCGGGCAGCCGCGGAGCTTCGCGACTCGCTCGAAGGTCTCAACCAGCAGCTCGAGCACGACTACCGCGTCTCGCTGCAGCTGCGGATCGGCGTGAACACCGGCGAGGTCGTCACTGGCACCGAGGAGCGCCTCGCCACGGGCGACGCCGTCAACGTCGCCGCCCGGCTCGAGCAGGCTGCTCAGCCGGGCGAGATCCTGATCGGCGACCAGGCGCTGCGGCTCGCCCGCGGCGCGATCGACGCCGAGCCGGTCGAGCGGCTCTCGCTGAAGGGAAAGTCGGAGCCTCTCCGCGCCCACCGGCTGTTGCGCGTCGTCGAGGGTGCACCCGCGCTCGAGCGACAGCTCGACGTTCCTCTCGTCGGCCGGAACGAAGAGCTCGCCAAGCTGCGTACTGCGTTCGAGGCAGCCGTCTCCGAGCGGCGCTGCCGGCTCGTCACCGTGCTCGGGCCGCCCGGGATCGGCAAATCGCGGCTTGCCCGCGAGTTCGAGTCGGCTTTGGCCGGTGAGGCAGCGGTCTTCTCCGGTCGCTGTCTTCCGTACGGTGAGGGCATCACGTACTGGCCGCTCGTCGAGATTTTCCGGGAGGCAGACGCCGAGGACGAGCTCGCCGCCGCACTCTCGAAAGGAGCGCCCGAGGAGATCTCGTGGTCAGTGCGGAAGGCATTCGAGCAGCGCTCCCGGCAGCGTCCGCTGACGCTCGTCGTCGAAGATATTCACTGGGCCGAGCCGACCCTCCTCGAGTTGATCGAGCACGTCGCGGCCTGGACCCGTGACGCCCCGCTCTTGCTCCTCTGTCTCGCACGGCCGGAGTTCCTCGACGAGCGACCGGGTTGGAGCGGGGACGCCCTCATGCTGGAACCGCTTTCCGAAGCCGACTCGGATCAGTTGATCGAGAAGCTTCTCGGCGGCTCTCGGCTCGACAACCGTTCGCGCAGCCGAATCCGCGAGGTGGCCGAGGGGAATCCGCTCTTCGTCGAGCAGCTGCTCGCGATGATCGCCGAAGGAGGCGACCCCGAGCACGTGCCGCCGACGATTCAGGCGCTCCTCGCGGCCCGCCTCGACACACTCCCCGCCGAGGAGCGGAACCTGCTCGAGCGCGCGGCGATCATGGGGCTCGAGTTCGAATGGGACGCGCTCGGGGAGCTGGCGCCCGAGCGGCGCCGGCCTCCCGGTGCCGCGCTCTCGGCGCTCGTCCGCAAGGAGCTGATCCGGCCGCACGAGGTGATCGAGGACGCCTTCCGCTTCCGGCACATCCTGATCCGCGACGCCGCCTACGAGCGAATCCCGAAGGAGCTCCGTTCCAAACTGCACGAGCGCTTTGCCGACTGGCTGGACGGCAGAGGGGACGAGTTCGAGGAGATCGTCGGCTACCACCTGGAGCAAGCGCACCGCTGGGTCGCCGAGCTGGGCCCACTCGACGACCGAGCGCGGGCGTTGGCCGAGCGAGCAGCCGAGCACCTCGCCTCCTCGGGAAGGCGGGCAAACGCGCGCGGCGACGCCTCGGCGGCGGTCAACCTTCTCGAGCGCGCAAGCTTCTTGCTCTCCGCGGACGACGGACGGCGGCTGAATCTCCTGCCCTTGCTCGGTCGGACCCTGAGGGAGGCCGGTCGAACGGAGGGGGCGGAATCTGTCTTGTCAGAGGCGATCGAGCGTGGGCGGGCTGCAGGCGATCGTGCCCTGGCCGCCGACGCGGCGGTCACGCTCGCAGACCTACGGTTCCACCAGATGAGGATCGGACGAGAGGACGTCCTCGGCGAGGTGGAGAGCGCGATCCACGTGTTCGAAGAAACTGGCGACGAGGCTGGGCTGGCACGCGCGCTCGCCCTCGGCGGAAAGCTTCGCTTCTGGGCCGGCGAGGCCGCCGCTGCGCTCGATGATCTCGAACGAGCGGCACGGCATGCACGCGACGCAGGCGACGGTGCCCAGGAGGCCGACAGCCTTGGCTATGTGCTGGCCGCGACGTTCTTCGGTCCGACCCCGGTTGTCGAGGCGCTTGCGCGAGCGGAGGAGATGCGCCCACGGGCACAGGGGAACCACAGGCTCGAGGTCAGCCTTCTGCAGATCCGCGCCCGACTCGAGGCGATGCAGGCGCGCTTCAAGACCGCGCGCGACGTGGTCTCGCGGGCGGGCACGCTCGCAAGGGATCACGGGCTCGAGGTACTGCTCGTGTCTCACGTCGCCACCTCGGCGGGATTTGTCGAGCTGCTGGCAGGGGACGCCGCCGCCTCAGAACGTGTGCTCCGCCCGGCGTGCGAGAGGCTGGAGGCGGTCGGGGAGCTGGGCTTCCTGGCGAGCGCTGTGCCGAAGCTCGCGGATGCCCTCCTCGCGCAGGGACGCGATGAAGAAGCTCTGCAGCTCACCGAGCGCTGGCGACCCGAGCGGCTAACGGTGCCGGAGGACGCAGACGCCCACGTGGGATGGCGGCGTGTGCGGGCGAACCTGTTGGCGCGCCGCGGCGATTTCGAAGAGGCCGAGCGTCTCGCACGCGAAGCCACGGCGATCGCGGGGCGAACCGACTACCTCGATCTCCGGGCGCAGGCGGCTGCCGACCTGGCGGAGGTGTTGCGCCTCGCGGACCGGCCGAAGGAGTCCGCGTCAGCGCTCGAGGAAGCGATTCGACTTTACGAGGAGAAGGGCAACGTTGCCGCTGCGGGGAGGCTCCGCCTTCTGCTCGCCGAGCCGCCGCTCGAGGTCTGAAGCGACGCTTGTTCCGCGTCAACAGCGAGCACTGGGCGGAACTCACCAACGGGCCTTGTGGAGGGCTCGGGGAGCCGCGGAAACCGCCTAGAATGGCTGTAACGCCCTCTTAGCTCAGTTGGTAGAGCACCTCCATGGTAAGGAGGGGGTCGACGGTTCGAGTCCGTCAGAGGGCTTCGCTGTTCAGCCTGCTATTTAGGCCTTCCTGTTGTCTGCGCTGACCATGGCCTGACGTTTCGGCGTCCACGCAACGTCCACGAGTGTCCACGGCTCGCGTCGGTGGGTTGAGCGCGTCGAGGAGCTTGATCGCGTGCTCGCGCCCGTCGCGGGCGAGGTGGCCGTAGTGGCGGTCGATCATCGTCAGGCTGGCGCCCATGTAGCGGGAGAGGTCGAAGGTTGAGATGCCGGCACGGAGCGCGAAGGTCGCGAACGTGTGCCGGAGATCGTAGACCCGCCGAAGCGGACTGATCCCTACGGCCTCCTGGGCGGGACGCCACTGGAAGGGGCGGAAGTGATGGATGTCCAGGTAGCCGCCTCGCTCGCCGGGAAAGAGCAGCGGCGAGCCGTTGCCATCCTCGATCCGGTCGAGTGCATCGAGAGCGCGTGCTTGCAGCGGCACCGCTCGCACGCTCGCCTCCGTCTTCGGGTGCTTGAGCTCGCGCTTGGTGAAGGAGCGGCGGACGTAGAGGACGCGCTCGTCGCGATCGACGTCGCGCTTCTCGAGTGCGATCCATTCCGCCGGCCGCAGCCCGGTCGCGGCCGCGAACAGGATCATCGGCCCGTATCGTCGCCCGATTACCGATGCGATGGCCTCGAGATCCGGCCACGACTCGAATGGATGCTGCTCCTTCCGGCGTCGCGTCGGGTTGTCGACGCCGACCTTCGCGGGATTGACGTCGATCATTCCCCAGGCGACGGCTCGTTGCAGTACCTGCCGGAGCGCCTGGGTTGCTTCGAAGCGGTAGCCCGGCGAGAGCGTCATCCCCCACTCGGCGATCTCTTGCGAGGTCAGCTCGCCAATGCGGCGCTCGCCGAACACCGTGGTCGCCTTGCTCAGCAGATAGCGCAGCTTCTCGATCGTCACCGGCTGGACGTCGTGCTGCGCCAAGTATGTCTCGACCAGCTCGTCGAGCGTCAGCCGCCGCGCGATGCGCGCCTCCCGTCGGAGCCGCTCGAGCTCGCGCTCGAGCGCGTCACGCGCGTCGGCCTTTGAGGCGTACCCGCCCCGCTGAACGCGCTTGGAGTCACGGCCGCCAGTTCGGTAGCGATACGCCCATAGCCGCTCGCCATCGGGACGGCACCGGGTTAGTTGGAAGACTTGTCCTTGTTGCACCATCGCGGGATCTCCTCCTTTCAGGAGTCGACCCCCTCCCACGCCCATCGTGACGCCTCAAGAGGCAATACCGCTGGAGCGCGCCCCGTCGCGTGCCAGACGGTCCGGCACGCGCAGTACTAGCCGCCGCGTGACCGATGAGTTCCGTCCCTGATCGCGGTCTCAACACCGAAGGCCGATCCCAGACCAGCGATCTGGAGGACCCAATTGCCCAACCAGGATGACACCAGCTTCCCCGAACGCATGCCCCTGCTACGGACGTGATCACGGCTCACCTCGCGGCCACCTTCGCGGGCTTACCCGTCTACGTGCACACGATCGAGCACGCCGACGGCGTCGTCCTCGTCGACACCGGCATGATCGACTCGACGCCGGAGCTGGACGAGGAAGGCGCGCCGGTGCCGATGCCGGAGAACATCCCCCGAGACGTCGTGTGCATCATCAACACCCACCTTCACTTCGACCACTGCGGCGGCAACCGCCTGTTTCCCGGTGTGCCGATCCACGTCCAGCGGCTCGAGCTGCAAGGGCCTTATAACCCGCCGGAATGGGTGGATTTCCCGGGTGCGACCTACGTCGAGCACGACGGCGAGGCGGAGGTGCTCCCCGGCATCCAGCTGCTGCCGACGCCCGGCCACACGCGCGGGCACCAGAGCGTCCTCGTCGACACGCCCGACGGCCTCGTCGTCATCGGCGGCGACGTCGCGTACACCTTCCACGAGCTCGGGACCGGCGCGACCGAGGGACAGCGGCGCGTGCTCGCGCTAGCCGCTCCGACGTGGCTCACGCACGCGGAGGGAGGGCCGAAAGTTCCTCGCCGAACTAGGACGACGACGCGAGCCGAGAGCGGCCCTCGAGACCACCTTGCGGCGGACGCGCGGGGCTCGCGAGAGCAGCGCCCGGGACGCGGGCGCGTTGAAGACGAGCAGGCGGGCAGGCGCGTGGTGACGCTGGCGAAGACGACGACGACCGCCGCCGCACCATCGTCACTAACAGCCGGGACGTGTGTCCGGCCGTGCATCTCGTACGATGGCGGCGGAGAATGCCGCATGGCGACGTCTGATCCGATTGCCGAGATTATCGGGGACTATCGCGCTTTCGCGGCGATGCAGCGCGACCGTCTTCTTGCCCGCGGCATCGACATCGCGCCTTACCCGCTCAGCCACCTCGCCGTCCGCGTCGCCGACTGGGATCTGTACGTCCACCAGCGGACGCTGCTCGAGCGCCATGCGAGGGCGAACCTCGAGAACGTCTGGAACGGGCGTCCGATCTCCCTGATCGTGCTCTCCGAGCCGCTCGATGTCCTCGACGGGACTTCGGTCTCGCGCATCGAGCTCATCCCGCCCGTTCACCAGCGTGTCTACCGGATGGGCCTCGAGCACCTCGGCGTCGTCGTCGGTGAGGAGATCGACGAGTTCTCGCGAGTGCATCGGGCCGTGCTGACTGGCCAGCAGTTCCAGAGTCCCGACGTCGAGCCGGTCTACGTGCTGTTCGAGGACTTCACCCACGTGAAGTTCTACCGGCGCTCCTTCTTCGACGTCGTCGAGGACGAGGGAGGGCGCTTCGACGGCTTCAGCCACGTCGACGACTGGGTGCCGCAGCGGCTGGTCACCGCCACCGGCCCGAACCCGCTGCCGCGGTGACGTAAGGCTACTGCCGGGCTACAAGACCGCCCGCTGCGCCAGCGTTCCGGAATGACGCCTGGGGAATTAACTCCAGCCCTCTGGACGTGCGCGCACCGCGACCCGCGCAACTCGGGCGCGGCCCAGGCTAGGCTCGGAGTGACAGGACGATCGCGCCGTCCGCTCCCGCGACTACCTCGCGCAGTGCTTGTGCCGCCTGTTCGAGCGGACGGACGGACGCGATCGGCACGCTAAGGGTGCCGCAGGCCAGCAGCTCCGCGAGGGCTGACAGCTGCCGACCGTCGGGTCGGACGTAGACGTCGGATACGGCGACGCCCCGTCCCTCCCGCGGCGGGTCGCCCGTGATCGTGGCGAGGCGGCCGCCGTCGGCAACCGCCTTCAACGTGCTCGCCGCCTGCCCGGGAGCAGCGTTGACGGCCTTGGGGGCGCCGCCGCCGGTGATCTCGCGAGCGAGCGCAGGCCAGTCGCCGTGGTAATCGAGCACCTCCGACGCGCCGTAGCCGCGGACGCGCTCGGCCTTCTTCGCGCTCGCGGTCGCGATCACGCGGGCGCCCCGAGCCGCGGCGAGCTGGACGAGCAGGCCACCGGTGACTCCGCCGGCTCCGTTCACGACGACCCAGCCGCCGCTCTCGATCTCGAGCGCCTCGTCGAGTGCCTGAGCGGCAGTGAGCGCCGGAATGGGAAACGCTCCGCAGGCTTCCCATGACGCCTCTGGCGGCCGGGCTGCGACGGCGGCAGCCGGCGCGAGCACCCTCCCCGCCCATGTCCCGTGACGCCGGAGCGGCAGCGGATGTGTCATCACCTCGTCACCCTCGCGCAGCTCGGCCACGCCGGAGCCGGCCGCTGCGACCGTCCCGGCCGCCTCAGTGCCGAGCGCCATCGGAGCCGGGCCGCCGATCTGCCAGCTGCCGATCCTGACTAGCTCGTCCCAGTTGCCGATACCGGCGGCGACGACGTCGATCAGGACCTCGTCAGCGGCAGGCGTCGCCGGCTCGTCCACCTCGAAGATCTCGACGGACCCGCCGAGTGCTGTGATCCCAGCCACCCGCATTCTGTTCGGCGCACGCTACTGGCCTCGGTGATGCGGCGTGTGCCGCTTTGGCACCTCGCCAGAGGAGTCAGGGCCGCACCCGCGGCTAGTCAGCGCCAACCTCGAGCACGACCTTGCCACGCTTCCCGCGAGCCGCGACTCGCTCGAACGCCGCCCGGGCCTCCGTGAGCGGAAAAACCGAGTCGACCCCAGCGCGAAGCTCGCCTGCGTCCACGAGCGTTCTCAACTCCAACAGTTGCTCGTGGTCGGGTTCGACGATGAAGTAGATCGCCCCCGGCGTCTCCTCTGCGATCGTGACCACGCGCTCGCCGGCGGGGACCTCGCCGCCGCGGGTGTCGAAGACCAGATCGACCGGCCCGCTCTCCACGACCGTTGCGCCGGCGTGTCGCGCAAGCTGGACGGCGATGTGCCCAACCCCACCCGAAGCGCCCGTGATCAGCACCCGCTCGCCTCGGGCGAGCCGCCCGTGCGTAAACAATGCTTGCCAGGCAGTCAGCCCGCCCATCGGCAGAGC
>JBARRQ010000112.1:0-7058 GCA_049644305.1 Gaiellaceae bacterium
TTCTCACGCGCAAGCCAGCGGTCACTCTCGTCCAGCCGCGGATGGGAGATCTGGCGGCGAAGAACCGCAAGTTCGTGCCGGAGCACCACAATCTCGAGCTCCTTGAACTGGCGCGAGCGCAGCCGCAGCGCCGCCACCGCAAGCACACGCCGAAATAGCAGGTACAGCAACGACGCGATCAAAATGCAGCCTCCCTCCGCCCGAGTCCGAAGAGGCCGACTCTACGGCTGCGACTCAGCTCCGAGCCGCTCGCGAACACCGGATGGATTTGCGCACCCGACACCCTGACCAAGCTGACCGCCTCACGCCGGAACTCCGGCGGGTACGGCCGCTGATACCTCTGTGGCGTGACGCTCCTCCTTCCTCACCGAGCGCGATGCTGACCAAGCGCTCGGATGTCCGGAGAACCGGGGAAATTTCAGATCACCGCTTGGCGGATTGAGTCGTCAAGCACCATTTGGTTCCAGGCGAGCTTGGACGCTGGAGGCTGGCAAGTGTGATATGAAGCGCCCGCGAACACGAGTGGGCGAGGGCTGATTCATGAAACGGGTGGTTGAAGCAGGCTCGGTCGTATTCACGCTTGCACTCCTGCTCGTCGCGACAGCTCCGGCTGCCCGGGCGCCGACGTACCTCGAGAAGGTGACGATCATGGACGCTTTCAATCGCCCGGGTCGTTCATGGCCCTCCCAGTGCATGAAGATCCTCGTATCGACGGTTGACCTACGGTATGCCCTCGTGACGAGCCGGGGGCGAGCGCCGCGCGCTTGCGTCCGCAACAACGACGTCGGCAACGGCTATGACATCTTTCGCCGGGCGACTCCGACTGCTCTGCATTGGCGACTTGTCACCGAGCGGGCCGGCCTAGAACCGGGCCCTTGTTCAATGCCGGCCGCGGTACGGAAGGATTTGCTCGGCTCCACGACCTGCCGCCGATAGAGGAATGGCGTAGCGGGCAGATCGAACGGGATGGGCGCTCCGAGGACAAGCCTGCACTCGTCCTCGCGCCGCCTCCGACGCCTGCCCGGTCCGTACAACGCTGCAGGGCGGCTTCCCTCTCCTTGCTCGGCCAACAGCTAGCTCCCCCCACTGAAGCGCTGGCGCAAGCTGCCCGTCCGCCGCGTGGCTGTAGGAGATGAAGGCGTCGTAGTGCCGTGTACCCGGCGCCCTAGGAAGAACCTCAAGCCACTTCGAAAGCACCCTCACCGCAAATCTCCTAGCCACCGTGTCCTAGTGCCCAGCCCTGCTTATTCAGCAGCGAGTTGTCGGTTGTAATTCGGCCTCCTCGGACTCGAGTGGAGGGGGCTGCTTTCTTGGTCGTGTCGTTGCTGTACCTGTTGTTTCGGAGTTTGCTTGCGGTGACGGCGCTGCGGCTGCGCTCGCGCGAGGTGCGACAGCACCGGCGCACGATCCGCATCGTCGCCGCCGCCGTCATTGCCCTCGCAGCGCTCACCGCCGCGTCGGTCCTTGCCGGTGTACTCGCGCTGGCGGCGAGGAATGACGCCCGGCGCCAGCTGAAAGTGGCCGAGTCACAGGCCCTTGCCGGTCAGGCAAGGGCAGATTACCGAGCGCAGCAGCTCGATCGCGGCCAGCTGCTTGCGCTAGCGGCGTATCCCACCTCCCCCACGCCGGAGGTTCGTGCGAGTCTAGTCGCAGGCCTCGAGGCTGCCGATCACGTCGTTCGCTTTCTGCACGTGCCGCGAGAGCGCGGGCTGACAAGGTACGCACGTCAAAGTGTCCGCGGCCTAGCGTTCAGTCCGGACGGGCGAACGCTTGCAGTTGCGACCGATGGGGCAGCGGCCGGCCAGTCCGTGATCTTCGCTTCGACGTCGCCACCGGCCGCGGCGTCGGGAGACCACTCCTGACGAATCTGCGGCTGGAGTGTCTCCAGTTCAGCCCAGATGGGAACGTATTGGCCGCTGGTGGCGACAACGGGTCCGTTTCCCGTCTGGAAGTTGCGAACGGAAGGCGCGTCGGCCCGACGATCCCGTCGGCGAACTGCGTAGGCGGAAACGAACTAGTAGGGCCGGGAGGTGTTGAGCGGCGATTTGCAACGGAGTAGGGTCGGTGTTTGATCACCGACTCCTAAGGAGGTTCCGGATGGCGGATGCACGAAAGGTCGCGGCGAGGTTCGTGGAGGCCTTCAACGCTCATGACGAGGGCCAGATCAGCGAGCTGAATGCTGATGGGACGGTATTCGAGGCGCCCGGCGACGTACGCCTCGAGGGACGCGAAGCGACGACGCAATACGCGATGGCGTGGCTGCGTGCGTTCCCGGACGCTCGTATCACGGTCAACAATGAGTTGGTGGACGGCGACTGGGTCACGCAGGAGTTCAGCTTCGAGGGCCTGCACGAGGACACGCTCTCGTCGCCGACCGGAGACATCCCCGCCACACACAAGCGCCTGAGGGGGCGCGGCGTGCAGGTCTTCCGTGTGGAGGGCGACAAAATCGCTGACACGCGCCTGTACTTCGACCAGGTGCAGATCATGACCCAGCTCGGCCTGATGCCCGAGCCGGCCACGACCACGGCCTAGCCCTCCCCGAAACGAGAGCGCGGCTTGGCCGCCGCGCTCTCGGCGCTCCAAGCGGGGCTTGACGAAACGGGAAGGTGCCGGAAATGCAGCAGCACCTCGTTTCCCACTGGCGCGTCTGGCTGCTGATCGCGGCGATCGTTATTGCCGCCAACGAAGTGGTTGATCGAAACTTCTTCGACCACCGAGAGCACATCGATGGCGACGTCCTCGTCGCCGTCGTGGCGTTGGTCATTGGGTTTTTCGGCTCGTACTTGGTGGCCCGCCGAAAGCCGGGGGGAATGGCTTAGACCGCCGGTAGTTTGGGTCTGGACCCGGCAACCGGAAACGAAGGCTGAGCCTTCGTCTGCCGGTGGCTGAATGAATCAGGTAGAGAAGGCGATCGCGGCGGCGACGTAGCCGCCGTAGAGCGCAAGTAGGAGCGCTCCGTCGAGACGTCTCAGCCCTCGGCGCCAGGTGCTGAGCCCAGCGACTATGAGCACGCTGGCTGCCGCGACGGGCAGATGGAGATGGAGGGACGGCGAGTCCAGGTGGATCGGTCGTACGAGCGCGATGATGCCGGCGTTGAAGGCGGCGAAGTGCGCGATCGTCCCGAAGACGTTGCCGAGCGCGACGTCGCCGCGGCCGTGTCGGGTCGGTACGGCGACTCTGCTCACCTCCTCGACCTCGACCGCAGCGGCGATCGCTGTGTTGCCGAGCAGGCTTTGCGAGATGCCGAAGTGCGTGACGACGCGGTGGAGACCGTCGCCGAGCGCGACACCGGCGCCCGAGAGCACCGTCAGCCCGCCGAGCATCCGCCAGAGTGGGTGCCGGGTTCGCGCGGCGGGCTCGGAGCCGGGGAGGGAGCGGCCGGCGTAGGCGATCCCGCCGATCGCCACCGTGGCCCAGGCCAGCAGGATGAGCCCGTCCAGGCGCGAGAGGTCGCCGTCGCTGCCGAGCGCGAGTAGCGGTAACGGCGCCGACGCCGACCAGAGAAGGACGGCGGCGGGCAGCGGGGCCCGGATCGGCGCCATGGCCGCGCCCAGGCCGGCGACAGCGAGGGCCAGGAAGGTTGTTCCGCCGAGGAAGGTGCCCGCGGCGGCGTTTCCGAGCCCCTTCAGGTTGGCGGCGATCCCGGCGGCCAGGTTCTCGAGCTCGAAGCCAGAGACGACGACCGTCAGCACGAAGGGGGAGAGGTCCCAGCGGGCCGCGGTCGCGAGCAGGCCGTCGAAGAACAGCTCCGCGCCGCCGATGACCAACGCCAGACCGACGACCAAGAGGAGTACCCCGACCAACGACGCCACCAACGAAGGCTAAGCACCGCACACGCTCTTTGGGCGTTTGGCGGCCTGGACGGGCTGGCGGTGGGAGACCTACTGCGGTAGCGCCTGGTAGACGCAATCTTTCGCGGCGCGCCGGCGTCTGAGTTCAGTGAGAGGGCAGGTTGGGTGGGCAGGACGTGTGGGAGGCCAGGATTTGCGCGGACTCGTCACGATCGGTAGCGCGGCGGCGGTGGTGTGCATCGGCGCAGCCGTCGGCGTCGCCAATCCGGCGGTCACGACCGGCGGCCGCCTCACCGGCAAGACGCAGATCTCATTCGGCTGCCCAGGCCCGGTGCGGGAGGGAACGCCCGGCTGCAATCCCTGGCGCCCGTTCGCGCACGCCCGCTTCTCGCTTGCGCAGCGCTCGGCCTCCGGGAATCCCATCGCGGGCAGCCGCCGCACCGTCACCTCCGACGCGCACGGGCACTTTCAGCTTCTCCTGACCAGCGGTGCTTACGTCATCACGCCGCTGCCGCAGCGACACACCCACGGCGGCAACCGCCTTAACGTTCGGGTGCGCGCAGGCGAATCCACAACAGTGCTGGTCCGCTTCGCCGGCTACCCGCAGATGGAGTAAGCCAGCGCCCCATCGACCGGGCAACTGCTGAACGATCTCCTGCCAGCACGCAGCGATCGACCTCCTCCCTCTCGGCCCAGGGTGCCGAGGCGGAATGCCCAGAGCTGAGCGTCGCCGGTCGCCGGCTCGATGATGCGAACGGGAACCGCCGCGCAGCCGCTGGATTACGTTCCCTTGGGAAGGCGATCCGCCTACGCTCACGCGAGCCGATCAGGAAAACTACGGCGGCTGTGCGCCTACGAGTTGAACCCGCGGCTTTGCGAGACGACCTGCTCGAGTTCCTTCGAGCGGCGTCGTGCCTTGGCGTGAAACACGGCACAAACGAGATCGAGGTGCACATCCTAAACAGCGTCAGCGAGCGGCACGATCACGCCGCTATCACCGGATGCCTGGAGGCTTGGAAGGCAGCTCACGACCAAGCCTCCTTCGGGATCGTCTCCGGGTGAACTCCATTCGACGCCTGGAGCTCGTCGATCGCACCCCTGTTTCAGATTTCGCCCGTTCTGACGTGATCGCTGTCGGAGGCGCTCCCTCCATTCCTGACGGTGAACATTCAGCTGCTGCGCCGGATTCGGCCAGCGTGCGTATCCTGCGGTGTGAGCGAAGAACACGTCCGCGAGTCGCTTACGAGCTTGCGACCCTGACTGGATAGCTCGACATCCGTGTCGCCTGCGCCGCCGAGCGAGAACCAGGACGATTCACAAAAAACGACGTGGCATCCCGCCATGGGCGCGCGATCAAGGGTGGGTTCTCGACTGCCGATGCTCTGGCGATGGACGATCCCCTCGCGCCTGCTCCGGACCTATTCGACGAGCCGCGGCCAGTCCAGCCGACCCGCCGCGTCGGCGCGATCGCCCCGATCACGCGAACGTCAGCGAACGAGCCTGAGGAGCAGCGTGACTTGGCGCTCCGCTGGCGTGCCGCCGGGCTCGCCCTCGTGCTCAGCGCCATCCTCGCGGTCTTGTCGCACTTCCCGAAATGGGCGGTGGCAGCGCTGGCGCTATTCGCAGCCGGGACGAGCTTGTGGCCGCTGCCGCGCTGGGGAACACGGGTCTGGCTGATCGCCGCCGCGTCATTTTTTTTCGCCCAGTGCACAGCGATCTTCGTCAACCAGCCCTTCACGTGGCCGATGCGGTTCGGCTTCAGTGCCGTCCTGCTCACGGCGCTAGCGCTCTTTCGGGCCGCGGCCGACGACTAGGGTCGTGGATCGGGCTTTGCCTTCATCGCTCCACTGACTATGCGTCCATCGGTTCGTCTGCGACGTACGGCGCAGACGTCGTGTTGCACGCGGCGGGGCGAGTTGGCCGTCCTGGGTCGCTAGGGGCGTGGCCGACAAAGCTCATGCGGCAATCCGAACCGGATCGCGATCGCGCTCGATCTCACGCATGGACATCTCGAGCCCGTCGGGTCTCCATGCTTCGAGGATGAAAACGAGTGTCCGTTGACCCTTCGTGACAGTCGAGACTCTGAAGCGGATCGTCGAGGATCGCTGCCTCCAGTGGCAGCGACGGCATTCCGAGGTTCAGCGCGTGAAATGGGCCGGGGAGGAATCGAACCTCCGACCTTGGGATTAAAAGTCCCCTGCTCTACCAACTGAGCTACCGGCCCCGCAGTCGAGTATAGGTACGCTCGCGCCCGTGGCCAGGGTCGAGCTCACGGTCGAGATTGCACGCCCGGCGGCCGACGTTTTCGCGTATCTGACGGACGTCGAGAAGCTTCCCGAGTGGCAGGCGAGCGCGGTCGAGTCGCTGGCGGACGGGCCGCTCGGGCGAGGGATCGCGGATCATCGAACGGCGCGTGCTCTTCGGCCGCAAGCTGGAGACCGAGCTGGAGGTGGTTGCCTACGCTCCCGAACGTCGCCTGAAGCTGCACTCGATTGGTGGCCCGGTCGACCTGGTCATCGACCACGTCCTCGAGGAAATCGACGGCATGACGCAGCTCCATGTCACCGCGTCGGCCAACCCCGGAGGCCTTCTCCGCCTTGCCGGGCCGGCGATCGCGGGGGCAGCCAGGCAGGAGCTACAGGGCGATTTCGACCGGCTGAAGAAGATCCTCGAGGGAGCTGCTGAGGAATAGCCCCGGCGCCCTCTTCGTTTTCATTGTTGCGTGCAAAGGGCGCAGTTTTGTGTCCCCTGACGCATCCAATCAACAGAGAAGGAAGTGAGAAGAACTGAGCACGATCAGCTTTGAAGTACCGATCCAGGCCGTCATCGAGGAGGCCGAGGAGCGTGGCTCGATCGAGGAAAGCGCCCTCGAGGCGCTCGCGCTCGAGCACGACCTCGAAGAGGAGGAGCTCGCGGTCGTCCGCGCGGAGCTCGAGGCCCGCGAGGTCGAGATCGTAGCGCCGGCCGAGCCTGCGCGCACGGAACACGAGACGAGTGCCGGCTCCACCGACTCCCTGAGCTTGCTCATGAGCGGGGTCGGGCGATACCCGCTGCTCACGGCCGCCGAGGAGGTCGCGCTCGCGAAGCGAATCGAGCGCGGCGACAAGGAGGCCAAGGAGCGGATGATCAACTCGAACCTGCGCCTGGTGATCTCGATCGCCAAGCGCTACCAGAACCGCAACCTGCCGCTTGGTGACCTGTTCCAGGAAGGCGTGATCGGGCTGAACCGCGCGGTCGAGAAGTTCGACTGGCGGCGCGGCTACA
>JBARRQ010000113.1:0-5817 GCA_049644305.1 Gaiellaceae bacterium
GGCGTGCACGGCATGTGCGGCTACCTGGCCGCGCGCGCAGCGCTACGCGCGCGCTGAGGGCGCGGTCGCCGAGGCAAGCTTGGCGCCTGGCCCGCGGGCGAGGCGGGATCTCAGTGCGACCATCGCGGTCTCGATCCGCTCGGACGGGATCCAGATCAGGTAGAGCGACAGAATCGCCAGGCCGTAGAAACAGACACGAATCGCGTACTCGATTCCGAGGTGGAGGCCGAGGCCGGCGAGCAGGATCCACGGGCGCAGCTTGCGGTTCCAGACGAGCAGCGCGAGCGAGAGCTCTACCGCCAGGGTGCCGAACGTCAGGAGGTTCGAGATCAGCAGGGAGTGGGTGATGAACGATGGAACCGGGAAGCGCGCGATGTCCGTGATGCGGAACGCGAAAGAGACGGCCGTGCCGTTGTTCCAGGTCGTCCCACGGACCTTCGCCCAGACGGCGAAGAGGTAGACCGCGCTGAATTGGATCTGCAGGAGCCTCATCGCCCACGGCGCGCGTGCCGGGAACCTCCAGAAGTCCTTGCGGTGGCGGAGGAAGCGGTCGAGCGACAGGGCGGCGGAGGTGGGCGCGAAGATCAGGTAGAAGGCGAGGACCCGCATCAGCACGTCACCGGAGTTCACGACGAACGGGTTCCTGCGCTGGAAGGACAGCAGTGCGAGGAACACGACCGCCGCGGCGAGTTGCGAGAAGAGTCCGAGCGTCAGACAGATCGACGCGATGATCATTAGGGTGACGAGCCCGATCGCCGCGCCCTCGCTGTGGAAGATCCCGAGCAGCCCCCATGCTCCCGACAGCTTCCCGCTGTAGTTCGGCTGGTGGGGCAGGATGCTCCCCTTCGTGAAGAACGCGCTGATCTCCGGCAGGAGTGAGAGCGCCCAGCCGAGCGAGACAAGGCCGAACGCGATGCGGAAGACCGCGAGCGGCGCCGTGGAGACGGGCTCGAACCAGATCCCGTTCCAGATGGAGAGCAGCTCGCGTGCCCGCTCCTTCATGAGCCCCCGTGCAGCATCGACTCGGTGATCGGGATCGTGAAGATCGTCCGCTCGCGCACGAACGGCTGGTCGGGAATCTGTCCGGGAGGCAAGAGGTCGTACCAGCGGTCGTGCAGGCTCACGCGGACCGGACGGCGCGTCGGCGTCGCGAGTTGCCGCGCCACATAGCGTGCGATGGGCTGCCACAGCTGCTGTTGGACAGGAGACACGATGAACTCGGTCCACTTGAGCCAGCGGTAATCCGTGTACTCGCCGACCACGGGATTTCGCGTCGGGACGTGCCAGGTCGTCTGGGAGCCGTCCGCAAAGGTCACCTGCGCGGTGATGTGGATCGTCTCGCGGCGCGGTTCGGGTGCGAACACGCTCCAGTCCTGGTCGAGCCCGAGGCCGTAGAGGTATGGATGGTCAGCTGAGAGCAGCAGGTCCTGCAGGCGCGAGGGGGGCAGGTTGGCCGTCAGAATCGTCACGAGGGTGACGAGGAGGAAGGCCGAGATGAGCAGGCGGCCGAGGCGGGTGCGCTCGAAGCGATCCTGCAACGATCGCTCGGGCTCGAGCGGGCCCGCCGCAGCGCTTCCCACCTCGTTTACGTGCGCCCCCGACCCTCGATCCGCGCCTGCAGGTTGTGGCACCGGCACAGCTTAACGGCCTTTCTTGCGCGTTTCGCGGCCGGGCTCCGGGCGCAGGTTAGGCTCTCAAGGGCATGCCGACGGTACTGGTTCCATTCCGGAAAGAGAGCGCGAAGCGGCGGCTGGCGCCCGCTCCGCAGGAGGTTCGCGCGGCGCTGGCGGAGGCGATGCTCGCAGACGTGCTCGCGGCGTGCGAGGCCGTCGGCCCCACCCTGCTCGTGACCGAGAGGGTCGGTCAGGGTGAGGCGATTGCGGCGGCGCTGAGAGACGTCGAAGGAGGACCGGTGCTCATTGTCAATGCCGACCTTCCGGCTGTCCAACCGCGCGACTTGCTCACCCTGCTCGGCGCTCTGCCGCAAGACGGCCTCGCGCTGGTCGCGGCAAGGGACGGCACGACGAACGCGCTTGCGCTGGCGGCGCCGCACGTCTTCGCGCCGTTGTACGGCCCGGGCAGCTCCGAGCGGTTTCTCGCGCGCGCCGCCCGCCTGGAGGTGCCTGCGGCTCTCGCCGAGATCCCGAATCTCGTCGACGACGTCGATACGCTCGCCGACCTCGAGCGTCTCGAAGGCCGCCTCGGTGCACACACGGCCGCCGCGCTCGACGAGCTTCGCCTACCGCGGTGAGGGTCGCCGTTCTCGCGGGTGGGCTCGGCGGCTCCCGCTTCGCCCGGGCGCTCGCCGAGGCGATCGATCCGGCGGGGTTGACCGTGATCGGGAACGTCGGCGACGACCTCGAGGTCTTCGGCCTGCATGTCTCCCCCGACCTCGACACGATTCTCTACACGCTCGCGGGCGAGCTGGACGAGGAGCGTGGTTGGGGGCGCGCCGGGGAGAGCTGGCGGGCGCTCGAGACGGCCGGGGCTCTCGGCGTCGATACGTGGTTTCGGCTCGGCGACCTTGATCTGGGGCTCCATCTCGTCCGCACGGAGGCGCTCCGCGCGGGAGAGCCGCTCTCGGTCGTCACTGCACGGCTCGTGCGCGCGCTCGGCGTCGAGGCGACCCTCCTGCCGGCGACGGACGACCGGCTGCGCACGTGGATCGCGACGCCCGCCGGGGAGCTCGAGTTCCAGGACTGGTTCGTGCGCAGGCAGCACCGCGACGACGTGGACGGCGTCCGCATCGAGGGCGCCGAGTCGGCGCGCCCGGCGCCCGGCGTGCTCGACGCTTTGGCGACGGCCGACCTGATCGCGATCGCGCCCAGCAACCCGTTAGTCAGCATCGGCCCGATCCTCGCCGTCGCCGAGATCCGGGACGCGCTTGCGCGGCGGCGCATTCCGGCGGTCGCGGTCAGCCCGCTGATCGGCGGGCGGAGCGTCCGGGGCCCCGCCGACCGCATGCTCGCGCGGCTCGCCGGCGGCACGGGCCCTGCCCAAGTAACAGACTGTTACAAGGGGTTGATCGACGCGCTCGTGGTGGACGAGGCCGACGCGGACGAGGATGCCGGCATTCGGATGATCGTGACGCGAACGCTGATGAGCGACGCCGACGCGCGGCGCCGCCTCGCCGAGGCGGTGCTCGGCGTGCCCGTATGAAGGTCGCAATCGTGGGCGGCACCGGCGCCTTCGGCCGCGCCCTCGCCAGGAAGCTGAGCCTGCTCGGAGAGGACGTCTACGTCGGCTCTCGGGATGCGCAGCGAGGCAAGGAGCGCGCGATCGAGCTCGGCGTCCAGGGCGGGAGCAACGAGGAGGTCGTCCGGGGCGCCGACCTCGTCGTCCTCGCGACGAAGTCGAATGCGACGCTAGAGACGGCCCGCGACCTCGCCGAGGCAATCGGCGAGACGCCGGTTCTGTGCGTCGCCAGCGAACTCGTCTTCACCGACGCCGGCGTTCTGCCGGGTCGCGAGGAGCGCTCGCTCGCGGAGGATGTGAGCGAGATCGTGCGCGGCCCGGTCGCCTCGGGCCTCCAGTCGCTTTCGGCTTCGCACCTTGCAGGGTCCCAGCCTCCCAACCAGGACGCGCTCGTCTGCGGGGACGACCCGCGGGCGAAGGAGCTCGCGCTCGACGTGGCCGGCCGGCTGGTCGGCGGGAAAGCGCTCGACGTCGGGCCGCTCGCCAACTCCCGAGCGCTAGAGGCGATGACGGCCGTGATCCTGAACGTGAACCGCGAGTTCGGCGTCAACGCGGGACTGCGGCTGACCGGCCTCCCGTGATCCAGATCCTGCCGGTCGAGGGGCTGCCGGAGATCCGCGAGGGAGACGACCTGGCGGTGCTGATCGCCGGGAGTGCGGAGCTTCGCGACGGGGACGTGCTCGTCGTTGCGCACAAGGTGGTCTCGAAGGCCGAGGGCCGGGTCTTGCGGCTCGCGGAGGTGGAGCCTTCCGAGGAGGCTCGGCGGCTCGCGGGCGACGAGGATCCGCGCCGACTCGAGGTGGTTCTGCGGGAGTCGAAGCGCCTCGTGCGAACGCGGCCGCCGCTCGTGATCGCCGAGACGCGGCACGGTTTCGTCTGCGCCTCCGCGGGCGTGGACGCTTCGAACGCGCCCGAGGCCGATGAGGTAGTCCTCCTGCCGGAGGACCCCGATGCCTCGGCAGGCCGCCTGCGCAAGCGTCTGCGAGACCTGGCAGGCGTAGATGTCGGCGTGATCGTCAGCGACTCCTTTGGACGAGCCTGGCGCCAGGGGACGACCGACGTGGCGATCGGCCTCGCCGGCGTCAGCCCGCTTTTGGACCTGAAGGGCCGGCGCGATCCGGCCGGCTACGAGCTCCACGCGACCGTGATCGCGATCGCCGACGAGCTCGCAGCGGCCGCGGAGCTCGTGATGGGAAAGACCGCGGGCGTCCCGGCGGCGATCATCCGCGGCGTCGATGCGCTCGGGCCCGGAACTGCCCGAGAGCTCGTCATTCCCGAAGAACGCGACCTTTTCCGGTAGTCAGCTCGTATCGGAAGTGACATGATCGGGCGATGACCGGCCTGCGACGGCAGCAGGCGCCGCTCTGGGAGGCCTGGGTCGTCTGGCTTCTGTTCGGGCTTACGTCGGTCGCCGTCTTCGTCACTTACTGGCGCCTGCCGCCGAGCGTGCTCTGGAAGACCTCGAACGCCGGCTTCGCCGGCGGCGCCGGGCGGGCGTTCGTCTTCCTCAGCTTCTCCGCGGCCGTCGCAGCTCCCGCGGTGCTCGCGATCGCCGCCGACCGACTCGACAACCGGCGGGCGTACCTGCTTGCCCTCGCGGCCTGGTTCTCTGCGCCACCGTCGTGATTCCCGGCGTTCAGAACCAGCACCATCTCGATCCCAAGTGGGCCAACTTCCCGCAGGTCGCCGGCGTCGCGATCGCCGTGTTCCTGACGGCGTGGGCCGCCCGGCGAGGGAGGGCGGAACGCTCTGACACGAGCCGCGCTGGTGATCGCGCGCGCCTCGTCGTCGGGGCAGTCGCGCTCTTCTTCGCGACGCCGTACATCGCCGCCGAGCTCGGATTCTTCCTGGACGGGGTACCGGTACTCGGCTGGATCTTCCAGACCGGGGCGATCAAGCCCGAGCCCGGAGGCGGCTACGCGCACGCGGCGGTCCACCATGGACACCACCATGGCATGGACGGCTTCTTGCTCGCCGTCTCCGCGCTCCTCCTGTCGCGGCTCGTCGGCGCCATGCGTCACGCGACCCTGGCCGCGGTGACGGCGTTGTACCTCTCCTGGATGCTCGTCTACGGGTTCACGAACCAGGTGGAGGACCTGTGGATCGAGCAGGTGGCCAAGCGGGGCTGGACGTCGTGGCTGATCCCGAACGTGATCTACCCGTCGCCCTCGGTTGCGGCAGCCTGGGTGGCGATGCTGGCGGTCGCGGTGCTCTTCTACCGGACGATGTTCAGGCCGGGGGCTGCTCCCTCTATGCGCCGGCTCGCCGGCGGAGGGCCAGGCCGGTAAGGATCTCGCGGACGATCCGGTCGGCGACGAGCGCGGTGATATCGCTCGAGCCGGGCGCGGTCGGGATCACCTCCACGACCTCGGCGCCCACGAGCTCGAGCTCGGCAGCGACCTTGCGGCAGGCCCAGAGCAGGTCGCCGCTCTCCATGCCGCCCGGCTCGGGCGTGCCGGTGCCCGGCGCGAAGGCTGGATCCAAAACGTCTACGTCCACGCTCAGGTAGACCGGCCCGGCGCCCACGACGTCGATCGCGCCGCCGACGACCTCCTCGATCCCGAGCTGCCGGACGTCGTGCATGAAGAAGCTCGTGATGCCGCGCTGCTCCTGCCAGGCGAA
>JBARRQ010000114.1:0-28630 GCA_049644305.1 Gaiellaceae bacterium
CGCACCGATGCCGGTCGCGGAAGATCACGCGCCACCCGTCCGGTCGGGCCTCGACCCGGTTCGCGCGGACCTCGACGTCGTCGAGCACGCCCTGGCGCTCGAGCAACGGCTCGATCGTCTCGTGGAAACCGCTCGAGACGATCAGCGGGTGAGACGTGCGTGCGAGCTCGGCGAAGCCGGGCCTGATCCGGGCGTGCTCGAGCAGCCAGGGCACGACCTCCTCGAGCGGCGCCGTGACGGTCGCGAACTCCGCCGCGATCACCTCGTTCAGCGTCAGGGTGCGGCCGAGCTCGGCCTCGACCCGGTGGTAGATCTCTGGATCGCCGAACTCCTCGAGCAGGAGGTCGAGCGTGTCCCGCTCGGTCACAGTCCCGTCCCAGTCGAGCACCAGCCGCGCCGGGCGGCCGGATTCCACTGGGCTCATCGGCACGCTTTCGTCACGATTCCGTTGCAGACACGCGCGCACTTCGTCAATACGATCGCCTCGGGGAGGAGGCCGGGCGAACCGTACTCAGACCACAAACGAGCAGTGGCCGCCGAGCGCCTAGAGGTGGGACGTGACCCCCGCCGGATCCTCGTCCGCGCTCTCAGCCCCAGGCGCGCGCTCCTCGAGCCACGAGTAGGCGTAGGTCCCGTCGTCGAGCTGCTTCGCCAGCTTCGTCAGCCGCAGCGGATGGAACGTGTCGCACATGACCGCGAGCTCATGCGTCTCGGTCTGCCCGATCGACTTCTCCGCCAGCCCGGGGTGCGGCCCGTGCGGGATTCCCGACGGGTGCAGAGTCACCGAGCCGACCTCGATCCCCCGCCGGGAGCCGAAGTTCCCGGAGACGTAATAGATCATCTCCTCGGAGTTCAGGTTCGAGTGGTGATAGGGGATCGGAACGGCGAGCGGGTCGAAGTCGAGCTTGCGCGGGCAGAACGAGCAGATGACGAAATTGCGCCCCTGGAAGGTCTGGTGGGACGGCGGCGGCATGTGGATCCGGCCCGTGATCGGCTCGAAGTCGTGGATCGAGAACGTCCAGGGGTAGACGTAGCCGTCCCATCCGACGACGTCGAACGGGTGGTAGTCGAGGACGTACGTCTGGTAGCCGTCCCGTACCCGTACCTTGACTCGGAACTCGCCCTCGTCCCGGTGCGTCCGCAGCTCGGTCGGCGGGTGGATGTCACGGTGGTAGAACGGCGCGTGCTCGAGCAGTTGCCCGTACTCGTTGCGGTAGCGCCTCGGTATCTCGATCAGGCCGGGTGACTCGAAGACCACGTAGCGCTGTTCACCTTCCGGGCGGAATCGGTACGTCGTCCCGCGCGGCACGACGACGTAGTCGCCCTCGCGGTAGGGCAGATCGCCGAAGATCGTCTCGAGCGTGCCCGTGCCCTCGTGGACGAAGATCACCTCGTCGCCCTCGCCGTTGCGGAAGTAGTAGTCCATCTCGCCGTCGGGCCTGCAGAGCGAGATCTCGACGTCTTCGTTCCACATCAGCATTTGCCGGCCGGAGACCGCGTCGCCCTCGGTGTCCAGGCCCATCGTCTTGAAATGGCGGTGTGCGTGCCCGTCCGGCACCCACTCCTCGCGCTTCAGCGGCTCGAAATCGGCGACCTCGGTGATCCGGCATGGCGACGTCAGGTGGTAGAGGATCGACTCGTTTCCCGAGAAGCCCTCCAGGCCCATGACCTCCTCGGTCAGAAGCCGGCCGTTGTCCCGGAACTGGATGTGCCGCTTGCGAGGGACTTCGCCTCTGACCTGATAGGTGGGCACGCGCGAAGGATAGTCAGGCCAGCGCTTCCGCCGCGAGGGCCGCAAGCCGCTTGCCGACTGCAGGTGCGAACTTGAAGCCATGGCCCGAGCAGGCGGAGCCGACGACGATCCGGCCGTGCCGCTCGAGGATGAAGCGTTCGTCGTCGGTGTTCGTGTAGAAGCAGGTCTCGGCGCCGACCGGGTCTGGCTCGGCCAGGGAGAACGTCCGGCCGGCCCAGCTCGTCACTTCGTCGACGATCGCCGGGTCAGGAGCGCCCTCCTCGTCAGGATCTGCCTTCGGCCCCGAGTGGTGATGGCCCACCTTGAGCCCGTGCACCGGGTCGAACACCGAGTAGAGGCCGTGGCCGTGGTGGATCATCGTGACGACCGACGGCGTCGGGGTCTCCCGCTCGACGTGGAAGTACGCGACGGTCTCCCTGGTCTCGACCACCGGGAGCTCGATGCCGGAGGCGGCGAGCAGCCGCCTCGCCCAGGCGCCCGCCGTGACCACGATCGCACCCGCGTCGAGCTCCTCGAGCGACTCCACCGGCGAGTCGAAGACGACACGGGCGCCGCGGTTCTCCGCGCTCGCTCGAAGGGCCGCCAGCGCGCGATCGGCGAGCACGAAACCGGCCTGCGGCTGAAGCATGCCGAGCCAGCCGTCGGCCACGCGGAGGCTGAACCGTCGCACGAGCTCGTTCGGGTCGAGAACCTCGGTCTCGACACCACACGCGGTCAGGGCCTTGTACGAGCTTTCCTTCAGATCGTCAACGAGCTCGATCAGGCCGGGCAGGCCCAGCACCTCTTCACCGCTTTCGGCCTCCAGCTCTCGCCAGCCGTCGAACGACTCCTGCGCCAGTCGCACCCACTCCTCGTCGGGGTACGCGAGGCGGAAGATGCGCGAGCGCCCGTGGCTCGAGCCGCGCTTGTGGCCGGCCGGAAACTGCTCGAGCACAAGCACGTCGCGCCCCTCCCGTGCAAGCGCCCGGGCGGTCGCGAGCCCGTCCACGCCCGCTCCGACGACCACGACCTCGGCCTTCACGGCCGTATCGTGCCAACCCGGTTTCGGAGCACGCCGAGCCCCTCGACCTCGAGCTCGACCTCGTCGCCCGGCTGGAGCCAGCGCTCGTCGCCGTGCTCGAGGATGCAGCCTGTGCCGACCGTCCCTGAGCCGAGGATGTCGCCTGTACGGAGCTCGGTGTTTCGCGCCGCGTGCTCGACGATCGCCTCCCAGGACCAGTACATGTCGCCGAGGTTCCCGCGCGAGAGCTCCTCTCCGTTCACGCGCGCGACCATCTCCAGACGCAGGTCGCCGAGCTCGTCGGGAGTGACGACGACCGGCCCGAGCGAGGTGGCGAAGTCTTTGCCCTTGGCCGGGCCGAGCCCGATCGCCATCTCGCGGCGCTGCAGGTCCCGTGCCGACCAGTCGTTCATCACGGTGAAACCTGCGATCGCGCCCTCTGCGCCGATCACGGCCGCGACCTCGAGCTCGTAGTCGAGGGCCGAGGAGCCTTCCGGATACGGGATCTCGTCGTCGGGCCCGTAGATCGCCGCGGGGTTCGAGAAGTAGAAGGCGGGGATCTCGTACCACTCGGGCGAAACTTCACCCCCCGTGAGGCGGCGTGCGTTCTTGACGTGCTCCTCGAAGGCATAGAAGTCGCGCACCGACGGCGGTCGGCGGACCGGGGCGAGCAGCCGCACCTCGTCGAGCCGGTACTCGCCGTGCTCCCGTGCGTGCCCGCCGCCGGTAAAGAAGGACTCCAGGGTCTGCGCCGCGAGATGGATCACGCGGTCGCCCTCGATCCGCCCCGGCCAGCCGCGAATCTCGTGCGCCACGGGCGTGAACATGCAGAACCTCAAGGCGCTAAGGCTCCGTGTGCACGATCACGTCGGCGATCCCGGGATGCTCTCGCCGGATCCGCTCCTCGATCTCGCTGGCTCTCGCGTGTGCCTCGTCGAGCGAGACCGATGGATCGACCGCCAGCGTCAGCTGGGCGACAAGGCCGCGGTCGGTGTTCAAGAAGCGGAGGCTACGCGGTGCCTGCCCGGTCGCCTCGCGCACGATCCTCTCGACCATGTCCCGCTCGGCTGAAGCGTCGTCGACTCGCCCCTCCCGCGCCTCGGCGAACGGCTCGAGATGAGTCTGGACCGCGTCCACCTCCGGCACGGATTCGACGATCGCGCGCTCAACCTCCGTCGCGACTTCGTGTGCCTCCTCGAGCGGCACGTTGCCGGGCAACTTGAGGTGAAGGGAGACCTCGGTCTTCCCCCCGACGCGCAGGACGTTCAGGTTGTGGATCTCGCGGACGCGCGCGACGCGCTGCGCGGCAGCCAGCACCCGCTCGCGCAGGGCGGCCTCGTCGAAGCGCGGCTCCACGTGAACGACGACGTCGCTCCCGGGCAGCGCGCCGTGGACGGCCTCTTCGACGGCATCGGCCTCTGCATGCCCCTGGCCGACCGCCGCACCGGGCGCGACGCCGATCACGACGTCGGCGAACTGGCGCCCCGCGGCCTGGCGCATCCGGAGCCGGCGCAGCTCGATCGGAGGGCGCAGAGCGGCGATCGCGCGCAGGGCGGCCGCCTCGGCCTCGGGTGGGACGCGGTCCATCAGCACGTCGATGTTCAGGCGCATCAGCGGGGCTGCGGCGACGAGGACGAGGGCGGCGACGAAGAGCGCCGCGGCCGAATCCGCCCAGTGGTAACCGGCGCGCGCGGCCGCGAGCCCTACGAGCACGGCGGTGGAGCCGGCGAGGTCGCTGGCGAAGTGGACCGCGTTCGCCTGGAGTGCCGGGCTGCCGAAGCGCCGGCCGGTGCGGTAGGAGACGAGCGCACGGCCCGCGTCGACGGCCATCACGCCTCCGAGGACGACGAAGGCATACCACTTCGGGTTGACCTGGCCGTGCGCGACGCCGGTCAGGCGCCAGAGAGCGCGCCAGGCGATCACCAGGCTCGCCGCCACCAGGATGCCAGCCTCGCCGAGCGCTGCCAGATGCTCCGCCTTTCCGTGCCCATAAGGGTGTCCCGGGTCGGCAGGTCGGCCCGAGACTCCGAGCGCGACGAAGGTGAGCAGGGCCGCGACGAGGTCCGTTCCCGAGTGCACGGCTTCGGAGAGGAGGCCGAGGCTGTGCGTCGCGATCGCGGTGCCGAGCTTCAGCCCGATCAGCGCGCAGGCCGCGAGCACGGAGATGAGCGCCGTGCGCCGCTGAGGCGTCACGGCGGGAAGGATCGCACGTGAAGACCGATTGGCTTCCTGATCGAAAGACAAGAGGGCCCGCCTCGCGGCGGGCCCTCTGGCTCATCTAGCGCTCAGGAGCTTGCGATGTCGCCGCGGAACCGCTCCTTCAGGAACGTTCCCGCTCCCTTGCCCTTGTCCGACCAGTGGTGCCTGACAAGGCCCTGGCCGGGGGCGCTGTACTCGTAGTCGAAGGCACAGTCCTTCGAGTTGTCGAAGCATGAGAACTTCGCATTAGGACCGAAGAACGTCGCGATCCAGACGTCGGTGAGGCCACAGTCGGCCGCACACGTCGCCTTCGGGTCGAACGTGCCGCCGGTGATCGTCCCGCGGAGAAAACCGTGGAACTTTCCGACCTTGCCGGCGAGGACCGTCGAGCCGTGCTTGCTCTTGGTCTCGCACGCGCCGGGGCTCTGGCCGGCCGTCGTCAAGAACGTCCCTCGGTCGCGGCGGATGAGCCCGTAGGTCCCATCGCCGTTCGGCTTGACCTTGAACGTCCTCTTCTCGGTGTCAGCCGCCCAGACGTTGCCGCAGGAGCCGTGGTCGTCCGTGACCACGTCGTACGGCCCGAACTTGCCGTTGTGCGGCTTGCCGCGGTGGCCGTGGCCGGGGTCGGCGAGCCCCGCCGTCGCGAGCGCGAGGGCGGCTGCAAGCATCCCTGGGATGATCCATCGCTTCCGCATCATTCCTCCTGCATTTGCTGTCACAGGAGGAGATCCCGGAGACCACTTGTTCTTGCGGAGCGCTACTACTAGCTAGAGGTTCCCCCGCAGCGCCTGCTCGCGCTCGACCGACTCGAAAAGCGCCCTGAAGTTGCCCTCGCCGAAGGTCGTCGCGCCGTGCCGCTCGATCACCTCGAAGAAGACGGTCGGTCGGTCCTGCGCGGTCTTCGTGAAGATCTGGAGCAGGTAGCCGTCCTCGTCTCGGTCGGCAAGGATCTTGAGGCGGCGCAGGTCGGCGTAATCCTCCGAGATCTCGCCCACGCGTCCCTCGACCTCGTCGAAGTAAGCGTCTGGCGTGTCGAGGAAGGGCACGCCGCGCGCCTTCATCGCCTCGACGGTGGAGACGATGTCCCCGCTCTGCATCGCGATGTGCTGCACGCCCGGGCCGTGGTTGAACTCGAGGTACTCCTCGATCTGGCTCTTGCGCTTGCCTTCCGCCGGCTCGTTGATCGGAAACTTGATCTTCCCGCTTCCATCCGCCATCACCTTCGACATCAGCGCTGAGTAGTCGGTCTGAATCTGGTCGTCTCCGAAGTGGACGATGTTCGTCATCCCGAAGACGCGCTCGTAGAACTCCACCCAGTGGTTCATCCGGCCCAGCTCGACGTTTCCGACGACGTGGTCCAACACCTCGAGGCCGACTCCGGCGTCGGCCTGTCCGTTCTCGACGATCGAGCGATACCCGGGCAGGTAGGGCCCCGCGTAGTCGTGTCGGTTCACGAAGGTGTGCACGGTGTCCCCGTAGGTGCCGATCGTCGCCAGCTCGACGCGGCCGAAGTCGTCCTCGGCCCAGTGGGGCTCCGCGATCCCGCGGGCGCCGCGTTGAACCGCCTGCCGGTAAGCCTCCGCCGCGCTCGGGACTTGGAGCGCGATGTCCTTCGCGCCGTCGCCGTGGCGGCAGGCGAACTGCACGATCTCGTTGTCGGCGCGCAGGCCGCTCGTGAAGACGAAGCGGATGTCGCCCTGCTCGAGCACGTAGGAGGCGCGGTCGCGCACGCCCGTCTCCGGGCCCGCGTAGGCAGTCGCCGTGAACCCGAACGCTCGCTCGTAGTAGTAGGCCGCCTGCTTCGCGTTCCCGGCCCAGAGCTCGACGTGATCCCAGCCTTCGAGCGGCATGAAATCCTTCGAGCTCACAGCTCAAATCTTAGAGCGTTTGAGGGAAGGCGAGCTGTTCGGGTCAGCGACGCATCCGGAGCGCTGCCGCCGGCTGCGGCGAAGCCTCGTCGCCGACGACCAGATCCGCGTCCGCGCCCTCCCGCAGCGGGACCTCACGCACCCACAGGAGCGAGATCACGAAGACGAGCGCGCAGAGCAGGGCCGCCGCCAGAAAGGCCGGGTGAAGCGCATTCGCGAGCGCAGCGCGGCCGGCCGCCGGCAGCCGGTGGATGACGGTGCCGTGGGCCCGTACGCTCGCCGGCAGCCGCTGGTTCACGATCACGCCCAGCAGCGTCACGCCGAGCGTCGAGCCGATCGAGCGCGAGAACTGGGCCAGCGCCGTCGCCGAGCCCATCTCCCGCCGGGGCACGGCGTTTTGGACCGAGAGGACGAAGATCTGCATCATCATCCCCAGCCCGATCCCGGCGATGACCATGTTCCGGGCCGCCTGGCCGTTCGTCGCGCCGGCGCCCATTCGCCAGAGCAGCAGGGCGCCCGTCCCCAGCACAAGCGGACCGATCAACGTGTTCGGCCGGTAGCGACCGGTCCGCGAGACGATCTGCCCCGAGATGAAGCTGGTCGTCACGGCGCCGAGCAGCAAGGGCGTCAGCACGATGCCAGACGAGGTCGCCGAGGTTCCGATCACGCCCTGCACGAACAGCGGCATGAAGCTGATCAGCCCGAACATCGCAGCGCCGACGAGCCCCATGCAGGCGACGCTCGAGGCGACGGTCTGGTTGCGCAGTAGCTGGAACGGCAGGATCGGCTCGGGCACCTGCCGCTCGACCAGGCCGAACAGGCCGAGAAGCACAACCGCGGAGACGAGCGCGCCGACCACGTGAGCCGACCCCCAGGGGTAGTCGCGCCCACCCCAGACGAGCCCGAGCAGGAGCGACGTCGTGCCGAGCGCGAGTATCGCGGCACCGAGCCAGTCGATCGAATGCTCTTGCTTGTAGGGCCGGCGCGGCATCGTCACGAGGATCACCGCCATCGCGAGGCCGCCGATCGGCAGATTGACGTAGAAGATCCAGCGCCAGCTGAAGTTGTCGACAATGAATCCGCCGACCAGCGGCCCGATGATCGACGCGGCCGCGAAGACCGAGCCGATCAGGCCCTGGTAACGGCCGCGGTCGCGCGGCGGCACGATCATCCCGACCATCGCGAGCACCAGTGGGAAGAGCCCGCCGGCGCCGACACCCTGAATCGCGCGAAACACGACGAGCTGCACCATGTTCTGGGCGGCGCCGCACAGCGCAGAGCCGACGAGGAAGATGGTGATCGCGACCAGGAACAGCGGCTTGCGGCCGTGCGCGTCGCCGAGCTTTCCGTAGAGCGGCACCGTGACCGTCGAGCCGAGCATGTAGGCAGTGAAGACCCACGAGTACTGCGTCAGGCCGCCCAGCTCCGACACGACCCTCGGCAGCGCTGTCGCGACGATTGTCTGGTCGAGCGCTGCGAGGAGCAGCGTGACCATCAGGCCGGAGTAGATCGCCAGGATGCGCCCGATCGAGTAGCGATAACCCGGCGGCGTCCGGGCCAGCCGCTCGCGGATCGAGCTCACTTCCTCACGGTACCCGCGGCGCCCGCCTCACCTCTCGAACCTACCCATTAGGCTTCTGGCCATGCGTCAGCCGACCCGGGATGACGTGGACGCGCTGGTCGGTCCAGCGACTCCACACTTCGCCTACCAGCTTCGCGCGCGCGTGTGGGAGCTCGTGCAGGACCTGCCCGAGGACGACGAGGTTCGTCGCTACGCGGAGCAGCAGATGGAGCTCCTCGACCGCCTCGGATATGCATCCTCCAAGGCGGAAGAAGGCCCGCGCGTCCGGCGCGACCGGCCAGGCTGGGAGGAGATCCCGAGCTCCGCGCCCGCGGACGAGCCGCTTCCGGCGCGGCGATGAGCTTCGACGGCGCCTCGGTGCTCGTCACCGGAGGCTCGCGGGGGATCGGCAAGGCGATCGCGCTGCGGTTCGCCGAGCTAGGCGCGAAGCGGGTCGCGATCGGATACCTCCGCAACGACCGCGCCGCCGAGGAAGCTGCCGCGGACCTGCAGGCCGCGGGTGCTGAGCCGCTGCTCGTGCGCGGGAACGTCGCCTCCGAACGCGTCGTCGAAGAAGCCGCGGCGCTCGGCCCGTTCGACGCGGTCGTGCACAACGCGGCAACCGGCGTGATCGAGCCCGCTCTCGAGACCAAGGACAAGCACTGGGACTGGACGCTCTCGGCAAATGCCCGGGCATTTCTCTCGCTCGCGCGGGTGCTCTCGCCGAAGATGCAGCCGGGCTCCTCCTTCGTCGGTATCTCCAGCCTCGGCTCGATCCGCGTGCACGAGAGCTACGTGCTGGTGGGTGTCTCCAAGGCCGCGCTCGAGGCCTTGGTGCGCTACCTGGCCGTCGAGCTCGCCCCGCGCGACATCCGCGTCAACGCCGTCTCGGCAGGCGTCGTCGATACGGACGCGCTCGACTACTTTCCGGATCGCGAGCGCATGATCTCCGAGAGCCGCGAGCGAACGCCTGCCGGGCGGCTGGTCGAGCCCCGCGACATCGCCGATGCGGTCTGCTTCCTCTGCTCGGGCGCGGCGGAGATGGTGCGTGGGCACACGTTGATCGTCGACGGCGGGTTCTCGCTTCTCGCCTGATGGAGCCGACCAAGGGCAACCTGCGAGCGTGGGAGGAGGCGCACCGGAGCCTGCGCCGGGGAGGCGGACGTCGTGGCTTGCCGAAGCCCGTCCGCGAACGGCTGCCCGAGCTCGAAGGCCGCCACGTCCTGCACCTCACCTGTGGGGCCGGGCGCGAGACCGCGGCGCTGATCGGGCTCGGCGCGCTGGTCACGGGCGTGGACGGCTCCGAAGAGACGGTGCGCGCGGCGCGGAAGCGACTACCTGACGCGGCCCTCGTCGCGGCCGACGTGCAGGAGCTGCCGCTCGAGCTTCGCCGTGGCCGCTTCGACCTCGTCTACTCGTCGTGGGGGACACTCGCCGTCGTCAGCGACCTCCCAGCCTGGGCCGGGGGGGTCGCGGCGGCGCTTCGGCGCGGCGGCGTCCTCCTGGCCTATGACGAGCACCCCGTCGCCGCCTGCCTCGACCAGATGCTCCGCTGGCACGAGAGCTACTTCGACACCTGGCCCGTGGGCGCCCTCGTCGAGGCGCTGGTCGGAGCGGGCCTCGGGATCGAGCGGCTGGAGGAGCTGCCTGACCCGAACCGCTGGGGCCGCCGCGAGGAGCGCGTGCCCGGCGACCTGATCGTCGTCGCACGCAAGCCCTAGCGGGCCGGAGCGTCTACCGGGGTCACGCCCACGCGTGGCGGCCCGGGATCAGGCGGCCGACCGTGTCCGCTGCGATGTAGCCGGCGATCTTCGGGTTCTCCTGCAACCGACGGAGCGAGTACGCGTACCAGTGCCGGCCGAACGGCGTGTAGATCCGCAGGCGGTGGCCCTGCCGCACGAGCTCGTCGCCGAGCGCAGGCCGGACTCCGAGCAGCATCTGGAACTCGTACTCGTCGCGCTCGAGCCGGCGCACGGCAACTCCGCGCCTGGCCTGCTCGAGCAGCCACTCGTCGTGCGTCGCGACCCCCACGTAGCAGCCTGCGTCCCAAAGCTCCTCGAGCGCCTGCACGAAGCTCGCCCGCACAGCCTCGAAGTCACGAAAGGCGATTGACGACGGCTCCAGGTAGATGCCTTTGCAAAGCCGGACGTTTGCTTTGAGCTCGCCGAGGGCCTGTGCATCTTCGATTGTGCGCTTCAGCCGCGCCTGCAGGACGACGCCGAGGTTCTCGTGCCCCGCACCCCGCAGCTCGCGGTACAGGGCGAGAGTTTCATCGGTGGTCGACGAGTCCTCCATGTCGATCCGGACGAAGTTGCCCCGCTCGGCGGCGTCGACGACAACCGCTTCGAGGTTCTCGCGGCACAGCTCGCGGCCGAGACTGAGCCCCAGGTCCGTCAGCTTCACGCTGACGTTCGAGTCGAGCCGCCCTCGCTCGATCGCCCCGAGCGTCTCGCGGTAGGCGCTCGCGATCGCACGCGCCTCCTCCGGGTTGGCGGTCTCCTCCCCGAGGACGTCGATCGTCGCCATCTTCCCCTCGCCGTTCAGCCGGCTGACGACCCGCAGCGCGTCGTCGAGCCCTTCGCCGGCGATGAACCGCTCGGAGATCCGCCGTACCACCGGCTTCGGGACCGCCGGGAGCAGCCGGACGATGGCGCGATCGAGCAGGGCCACGGGCGCCGCGGATTCTACGAGCCGCTCTGCTCGCGGCGCTCGAACTCGAGCATCAGCCTGCGCAGGAGGGCGTTCAGCTGCAGCTTCTCGTCCTTGGTGAGCGCGGCCGCGACGAGCGCCTCGTTCGCGGCCCCGGCACGCAGCGCGTCTTCCCAGGCCTGCCTGCCCGCCTCGGTCAGCTCCACGAGAACCCCGCGCCGGTCGGAGGGATCGGGAAGCCGCCGCACGAAGCCGGCCTGCTCGAGCCGGTCGAGGCGGTTGGTCATCGCGCCGCTCGAGAGCTCTGCCCGCTTGGTCAACTGCCCCGCGGAGCGCTGGTACGGAGGTCCGGCAAACCTCAGGTGATTGAGCACCTTCCACTCGCCGGTGGTGAGGCCGAACTCGGCAAGCGTCTCGTCGAGCATGCGGTGCAAGCGCCGGTTCAGGCCGTTGATGCGATCGACGATGCCCTCGACCTCGAGGTCCACACCAGGCAGGTCGTTCTCCTCGAGGAAACGGTCGACGTGATCTCGCTCTTCGGTTTTCTTTGCCATCCGATCTCCATTCTCGATCCTAAATCTCTTGACGTCAAGAAGATTAGAGTGTAACCTTTCGTTTCGACATCAAGATACTTTAGCTCGAGAGGAGGCCGTTGATGTTCGAACACGAGGTCCGCGCTGAGATCGTCCGCCGGCGGGTCGCAGATTTGCAGCTCGACTGGGGCGCTCCCGGCCACCCTGTGCGTCAAACGATTGGAAGCTGGTTGATCCGCCTCGGGCACCGCGTAGCGCCGCCCGAGAAGCATTGCCTGCCTCGAGAGCTCAGCTCTCGCGCATGAAGCCTTGCCGCGCGGCTGATACCAGCGCGACTGCTTCCGGAAAGAGAACCCGCATCGCGTCCCGCAGGGCGACCGCCTGCTCGTCGGCTCCCCCGCTTGCGCTTACCTGCTGCAGCGCCGCCGCCGTCAACTCGACGGCAGTGTTCAGCGTCAGCGTCGCGAACTGCTCGCGTTGGGCCTCCTGAACAGACTCGGCCTGCTGCTCGGCGAACTCGCGCAGGCTCCGCATCAGCTCCTCGGGGTCACCCCCGAGCGGAAATCCGAAACCACTTCCTTCCATCGCCCCAGCCTAGCGAAGGGGACGCTTGTAGCCGCGCTCGACGTCTCGGACCAGCTCTTCGACCGTGCCCGTGGCCTGCTGCATCGCCGCCGCGAAGGCCGTTCGATCCGGTGCGGATTCGCCAAGCGAGTCGAGCGCCGACGTCGTCGCGACACGTGGCTCCGACTCCTCGCCGAGCCCGACGGCCTCCTCGGCGAGCTCGTAGAGCGCGGCGATCGAGACCGCGTCCCTCACGAGCGAGCGGTCCTCGACGGCGTGACCCCCGGCATCGAGTACGAGCCAGGACGTGTTCTCGCCCTCGCGGTAGGCGCACACGTAGAGGCGTCCACCCCGGCCTGCCTCGGCCGGGACGATCCCGGCGAGCTCCTCGGCCTCGCCGCAGTGTCTGCCCGCGGCCTCCGCCACTCGCCTCAGCTCCTGGTCCAACCTCATTCCACGAGCTTAGAGGCGATCTCGCTGAGAGAGCCGCTTCGTACTGCATCCGAGAGCGTGCGTCGGACGGCCACGCCGGCAAAGCCGACATGGCCTCTTTGGCCGGCGCCGCCGAGTCGGCGCCTTAGACTCAGCGGGTGGCCGAGACGCTGTCCGGGCGAGCGCGCGAGCTGTTCGCGCCCCTCGGTCCGACCTACGACAGGTACGCCCGCCTGCTTTCGTTCGGCCAGGATCCCCGCTGGCGCCGCTCCCTCGTCTCGCGCCTGCCGGTCGGTCCGGACGACGTCGTGCTGGACGTCGCGACGGGAACCGCCGCGGTCGCGCTCGAGCTCGTACGGCAGACGGGCTGCTCGGTCGTCGGAGTCGACCAAAGCCCGGAGATGCTCGGCGAAGCCCGGCGCCGGCTGCTGATCTCAGCCGAGGCCGGTCGCGTCCAGCTCGTGGAGGCTTCGGCGCGGGAGCTCCCGTTCGACGACGCTTCGTTCGATGGGTTGACGGGCGCCTACCTGCTGCGCTACCTCGACGACCTTCCTGCGGGCCTGCGCGAGCTCGGGCGCGTGCTTCGGCCGGGCGCGACGGCGGCGCTGCTCGACTTCGGCGTTCCCCCGGGAGCAATCCCGCGGCGGGCCTGGAGCATCTACGTGGACCTGGTCCTGCCGCTCATGGGCCGTGCGATCTCGCCGGGCTGGCACGAGGTCGGCCGGTTCCTCGGCGGCAGCATCCGCGCCTTCGACTCGCGCTGGCCCCTTCCGCGGCTGCTCTCTGCCTGGCGCGAGGCAGGCTTCGAGTCCGTCGGGGCCCGCCGGCTCAGCTTCGGCGGCTGCCTCGTCGTCTGGGGCGTGCGGAAGTGACCGAGGCTAGACCGGCGTTCTACGCGCTGGCTCCAGGCGGCTGGCGCGATTACCTGACCCTGCTCCATCCGCCCTACACGGCCTGGCACCTGAGCTACGTGGCGATCGGAGCGACGCTCGCCCCCCAGTTCCACGCAGACCGTCTCGGCGCCGCCGCGGCCGCGTTCTTCCTCGCGCTCGGGATCGGTGCCCATGCGCTCGACGAGCTTCGGGGAAGGCCGCTTGCGACCCGCATCCCGAAGCAAACGCTTGCCACGCTCGCCGCGCTCTCGCTTACTGGGGCAATCGCAATCGGCATCGCCGGTGCGGTCTCCTTCGATCTCTGGCTCCTTCTCTTCGTAGTGATCGGCGCGCTTCTCGTCCCCGTCTACAACCTCGAGCTCTTCGGCGGCCTGATCCACAACAGCCTCGGCTTCGCGCTCGCCTGGGGTGTGTTCCCGCTGCTGACCGGCTATTTCGCCTGTGCGGGAACGCTCAGCTGGGTCGCTCTGCTCGCCGCCGCCTACGCAGGGTTGACGAGTTACGTCCAACAGGCCCTGTCGACGCCGGTGCGCAACGTCCGCCGCCGGGTCGTCGCGGTGTCCGGCACGGTCGAGCTCCGCGGCGGCGGGCGAGAGCCGATCACGCCGCAGGTCCTGTCCGGCACGCAGGAGAGATCGCTGCAGCTGCTCGCCGCCGCGCACGTCTGCCTCGCGGGAGCGCTGCTCCTGCTCAGGCTTACGTAGTGACCTACGATGGCGGCGTGCGCGCGACCGTCCTCGAGCTCGTGTTCGCCGGAGCCGTGCTCGTCGTCTTCGGCTCGGCTGCTGCCGTTCTCCTGGGGCGTCTCTCGCGAAACGCGCTGCTCGTCCTCGGCGCGTGCGCCTTTGCCGCGGCTGCGGCCGGGTGGGCGGTGTTCGCGTTCGACCCGAGCCGCTCCCTCGCCGTCTCCGCGGGGGGCCTGACGGTCTGCGCGGCATTTCAGCTCGGACTGCTCGCGCTGCGCCGGCTTCTGGAGCGCGGGCGCGATCTCCAGCGTCAGCTCGCGGACGCCGACCAGCACCTCGACGCCGTCGTCCGGCGTGAGACAGAGGCGCGCGCGACAGAGCTCGAGCGGACACTTTCGCTCGCACGCGCGGACTCGCTCTCTCGCCTCGTAGACGAGGAGCGGAGAATGGCCGAGGAGCGCCGCACCGCCCTTCACGAACGTGAGGGGCGCGCCAATGCTGAGCTCGGCGACGCCCTGACATCGGTCGAGCAGCGCATCGGCCGCCGCCTTGCGGAGTGGACGGCGGATCTCGAGCGCACGGAGCAGGCGCTGACCTCGGAGCTCGCGAGCCTCGGGCAGCGCCAGGAGCAGCTGATCTCCGAGGCAGCTGCCCGGCTGGCGCTCGAGACGGAGCGGCTCGACACGGCGAGCGAGGAGCAGCGCGAACGGTTCTCGGTCCTGGCTGCGGAGTTCGAGCGAGTCGCGAGAGAGGTGACGGAGAAGGCGCAGGCCGAGCTCGCGTCGCACGAAAGCGAGCGCAGGAGAGCGCTGCACGAAGTCGCCGACCGGTTGCGCGAGCGGGAGCGCGAGCTGCGCGAGCGCGTCGCGGCTGAGGAGGCGGATGCACTGCAGCGGATCCAGGCGGGCTTCGCCGATGTCGAGCGCCGGCAGCTCGACCAGTTGAAGCGCATCGTCGAACGGACCGCCGACACGTTCTCCGACGCGGTCTCGAAGCAATTCTCGGAGGAGGTCAAGCGGGCGCGAGAGGAGGCCGCGCAGCGCCTGGGTCGAGAGCTCGACAAGGCAGTCGACCACTTCGCCCGAGAGGCGCAGACGGTGCTTGCCGAGCGGCTTGCCCACGTCGCGGACGCCGGAGCCCAGCGTCTCGAGCGGAAGCTCTCTCAGATTGGGTCGTCGCTCGAGGAGGAGCAGCACGGCCTAGAGGCTGAGCTGCGGCGGCGGATCGGCGACACCGAGGTCGAGCTCCGTTCGCAACTACATTCGCTTGCCGCGGATGCGGAGGCCGAGCGCACGGTTCTCAACGCGCGCCTGCAGGAGCTACAGCGCCGGCTCGACCAACTCCTCAGCGCGGCCGAGTCACGGCCGGCTCCGACGTTTCGAGCCGGCTAGCAAGCGGCAAACTTCCGTCGAAAGGGTTCGTCTAGGACAGGACGAACTACCGGACGCCGATGACGCAGATCACCGAGACACCCAGGGACGAAAAGGCGAAGGTCGAAAGCTGGCGGCTGCACGTCCTGATGGAGGCGGGCTACCCGCTTCCACTCGCCGAGAAGATCGCGCATTCGAGCGCCGACCTCCACCATGCGGTCGACCTGATCGCCCGTGGCTGCGCCCCCGAAGTCGCAGCTGAGATCCTTCTCTAAGGCATCGCTTGCGATGCCGACGTCAGAGCGCGGGGGCTCCGGCCGTGCGCCCGTCTGAACTGACCGGTCGAACCAATCGCACTCATTGCGAGGGTCCCTAGGAAACCGTCTCGCACGGCCAATCGCCCGCCCCTCGGCAGCGTGGCATGCTGCTTCGGTGAAGGTCGAGGCGATCGAGTACGGCGACCGGCGCGTCTACTCCGTGGGCGCGTTCAACCGCGGCATCGGCTCCTGGCTCGGCCGCCTGCCGACGGTCTGGGTCGAAGGCGAGGTGACGGAGCTCCGGCGCCAAGCTCGCTGGGCGAGCGTCTTCTTCACGCTCAAGGACCCCGCGGACGGCGCCTGCCTCGGAGTCTCGATGCCGCGCGGACAGTTCGACGGGTTGCGGCTCGACCTCGCGGACGGCGACCGGGTCCACGTCTTCGGCCGCCCGGAGCTCTACGAGGCTCGCGCCGAGTTTCGCCTGCGGGCGCTCTCGCTCGAGCGGTTCGGGCTCGGCGAGCACCTCGCAGCGCTCGAGCGGCTCAAGCAGAAGCTCGCAGCCGAAGGCCTCTTCGCTCCGGAGCGCAAGCGGCCGCTGCCGTTCCTTCCGCGCCGCATCGGCCTCCTGACCGGCAACGACGCGGCGGCGAAGCGCGACGTCCTGACCGCGATCACAACTCGCTTTCCTCCCGCCTCCGTGCTCGTCGGGGAGACGTATGTCCAGGGGCCCCGCGCCGCCGGGGCCATGATCGAAACTCTGGGCGCCCTTTGCCGCGAGCCCGAGATCGACGTGATCGTCATGGCGCGCGGCGGGGGAAGCTTCGAGGACCTGCTCCCCTTCAGCGACGAGCGACTCGTCAGGGCGATCGCGGACTGCCCGGTGCCCGTCGTCACAGCTGTCGGTCACGAGCAGGACACGCCGCTCTGCGATCTCGCCGCGGATGCTCGAGCCTCGACTCCCAGCGTTGCGGCGCGGCTCGTCGTGCCCGATCTAGCCGATCTCCTGCAGCGGCTCGACCGCGCGCGTTCCTCTCTCGAGCGGGGCGTGCGGCAGGCACTCAGGCGCGAGCGCGAGTGGCTTGATCGCGCGCACGAACAGCTAGGTCGCGCGCCGAGGCTCCTCCTCGAACGCGGCCGGTCGCGGCTCGAGCATGCCGCAGGCCGGCTGCGGGCGCTCTCTCCTCGGGCCACGCTCGAGCGCGGCTACGCAATCGTCCGCGTGGACGGCCAGATCGTCCGTTCGGGCCGCGCGGTTTCGCCGGGGGAGCGCGTCGACGTCGAGCTCGCCGAGGGCGGGTTCGGCGCCCGGATCGAGGAGACGACGTGACCGAGGAGCGCAGCTTCGAAGAGGCCCAGCGGGAGCTGGAGGAGATCGTGCAGCGCCTGGAGAGCGGCAACGCGCCCCTGGACGAGGCACTTAGGCTGTGGCAGCGCGGTGAGGAGCTCTACCGGTTCTGTCGAGAGCGCCTCGATGCCGCCGAAGGCAAGATCGAGGAGCTCGTCGGCCGCGCCGAGGCTGCAAAACCGTGAAAAAGCCCTAGAATCGGCGCATGGCCGAGGCTCCCATGGAGCTCCTGCAGCGGGTGCCGCTGTTCGCCGACTTCGAGCGAGGCGAGCTCGAACGGCTGGCGCGCACCTTCAAGGAGCGCACGTTCGAGGCCGGCAGCGCTGTGGCGACCGAAGGGAAGGGAGGCGCGGGCTTCTTCGTGATCGAGAGCGGCGCGGCGACGGTCTCAGTGCGCGGAGACGAGCATGGCAAGCTCGGCCCCGGGGACTACTTCGGCGAAATCGCCCTGATCGACGACGGGGGACGCAGCGCGACCGTGATCGCGGACAGCGACCTCCATTGCTACGGGCTGACCTCCTGGGAGTTTCGACCGCTCGTCGAGTCCAACGCTTCGATCGCATGGAAGCTGCTCGAAACGATGGCGAAGCGGTTGCGCGCGGCCCAGCAGCGCTGAGCGCAGACCTCACCGACCCCCAGCTCGTCGCTCGGTGCCGCGACGGCGACGACGACGCGTGGCGAGAGCTGGTCGAGCGCTTCTCGCGGTACGTCTACGCGATCTCGGTGCAGGGCTTCCGCCTGTCCCAGCACGACGCCGAGGACATCTTCCAGGAGGTCTTCGCGCGCGTGTACGAGCGGTTGGGAACGTTGCGCGAGGACGAGGCGATCCGGCCGTGGATCGCCCAGCTGACGCGCCGCCTCTGCATTGACCGCATGCGCTCGGGCGCGCACGAGGCGGGGACGGACATCGAGGACCTGCCCGAGATTCCCGACGAGGAGGTGCTCGTCCAGCTCGAGGAGGCCTTCGACGTCCACGCGGCACTCACGAAGCTGCCGGAGCAGTGCCGCGAGATCCTCGACCGCTTCTTCGCGAAGGATGAGAGCTATCGGACGATCGGCCAGGCGCTTCAGCTCCCCGCGGGAACGATTGCCAGCCGCATCTCCCGGTGCCTGGACCGGCTTCGTGATGTCTTCGCGGGAAGAAATGAGCCCGGTCGCACGTCCTGAGAGCAGGTGACGTGATGAACGACTATGACATCGAGCGACTGTCGCGCCTGATCGGAATGCTCCCGCCGGCCCCCATGGGGTGGGTAAGGGCGGCGCAGGAGCTGCCGCGGGCCCGGCTCGAGCTTGACGGGATCGTCGCTCGAGCCGAGGCAGACGCCGAATATCGCCGGGCGCTCATCGCGGACCTCGAAGGCGCGTTGCGGGCGGAGGGCGTGGAGCCAACCTGGCCGTTGCTCGACGAGCTCCGCCGCCGCGTCTCCGACTAGCACCCGCCTCGTTCGGGCCGTCGTACGATCTCCCCCATGCCTGCATGCCCGGCGTGCGGCGCTGAGAACGCCGACAGCGCGCGTTTCTGCTCCTCCTGCGGCGCGGGCCTGGCCGTCGCGGAGCACGGAGCCGAGGTACGCAAGACGGTCACGATCGTCTTTTCCGACGTCACCGGCTCGACGAGCCTCGGCGAGCAGCTCGACCCGGAGCTGCTCCGCCGCGTCATGTCGCGCTACTTCGACGAGATGCGGGCGGCGGTCGAGCGCCACGGCGGCGTGGTCGAGAAGTTCATCGGGGACGCGGTGATGGCCGTCTTCGGGATCCCGCAGCTGCACGAGGATGACGCGCTGCGCGCGGTGCGCGCCGCGCTGGACATGCGCGAGGCGCTCACCGGTCTGAACGAGGAGCTCGGCGTGGAGCTGAAGGCGCGGACCGGCGTGAACACGGGCGAGGTCGTGGCCGGCGACCCCTCGGCCGGCCAGCGCCTGGTCACCGGCGACCCCGTCAACGTCGCGGCACGGCTGGAGCAGGCGGCTATGCCAGGCCAGATTCTGGTCGGCGCGGCGACCCATCAGCTCGTCCGCGACGCCGTCCACGCGGAGAGCGTCGAGCCGCTCGAGCTGAAGGGCAAGAGCGAGCCCGTCGAAGCCTTCATGCTCCACTCCGCCCAGGTCGACGTACCAGCGTTCACCCGCCGCCTGGACGCACCGTTCGTCGGACGGGAGCGCGAGCTCGCGGCGCTGCAAGCCGAGCTCGAGCGCTCCGCTGAGGAGCGAGCCTGCCGGCTCGTCACAGTGCTAGGCCCTGCCGGAATCGGAAAGTCCCGGCTCGTCCGGGAGCTGGTGACGGCGGCGAGCGATCGGGCGCGCGTCGTCGTCGGCCGGTGCCTGCCGTACGGCGAGGGAATCACGTTCTGGCCGATCATCGAGATTGTCCGGCAGCTCGGGTCAGGCGACGCCGGGACGACGGCGCACCAGCTCGTGCTCGAGGACGAGAACGCGAGCCTGATCGCCGAGCGCATCGCCGCCGCGACCGGCGAGGCCGAGAGCGCAGCCGCGACCGAGGAGACCTTCTGGGCGATCCGAAAGCTCTTCGAGGCGCTCGCCCGCGAGCGGCCGCTGATCATCCTCCTCGACGACATCCAGTGGGCCGAGCCGACCTTCCTCGACCTGATCGAGTACCTGCTCGCCTTCAGTAGCGGAGCGCCCATCCTGCTCGTCTGCGTCGCGAGGGCGGAGCTGCTGGACACGCGTCCGGCCTGGACCGCGCCGCGGCCGAACGCGGTCTCGCTGCTGATCGAGCCTCTGACCGAGGGCGATGCCGATGAGCTCATCGAGCGCCTGCTCGAGGGGCAGGACCTCTCCTCCGACGTCCGCGAGCGGATCCTGACCGCCGCTGAGGGGAATCCGCTCTTTGTCGAGCAGATGCTCGCCCTCCACGCCGAGCATGGGAACGGTCAGCTCGACGTCCCCCCGACGATCCAGGCTCTACTCGCGTCGCGCATCGATCGGCTCGAGCCGGACGAACGGGGGGTCATCGAGCGGGCCTCCATCGAGGGCAGGCTCTTCCACCGCGGGGCGGTGGCCGCGCTGGCCCCTGAGCGCGTTCGTCCGGCAGTCGCGACTCACCTGCTCGCGCTCGTCCGCAAGGAGCTCGTCCGGCCCGACCGAGCCGAGTTCGCCGGCGACGACGGCTTCCGCTTCGGGCACATCTTGATCCGCGACGCCGCGTACACCGCCCTCCCAAAGGAGTTGCGCGCCGAACTGCACGAGCGTTACGCCGACTGGCTCGAGCGGAAGACCGAGGGAACCCACGGGTACGCCGAGATCGTCGGCTACCACCTCGAGCAGGCTCACCACTATCGGTGCGAGCTCGGAGCGCGGGAGGCGACATTGCGTGAGCTGGGCGAGCGTGCGGGCCTCGTGCTCGGAGCGGCCGGTGAGCGCGCGCTTGCCCGCTTGGACACCCACGCCGCCGCCAACCTGATTGAGCGTGCGCTCGCGCTGCTTCCCGAAGACGGTCCGCGCCGCGACGAGCTGCGCTTCTCGCTCGGCGACGCGCTCGTTGAGGGGGCCGACCTGGAGAGAGGGGTTCGGATTCTCGACGAGCTGGCCGACGACGCCGGCCGAAGCGGCGACGTCCGCATCCGGTGGCACGCGCGGTTGCGGGCGGGCTGGGCGGGACTGCTCCGGAGTGAGCTGAGCGCCGAGGAAGCCGGAACGATGGCGGAAGAAGCCGTCACCGAGCTCGGCGAGCTCGGTGACGACGTCGGCCTCGCTCTCGCCTGGCAACTTGCCTCGCAGACACGAAACTTTCGGGGCGACATCGCCGGCATCGAGGATGCCATGGAGAAGGCGTACTTCCACTCCATTCGGGCGGGAGCGGACCGGCTGGTGACGCTGAGCGCGTTCTGGCTGGGTCTCACCGCGTTCTTCGGCTCCGCTTCCAGGCTCGAGGCGATCGCCACATGCAACCGGCTGCTGGAAGCAGCCGCGACGCCGATACAGCGGACAGACGCCCGCTTTTGGCTCGGCGCGGCGACCGCGCTCGGAGGAGACGCCGAGGGCCTGGACGACATGCACACGGCGCGGCGGATGTACTTCGAGCTCGGCATGAAGGCGCCTTACGGCGGGACTGCGATCCCCACAGCGCATCTCGAGGCCCTGTTGGGGAAGCTCGAGTCGGCGGAGCGCACTCTTCGAGAGGCGAACGAAACGCTCGCTGAGGCGGGAGAGAAGGGTTATCGCTCCACGGTCCTGATTCAGCTCGCCGACGTCCTCTGCGACCTTGGGCGCTTCGACGAGTCAGAGCAGGCGGTGACGGAAGGACTCGCGCTCGGCTCCTTCGAGGACGTCGCGAACGCGGCATATGCAAGGGTCGTTCGAGCAAAGCTCGCCTTGACTCGCGAAGAGGTCGACGAAGCCGAGCGCCTGGCGAGGGAGGCAGCCGCGGGGTACGAGCTGGAGCAGTCGCCGGCCTCGCGGGCGGACGGCCTCCTGGCCGTCGCCTCGATATTCCGTGCCGTCGGGAGACCCGCCGAGGCGCACGAGGCCGCCTCCCTGGCGCTCGAGCTCTACGAGCAGAAGGGCGCCGTTCCGGGCGTCGAGCGCGCCCGGGCCCTCCTCAGCCGGCTCGAGCCTGCGTAGGATCGTCCGGTGGCACAGGAGCCCTCCCCCGACAACGGCGCGAGCCTGCCGGCCTGGAGCCTGCCCGCCAACGCGGCCGAGCAGATCTCGATCGGTGCCGAGTGGCCCGAGCGGGTGACGCGGGAGTGGGCCTGGGGCGGCTCGACCGGAAAGGGCGTCCGCGTCTGCATTCTCGACAGCGGCGTCGAGCCCGGCCATCCGCTCGTCGGCGAGCTGGAAGGCGCGGTCGCGATCCGGCGCGGCGAGGACGACGAGACGATCGTCGAGGAGGACACCGAGGGCGACCTCTGCGGCCACGGGACGGGGTGCGCCGGGATCGTGCGCTCGCTGGCGCCGGAGTGCAGCCTCTTCAGCGTCCGGGTCCTCGGCGCGGGTTTCAAGGGAAGCGGCCTCGTCCTCACAGCGGGCTTACGCTGGGCGATCGAGCAAGGTTTCGACGTGATCAACATGAGCCTCTCGACTACCAAGCAGCAGATCGCAGGCCTCCTGCACGAGCTCGCGGACAGCGCGTACTTCCAGCGCACGGTGCTCGTGGCATCCGCGCACAACATGCCCGTCGAGAGCTATCCCTGGCGCTTCTCGTCGGTGATCTCGGTCGGGAGCCACGAGGAGCCCAATCCGCTCACGTTCTTCTACAACCCGTCGCCGCCGGTCGAGTTCTTCGCGCGCGGGGTCGGCGTCGAGATCGCCTGGCTGGGCGGAGGCAGGATCCTCTCGACCGGAAACAGCTTCGCAACGCCGCACATCAGCGGGATCTGCGCGCTCATCCGATCGAAGCACCCGGAGCTGACGCCGTTCCAGCTGAAGAACATCCTCTACCTGACGGCCACCAACGCAGGAGGCGAGCATGAGTGAGGATCGGCTCCGGGCGGCAGTCGCAGCCGGTGCACTCGGCGCGGAGGAGTCCTACCGAGCGCTGCTGCAGTCGATCGTCGAGGTCGCGCGGGCGATCTTCGGCGCGCGCGCCTCCTCGGTGTTCCTCCACGACGAGGCAGCCGACGAGCTCGTGTTCGAAGCGGTGGCCGGCGAAGGCGCGGGCGAGCTCGTGGGCCGGCGCTTCCCGTCGAGCACGGGGGTCGCCGGCTGGGTGCTGGTGACCCGGCAGCCGCTCGTGATCGAGGAGCTGGCCGACGACCCGCGCTTCGCCCGGGAAGCCGCCGAGTCGACCGGGTTCGTGCCCAAGGGGATCATGGCCGTTCCGCTCCTGCACGAGGACCGCGCGCTCGGCGTGCTCGAAGTGCTCGACCGCCCCCAGAAGGCCGCGTTCTCGCTCGCCGAGATGGACCTCCTGGGCCTGTTCGCAAATGAGGCCGCGATCGCACTCGACCTGCTCCAGAGGGCGCGCGAGGCTCGTGCCGTGCTGGCGAACGAAGGCGGGGAGGCGCAGGCTGTGGCCCGCTTCGTCGCGAAGCTCGACGACACGGAGCCCGAGCGGCGAGAGGCGGCCCTGGAGCTCTTGACCGCATTGGAGAAGCTTCTTCGGGAACGCTAAGAGGGAGCCTCTCGACTCCCTCGAAGCTGGACTGAGCTCGAAGTCCCTAGGCCCTTCGAGGCGCTAGTCCTTCTTGGGTGCGTCTTTCTTCGGCGCGTTGTAGTGCACGTGCGCCTCAACGTCGTCGCCCTCAGGCTCGTCGTTCGCAGCAGCCTCAGGTGCGTCCTTCTTGGGGGCGTAATGCGAATGGCCCTCCACGTCTTCATCGATGCGAGTCTCGCGCTCCTGATCCTCCATCGAACTTCCTCCTTTCGAACTTCGGGAACCTGATCTCCAGACGGTCTTCGCCGCTCAAATCTTCCATGCCCGCTTCAAAAACGCAATCGAGGCTGCCATTCTGCGACCGTGAGCAGGCTCCGCGAGCGGATCCGCGAGTCCTTTACCGCCCTGCGCGATGTATACCGAAACCCAGCGCTGCGCCGCCTGGAGCTTGCGTGGGGAGGGTCGATCATCGGCACCTGGTCCTCTTCGATCGCCCTCATCGTCTTCGCGTACAGGCACGGAGGCGCGACCACCGTCGGTCTCGTCCAGCTGATCCGCTGGGTCCCTGCGGCGGTCGCGTCTCCATTTGCCGCCGTCCTGGCAGACCGCTATCCACGGGTGCGCGTCATGCTGGGTGCCGACGTCGTTCGCGCCGCCTGCCTCGCTGGGATGGCGGTCTCGGTCGTCACCCACGCTCCGGCCGCGGCGGTATACGCCCTGGCGTCGACGGTCGCTGTCACCGGCACCGCCTTTCAGCCCGCGCAGTCGGCACTGCTGCCGTCGCTCGCGAGCACGCCTGAGGAGCTCACCGCTGCGAACGCGAGCTCGAGCACGCTCGAGAGCCTCGGCTTCTGTGTCGGCCCTGCGCTCGGGGGCGTCCTGCTCGCCGTCTCCAACGTCTGGGTCGTCTTCACGTTCACCGCCGCCACGTTCGTGTGGTCGGCGCTGCAACTCACGCCGCTGTTCCGCGCGGCGGAGCCTCCGTTGCGGCGGGAGACGACGCACCTGCTCGAGGAGGCGACGGCCGGATTCCACACGATCCTGCGCGACCGGCGCCTGCGCCTCGTGGTCGGGCTCTTCTCGGCGCAGACTCTGGTGGACGGCGCCTTCGGCGTCCTCGTCGCGGTCTCGGCGCTGCAGCTGCTCCACCTTGGCGCGAGCGGCGTCGGATACCTGAACGCCGCCGTGGGCATGGGTGGCATCGTAGGCGGCTTCATCTCTCTGACGCTGGTCGGCCGGCACCGGCTCGCGACGACGTTCGGGATCGCGATCGCAGGGGCGGGCGGGCCTCTCCTGCTCGTCGGCGCGTTTCCCCGGACCGACACGGCCCTCGTGGTATTCGCGCTGATCGGCCTGGCCATCATCGTGGGAGACGTAGCCGGCTTCACCCTCCTTCAGCGAGGCACCCCGGGCGAGGTACTGGGGCGCGTGTTCGGCGTCATGCACAGCCTCCTCTACGTGACGGTGGCGGCAGGAGCGATTCTCGCGCCGCCGCTGATCCACGCCGTGGGCGTGCGCTGGGCGCTCGTGATCGTTGGGGCGCTGTTACCCGGGATCTCGGTGCTGACGCGGGCCAGCCTAGAGCAGATGGACGCCGAGCCGGTCGCGGCCCGCGGGCTCGAGCTGCTTCGTTCGATTCCGATCTTTTCGCCGCTTTCTCCGCCCGTTCTGGAGCGACTTGCCTCGAGGCTCATCCCGATTCGCGAGCCCGCCGGCACGGAGATCATCCGGCGGGGAGAGCACGGCGACCGCTTCTACCTCGTCGACTCAGGAGAGGTCGAGGTCGTCGTCGACAGCGGCCCGCCGCGCCGGGCGGGACCGGGGAGCTACTTCGGCGAGATCGCCCTGCTCCGGGACGTCCCCCGGACCGCAACCGTCCGCGCCGCCACGGAGGTCCAGCTCTACGCGCTCGAGCGCGACGACTTCCTCCCGGCCGTCACCGGCCACGCCGGCAGCGCGCAGGCGGCGGAGACTGTCATCGGCTCCCGTCTCGGCATCTCGACCGTCTAGAGCCGGCCGGTTTACAATCACGCCGTGGCCGGGCCCTCTCTCGAGTTGCTTCAGAAGATCCCGCTCTTCACGGGCCTCGAGCCGCGCGAGCTCGAGCGCCTGAGCGGATCCTTCAAGGAGCGAACCTTCAACGCAGGCGAGACGGTGGCGACCGAGGGCGAGGGAGCCGCCGGCTTCTTCGTGATCGAGAGCGGCGAGGCCGCCGTGAGGGTCGGCGACGAGGAGCGCGGCCGCCTCGGGCCCGGTGACTACTTCGGGGACATCGCGCTCATCGATCAAGGCGCAAGAACGGCGACAATCACCGCCGAGAGCGACCTGCACTGCTACGGACTCACGTTCTGGGATTTCCGGCCGCTCGTCGAGACAGACGCCCGCATCGCCTGGCCGCTCCTGCAGGCGATGGCGAAGCGCCTACGGGCGGCCGAGCAAGAGGCCTAGCTCCTCGAGATCATGCCGCGCCAGCGCGGGGTCGCCGCTGAGTGCGAGCGCTTCGGTTCCTTCCAGGACGCGCCCGCCGAAGAGGACGCAGCGGACGTCGAGCTCGCGGCACACGCGAACAACCTCGCCAGGCGCCTTGCCCTCGAACGTGGTGTGGTCGACCGTTCCCTCGCCCGTGACTACGAGATCGGCCTCGGCCGCGCGCCGGCGGAAGCCCACGGCCTCGAGCACGTGCTCTGCTCCAGACACGAGCTCGGCTCCGAGCGAGGCGAACGCGGCGCCGAGCCCGCCCGCCGCCCCGGCGCCGGGAAGCGTTGCGTACCCCTCCGCGTGGGCCAACCGCCGCAGCCGCTCCTCGAGCTCGGCGACGTCCTCCGGCCGGGCGCCCTTCTGCGGTCCGAACTCGCGCGGAGCCTCGAGCAGCGTCGCGCGCGTGTCGCAGAGAGCCGTCGTGGGCGCGGGCAACTCTTCGAGCACTTCCAGGAGCCCAGCGCCGCCGTCCATCGTTGCCGTCCCGCCCAGGCAGACAAGCAGGCTCGGACAGTCGCCTGCTGCCACGATCAGCTCGCCCAGGCCGCGGCTCGAGGCCGCGAGCACGTCGAGGCGTGAAGGGTCGAGCGGAATCGCATCGGCGCTCTCCACGACGACGGTTCCGTCCGCCAGCGCTCGTATCGGCGCGTCAAGCGGCCGGCCGAACGCGTCGTGTACCAGACAGCGCCGCACCTCCTGGGCCCCGAGGACCTCGGCGGTCCCTTCGCCGCCGTCGGCGATCGGCAGCTGCTCCGCCTCCGCTCCTGCCCGCGAAAGCCCGACTGCCAGCGCAGCCGCTGCCTCCCGCGCGGTGAGAACGCCCTTCAGGCTAGCCGGGGACGCGAGCGCGCGCACGAGCCTCGCCGCCGTCCTGCGCCGGAACGTCCTCCTGGCCCTTCTCGGGCACCTCGGCTTCTCCGGCGTCCGGCATGCGCCGCAGCATCGCGAACGAGAGCCCCTCACGGGCGAGGAAGATCGTGCCGACGCCGACGCCGACCGACGCCTCGATCGCCTGCAGCCCGAAGCCGTAGGCGATGGCCGTGCCCGCGTCGACGCCGTAGGACGAGAGCGGCAGCGCGATGGCCGCCTGCAGCAAACCGATGTTGCCCGGCCAGAGCGGAAACAGCGTCGCCACGTTCATCAGCAGCAGCACCAGCGCGGCGGCCGGCAGCGGCGCGTGGATGTCGAAGGCCCGCATCGCGGTGTACACGGCGAAGAACTGGCAGAGCCAGCCGCTGCACTGGAAGAACGCGGCCACGGCGGCCGGGCCCGGCCGGTGCAGGACGCCGAGCCCGTGCCGCGCCATCTCGACGAGGCGGCGGGCCGGCCCGAGCCCCTCCAGCACGGCCTTGCGGTGGTGGCGGGCACTCGCGAACGCGAAGGTGAAGAGACCGAAGCCGACACCTACGACGACGAGGAGGCTCGAGACCGCCCAGTGCGGAATCTTCGCGCTCAGGAGCACGTAGAGGATGAGGCCGAGCGTCGGCACGAGATCGAACAAGCGGTGCGCAAAGACCGTGCCGACGAGTGCCGCCCACGTCCCGCCCGTCGTTCCCCGGAGCCGGAGCTTTCGAGTCAGCACGGCGACGCGCGCGAGCTCGCCGATTCGCCCGGGCAGAACGGCGTTCGCGAACAAGCCGACCGAGAACGCCGAGAAGACGAGCGAGAAGCCTGGGTGCGGCGGCTCCATCGCCTGCACGATCACCGTGCGCCAGGCGTTTGCCCGCACGATCACCGAGAGCAGGTTCAGCCCGATCGCCACGACGACCCATTGCCAGCGGACTGCGTCAAAGGCATGACCCACCGTGCCCCAGTCCGGCCCGCGCCACCAGAACAGTGCTGCCACGCCCCCGGCCGCGGCGAGGACGACGAACATGCGGAGCATCGGGGATTTTGCCAGCCGCTTGGGATTCACACGAGCCCTTCGTAAATCGCCTTGAGCCGCCGCGCGATGTCGTCCCACGAGTAGCGCTCCAGCGCAAGCTTTCGCGCAGCTTCGCCGAGCCGCTGTCGACGCGCCTCGTCCGCGAGCAACGCCGTGACCGCTTCCGCGAGCGCTCCCGGATCCCCCGGCGGGACGAGCAAGCCCGTCTCGTCGGTCATGACGTCACGGTACCCAGTGATGTCGGATGCAACCACCGGGGCGGCGCAGGCGAAGGCCCGCGTCAGCACCATTCCGAAGCTCTCGCCGCCGAGTGACGGCGCTACGAGCGCCTTCGCCGCCAGCAACTCGTCCGTCAGCGCCTCCTGGCTGAGGAACCCGAGCGCGTCGATCCCGTCCTCCGCCACACCCGCCCGCGTGAGCGTGAGACGCACCATCAGAGGATCCGCTCCGACGATCCGCAGGCGGGCGCCCGTGCGTCGGTGGATCTCAGGCCACGCGCGTGCCAGCACGGGCATGCCCTTGCGCTGGTCGTGCCGCCCGACGAAGACGATCCGGTGCTCGCGCCCGCCGGCGTCGGCGTGCGGCGGGATGAGGACGCCGTTCGGGACGACCTCGTAGTCGGCCGGGAACCAACGCGCTGCCGAAGCTCGCGCCGCCTCCGAGACGGCGATCCGATGGTCGACCCGGTCCATCAGGAATCCCCACACGGGCTTGCCCAGCACATTCCACGTCAGGTTGCCTGACGCGTGGGAGGTGGCGACAACGGGGCAGGTCGCCCCCGTGAGCGTCGCCACGCAGATCACCGGGGTCATCGGCTCGTGTAGGTGGAGCACGTCGAAGCGTTCTTGCCGCAGCGCCCGCCTGACGCGGGGCACGGCCGAGGGGCTGAGGACGATGTTCGGCAGCGCGCCGTTCGCCGGCACGATCACGGAGCGCCCCACCGGGATCACGTCCGCCGACGGTCGCCCGTGCCGCCCGTGCCTGGGGTGCAGCACCCGCGTGAAGCTCCCGGGCGGGTCGTGCCCGATGATCGTCCGTGTCTCGATTCCTGCCTGTTGCAGCGCTTCCGCCTGCTGCTCGGCGTGCTCGTTCACGGCGCCCCA
>JBARRQ010000115.1:0-8321 GCA_049644305.1 Gaiellaceae bacterium
CGGAACGGCCTTCCTCCGACTATGACGGCGTACGCGCTGCGCGACGGCGAGGACACGATCCTGGTCGATCCACTCGTCGCCGGCGAGACAGAGCCGCTGGTGGCGCTCGACCAGATCGTGCACGGACGCGTGCGCATCCTTGTCACCACGCCATTCCACGTGCGCGGCTCCGAGCTTCTGTGGCGGCGCTGGCGCGATCGGTACGAGGTCACCATCTTCGGGCACGAGTACTGCGCCACGCGGCTCGACGACCGCTCCGCCTTCCGCCCGTTGCGCGGCGGCGAGACGCTCGACGGCGGCGTGCGCGCGCACTCGATCGGGCGGCCGCGGCGCGCCGAGATCCCCTTCGAGCTGCCGTCGCACCGCGCCCTGGCCTTCGGCGACACGGTGCTCGAGGTCGACGGAAAGCTACGGGTATGGCCGAGGCACCGCAACGGCGAGCGTCGCCGCACCTGGTACGAGCAGCGCTTCCTGCCGACGCTGGGCGCGTTGACGCGGCTCGACGTTGAGCGGGTTCTCGTCACGCACGGCGAGCCGGTGATGCGCGACGGCGCCCGCGCGCTGGCTACAAGCCTGGCAAGGCCGCCGTGGAGCAGGTCGTCGCTGTATTGATCACGCCCATTCCCGACCCGTGCGGGCTAGTGGCGGGCCAGTCAGATCTCGAACAGGTGCCTCCAGCTGCGAGCCGTCTTGCTCGCGATTCGGCAGAGCCGTGACAGCTCGCTCGCGAACGGCTTATCGTCGGGCTCGTCTGAGCGGGGATCGCAGCTCCCACACATTTGCAAGGAGGACGCAGTTGACCCGAGATCCCACAGAGGCGGACTGGCTCAAGCGTCGTCTCGCCATTCTCGCGGCAAAAGATCGGGGAGATGTGTCCTATCTGCTCGGAGCGCTTCTTGATCCCGATCATCGGACTTTGGCCGCCAAGTCTCTGGGAGAGTTCGGCGCGGTCGAGGCTACTGAGCCGCTTCTCCGCCTCCTCGATGCCGTCGACCCTCATGTGCGCGCCGAAGCAGCGACGACGCTCGGTCAGCTCGGTGCCCAGAGAGCCCTGCCACGCCTACGAGAGATTGCCCTGGCCGACGAGGAGGCCTTCGTTCGCTCCTGGGCGATTGGCGCAATAGGCAGTCTTGGGGACCCGAATGACCTCGATTTCCTTCTGCCCATGCTCAACGATCCTTCGTGGCGGGTACGCGCTGCGAGCGTCCAAGCCCTCGGTCGTATCGGTGACCCCAGGGCGCTGGAACCTTTGCGAGGAGCGCGCAGACGGCTCCGCCGGTCTCCGGTCGAGTGGTACTTGTATCGAAGGCTTTACAGCAGAACGATCAATGCCCTCACAAGAGGATCAGCAGACGACGCAGCAGATGATTAGCGACAACTACCTGGTGGGGCCAGTGTGCGGGAATGTCAGCCGAGCGAGTCAGGAGTCGTGGAAGGAGAGGTTTAAGCTCGGGATACCTCGTCTTCGTCTAGGGTTGGGCGCTAATCGCGAGAGCGCCGCATAAACTCCTCGCGTGTGATTTCGAAGACGCAGTCTGCGCTCATGCTCACCAGAACCACGTCGTACCCATGCTTGAAGGCGAGCGGTAGCAGGTCGTCCGCACGCATCTCGACGTAGGGCCCGCCTTCGGGAAACCACTCCCGTAGCTCGTCTTCGCTACTGAAGGCCAGGAGCGCGTTCCGACCGTCCTTCGTAGGTGTGATCAGGAATTCGAGCGTTAGGTCTTTCCCCGCTTCGACCAGTTCGTCCTCCGGAAGATCGACGTCCGCCTCTGTCCGGCGAACGAGCAGCATGGTGTCCGGACCGAGTCCCTCATCCGTCGGCCTTCGCCACTTCTCGCGGTCGCTCACGCGATCAGTGTAAGGAGGGTGGCGCGAACCTCGGCCCTAGCTGAAAACGATTGCTGTCGCTTGAGTCAGCGTCCTGCCGGATCGTCTTCTCGATTGGTCTGAGAGGCGCCGTCTTCTGCGTCCGGAGCGGCTGCGGGTCGCAACTGGCGAGCCGCGGGGCGGGCGGCGCAGGTCGCGTGCTAATGCCCTACGAAGATGGCTGTCAGTATCAGCCAGCAATGAGGAGGAGCACCCCTCGTCCCAACGTGACCCAAGGGGCGTAAAAGATGGATCCTGTCCGATTCGATCTCGAACGCAATTCGCGTCGGTTGCCGGGCGCGTTTTGAGTTCGACCCCGCATGGACTGGCGGGGTTTCGCGTGTTCTAAACGGAGGGGGAGGGATTTGAACCCTCGTCGGACCCAGAGGCCCGAAACGGTTTTCGAGACCGCCGCATTCGACCGCTCTGCCACCCCTCCAGGTTGATCGGACAGGTTAGCGCCTCACCCCCAACTCCACTCCTCCTCGGTTTCCTGGCGTGCTCCTGGGTCGGTGGAGGCTGAGAGAACAGTGCTCAGATGCATGGTCTCTCGGCCGGAGCCGGGCCAGGAGCACGAGCGGCCCTGGAGGGCGGCTCCGCCGCCCGCAAGGGACCAGGGAAGCGAGGCGGAGAAGGAGGGATTCGAACCCTCGAGGCAGGGATTCTCCCCACCTAACGCCTTAGCAGGGCGCCGCCTTCAGCCACTCGGCCACTTCTCCGGGCCCGGACAGGATAGCCGAGTACCCCGGCGATTCCCGGCTGCGGATCACCCTTCAGAGGCATGGCTGAAAGCGCGGTTCGGCACATGCTGAGCGAGCCGGCTCCCCCTCATGAACCCGGCACTGACGCGGCTCGCTCCGGCTCTCCGAAGCGAGCTTCGTCGTATCAGGGCTCGTTTTCTCGATACTCCCGGCGATGCGCATCGGCCGCCGTGAGGTCACGATCTCCAACCCGGACAAGGTGTTCTTCTCTGAGCCGGGGCTGACCAAGGGCGACCTCGTGGCGTACTACCTCTACGTCGCCGACTGCGTCCTCAACCACGTTCGCCGGCGGCCGATGCAGATGAAGCGCTACCCGGACGGGGTGGACGGCTTCTTCTTCTACCAGAAGCGCGTTCCCGAGCCTCATCCGGAGTGGCTGGAGACGGTCCACATCCGGTTTCCGAGCGGTCGCACGGCCGACTTCCCGGTCGCGAACGAAGCGGTCGCGCTCGCCTGGATCGTCAACCTCGGCTGCATCGATCTCCACACGTGGGCGTCTCGGGTGGACGACGTCGAGCGGCCGGACTACCTGCTGATCGACCTCGATCCGAGCGAGGGCAACCCGTGGGCGCTGGTTCGCGAGATCGCGATGGTCGTGAAGGACGTCATGGACGAGCTCGGCCTCGCGTCGTTCCCCAAGACCTCCGGCGCGACGGGCCTGCACATCCTTGCCCCGATCAAGCCGGAGCTCGCCTTCCCGGAAGTCCGCCGGTTCGCGAAGGCGCTGGCGCAGGAGGTCGAGCGGCGTATCGACGACCAGGACATCGCTACCACGACGTGGAAGGTGGCCGACCGCAGCGGCGTCTTCGTCGACTACGGCCAGAACGCGCGCGACCGGACGATCGCCTGCGCCTACTCGATCCGGCCGACGCCTGATGCGCGCGCCTCGGCGCCTCTGCGCTGGGACGAGGTGCCCCGGTCGGACCCCTCGCGATTCACCCTCAAGACGATGCGAAAGCGGCTCGACAAGGTCGGCGATCTGACTGCCGGAATCTGGCGGCGCAAGGCGAGCCTGCTGCCGCGATTCGAGCGGCTCGACTTGCCGCCCGGCGATCCGTCGGTCGTCGAGCTACGCCGCGGGCGTGCGCAGCGATGGCAGAGCGACCAGGGCGGCTGGAACCGGCGGCGCTAGGACGCCGCCAGCAAGCTCTCAACGGTCGGATCGCCCCGCCTGCGGCGCGGCCGGACCTGGTCCCAGGTGCACTCGCTTGGATCCTTGTCCGGACGGAAACGCAGGAAACGGGTTCCGTGCCGGAAACGGTTGCGCTCGAGCTTGTCGTAGCGCACCTCGCAGACGAGCTCCGGCCGTACGGGGTTCCAGTCGAGCTCCTTGCCGCGCGACCAGCGGCTCTGCCCGCCCGGGATCCGCTTGTCACTCAGGTGGCCGGGCTCGCGGAGCTTCGGGAGCGTCTTCTCGAGCTCCCGCCGTACCGGTGCGGGAAACCCCGAGCAGTGCCCGACGAAGTCGAGCTCGCCGTCGTCGCCGTAGAGGCCGAGCAGCAGCGTCGAGATCCGTCCGTCCGCCTTCTCGCTCCAGCGGAAGCCGACAATGACGCAGTCGGCGGTCTTGTACGGCTTGACCTTCACCACGCCGTCGCGTGAGCCGGGCAGGTACGGCAGGTTCAGGCGCTTCGCGACGACTCCGTCCAGCCCCGCCTGCGCGAGCCGGTCGAGCCACTTCTCCGCTTGCGCCCGCTCCCGCGACACCGGGGAGAGCCGGAAGCGCTTCGCCTTGCGCTCGAGCTCGCGCCGTCGCCGCGCCAGCGGCTGCTCGTGCACGGGATCGCCCTTCCAAACGAGCAGGTCGAACGCAACGAAGTCGGCCGGGATCTCCGCCGAGAGCTTCCGAACGCGGCTCTCTGCGGGATGGAGCCGAAGCTGGAGCGCGTCGAAGTCGAGGCGGCCGCTCCGGGCGATGACGATCTCCCCGTCGAGCGCGGAGTCGGGGGGCAGCAGCGCGCCGATCTCTTCGAGCTCCGGGAAGTACCGGAGGAGTGGCCGCCCGTTGCGACTCCACAGCCTCAGCCCGCCGCCGAGGTTCTCGAGCACACCGCGAAACCCGTCCCACTTCGGCTCGTACTGCCAGCCGTTCTCGCTCGGCAGCTCGTCCACGAGCTCGGCCTCCATCGGGGGGAAGGGGAGATTCTTCGGCGGCATCGCGGGGAAGAACCGTAACGGTGGGTGAGCTCGACGGGGTCTGGGACGTCCGCCGCGTGAGCGGTCTACTGCCGCCGCTCCTCGCAGTGCGCAAGCAGATCTCCGGGACGAAGGGCGAGACGAAGGTCGGCCCGCTCCCGGGCGCTCCCTTCGATGTGGTCGGCCTGCAGTTGCGTTACCGGCGGCCGTTCAGCGGGCTGGTGGACGAGCTCGAGCCGCAGGGCGACGGCTACCTCGGCCGGGCGACTTTTCGCGGACGCGAGTTCGGCCGCTTTGAAATGAAGCCGGTTCCTTAAGCTCTCCTGCGTGCGACGCGTAGTCGTCACGGGGCTCGGAGCGCTCACGCCGGTCGGGAACACCGCGCCGGAGACCTGGCGCGCGGCAGTCGCCGGCGAGAGCGGGGTCGACTTCATTCGCGCCTTTGACGCCGACGGTCTGCCGGTTCGGATCGCGGCCGAGGTCAAGGACTTCGACGCCTCAGGCCTCGCCTCGCTCAAGGAGCTGCGGCGGCTCGACCGCAACGTCCTACTTGCGCTCGCGGCCGCGAACGAGGCGGTCTCGGACGCCGGCCTGGACGGCCACTACGACTCGATGCGGGTCGGAATCGTCTTCGGCTCGGCGATCGGCGGCTTCATCGGGATCATGGAGCAGGGCGAGGTGCTGCGCGCCCGAGGGCCCGATCGCGTATCGCCCTACTTCATCCCCAACGTCCTGGTCGACGCGGCGAGCGGCCAGCTCGCAATCTCGCTCGGTATCCGCGGGCCCAACTACGCGCCGGTCTCCGCGTGTGCGACCGGCTCGCACGCCGTGGGGGAGGGCGCCGAGCTCATCCGCCGCGGTGACGCGGACGCGGTCCTGACCGGGGGGACGGAGGCCTGCATCCACCCGCTGATCCTCGCTGGCTTCACGGCGATGCGCGGCCTCGCGGCCGAGGACCAGGACCCGCCGCGTGCGTCGCGCCCCTTCGACGCGACGCGCGCCGGCTTCGTGATGGGTGAAGGCGCCTGCGTGCTCGTGCTCGAGGAGCTCGAGGCCGCTCAGGCCCGCGGCGCGCCCATCTATGCGGAGGTGCTCGGGTACGGGGCGTCCAACGACGCCTACCACATGGCCGCGCCCGAGCCGGAGGCCGTGGGCGTCGCCGAGATGATGCGGGCGGCGCTCGCGCGCGCGAAGGTCGAGCCTGAGCGCGTCGGCTACATCAATGCCCACGGCACGTCGACTCCGCTGGGCGACGCGGCAGAGACGAAGGCGATCAAGGACGTGTTCGGCGAGCACGCCTACAAGCTCGCGGTCTCGTCGACCAAGTCCGTGATGGGCCACTGCTTCGGAGCGGCGGGCGCGATCGAGGCGATGATGTGCGTTCTGGCCGTGAAAGAGGGCGTTCTCCCGCCGACGATCAACTACCACCAGCCGGATCCCGTCTGCGACCTCGACTACGTTCCGAACGAGGCGCGCGAGGCGGACGTGGAAGTCGCGCTGTCCAACGCGATGGGTCTCGGCGGGCACAACGCCTGCGTCCTCATCGGCCGGGTTTCCTAGCTTTCGACCACCTCGGGAGTCAGGTCCTCGAGCGAGCTGAGGACGACGTCAGCCTCCGCTAGCGCGTCCTCGCCGGGTGGGAAGAGCTCGTTGGGGATCGCGATCACACGCATCCCGGCGGCCTTGGCGGCGAATATCCCGTTGTGAGAGTCCTCGATCGCGGCGGCGACGATCGGGTCGATCCCCAGCCGCCGGGCCGCCTCGAGGTAGACGTCCGGGGCGGGCTTGCCGCGAGCCACCTCCTCGGAGGACACCGTCGCGCGAAAGAACCGCCGGACGCCCATCAGCTCGAGCGCGAGATCGATCAGCTCGCGGTTCGAGGAAGAGGCGAGCCCGAGCGGCCAGCGCTCGGCCATCCGCCCGACGGCCTCGCGGGCGCCCGGGATCAGCGGGAGCCGCTCGCGGTAGGTGCGTTTGATCCGTTCGACGACTTCCCGGTTGATCTCGTCCGGCGGGTCGGGAACCCGGATGACCTCGTGCATGTAGCGCGACCACTCGGGGGAGCTCATGCCCATCATGTCCCGCTGGGCACGCTCGTGCCAGCGGCCGCCGCGCTCCCGGGCGAGATCCTCCCGCACGGCGTTCCAGACCTGCTCGGAGTCGACCAACACGCCGTCGAGGTCGAAGATGACGCCCTCGATCACAAGACGGCGTAGCCCTGCCGGTGGAAGACGAGCGGCCGGTCGCCCGGCCCGGGCTCCGCGCTCTCGACCTCTCCGACGAAGAACGTGTGGTCGCCCGTTGCGTGCTCGTCGATCGTGCGGCACCGCAGCCAGCCGAGCGCGCCCTCCAGCTGAGGCGGCCCGTCCGTATCCCGCACGCCGATGTTCTCCCAGAGCGCGATCGGCGGCACGCCGCGTGCGAAGTGCTGGGCCAGAGCCTCCTGCCCCGCTGCGAGCATGCTGATCGCGAACTCACCCGCCTCCCGCAGGAGCTCGTGGAGCGCTGCGTCCCGGCGGATAGCCACGCCGACGAGCGGCGGCTCGAGTGACAGCGAGACCAGCGAGGCGACGGTCAGCCCGAGCCGTTGAACTCCGGCGTCGACGGTGACGACCGCGACACCGGCCGGAAAACTGCCCATGACCGCGCGCAACTCGTCGCCGGTGACCACGTCGCGATCATACGAACGCGTCGCGTCAGGAGCGGTGCACGCCCATCGTGATGCTCGCGACGTACGCCGCGCCGCTTCTGCGCAGAAGGAGCATCGATCGCTTGCCGCCGTTGGCGAAGACGAAGTCCTTCGCGTTGCGCGTCGTGCGCTTCCCGCGACGGTTGTACGGCGAGCGTCGGAAGACGCGGTCGGTGAGCGAGTCGGGGAAGTACAGCTGGCCCGTATGAACCACGTTCCCGGCGACGTGCACCTTGACGTGGATGTGGACGGTGCGCCCTTGGTACCAGCCGGGGTAGACGGTGCGGAAGCGAGCGAGCCCGTTTGCGTCGGTCTTCTGGATCCCGCGCATGAACGTCCGGTTTCCTGACCCAGAGCCAAAGCCCGAGTAGACGCCGAGCGCGTCCGCGTGCCAGATATCGACCGCTGCGCCCTTGACCGGCCTGCACGTCGAGGCGTCGACGACCGTCAGACGCAGCAACAGCGGCACGCCGGGCCTGCCCTCCGTGATGTCGCTCCGCAGCTTCTCGTTAGCGAGGTAGTACGGCCCCTCCGTCTGCTCCGGGGTCAGCACGCACGAGACCAGCCCGGAGGCGACGCTGGCCGGCCCTGAGCCGTCCGACTCGGCGGCCTTCCAGCCGCCCACTCCGAGGAGGGCGCCCAGAAGCCCTCCGAAACGGATGAGCGAGGTCCGCCGTGTGACCTTCGACTCGAGCATGCGGCGAGGCTAGCGCGCGACTATGAGAAACGGTTGAGAACCGCGGCTAGTCGTGCGCGCACTTGGGCCAGGTGCCCCGAATCGAGTTCCTCGTCGCGTTCATCTGCTTCTCGAGCGCGACGTCGTTCGGGTTGTTCCGATTGAACGGGTGCAGCCCGGGCCCCTGCCA
>JBARRQ010000116.1:0-4899 GCA_049644305.1 Gaiellaceae bacterium
GCAGACGAGCACCGCCGCACGACGCAGCCGCACATCTACGCCGTCGGCGACTGCGCCGGCTACTGGCAGCTCGCGCACACCGCTTTCCGGGAGGGCGAAGTCGCGGCCGAGAACGCGCTGGGCCACGACACCATCGTCGACAACCGCGGCGTCCCGCGCCCGATCTACACCGATCCCGAGATCGCAGGCGTCGGGCTGACCGAGGCCGAGGCGCGCGAGCAGTACGGCGACGACGTGGAGGTCGGCGTCTTCCCCTGGGTCGCGAACGCGCGCGCGGTGATGCAGAACGAGACCGTCGGCTGGGTCAAGTCGATTCACGAGAGCCGCTACGGCGAGCTGCTCGGGATCGTCATGGTCGGCCCGCACGTGACCGACCTGATCGAGGCCGGCACGGTCGCCCTCGATGCAGAGGCAACGGTCGAGACCGTGGCCGACGGGATGGCGGCGCATCCGACCCTTTCCGAGGGAATCAAGGAGGCCGGGCTGGTCGCGCTCGGCCGTGCGATTCACCTGCCGAACAGGCGCAGAGCGGCTGCCCGCGCCTAGCCGTATCCGAACGGGCGCGAATACCGTTCGGACAACATGGAGGCATCCCGCGCGGCGCCGACCCGCCGCTCAAGGAAGTCTCTGCGGCTCTCTTCGCTTTCGCGGGCAGCAGACCCAGCCTTCGAGCAGCTCTACCGCCGCCACGCGCGCGAGGTCTACCAGTACGCCGTCGCCGTGCTCGCCAATCCGGCCGACGCCGAGGACGTCACCCAGACGACGTTCCTCAACGCCTACCGGGCGCTGCAGCGGGGTGAGCTCCCGCGGCGCCCCCATAACTGGCTGATCGCGATCGCGCACAACGTCTGTCGCATGCGCTGGCGCCAAGCGAGCCATCGCCCCCGCGAAGTCTGCATCGACGACATCCCTGAGCCGGTCGCGCCCATGAATGAGCTCCCCAGCCTGGACGAAGTCCTGCGTGCTCTCGCACGGCTTTCCTTCAACCAGCGGGCCGTCCTCGTGATGCGCGAGCTCGAGGGTCGCAGCTGCAAGGAGATCGCCACGATGCTCGGGATCTCCCAGAGCGCCGTCGAGGCTCTTCTCTTCCGAGCCCGCCGGCGTCTCCGGCTCGAGCGGCGAGCACTCGGCGTCCTCAGCACCGCCCCGCTGCCAGGCTCGCTTGCCTCTGCCCTCGGGATCGGCGGCGGTGGCGGAGCCGTCGCCGCGGGTGGCGTCGCGATCGGCACAGACCTGGTGCTCAAGGCCGCCGCGCTCGTGGCCGTCGGGGCCGTGACCGCGGGAGTCGGCTATCGCGCCGTCCAGGAACGCGACCCCGGCGGGACGCCTGCGCCGGCGGCTGCCGAGAGCTACAGCCCTGCTTCGCACGCCCAGCCCGGACGCGCAGGCTCCGCCCGAACGGGAGCGTCTGCCCGTCCGAAGCTGCGATCGGCGGTCACGCGACGTGCAGCGCGCCCAACCTCTCCCCGCGGAGCCGCCCGCCCTGCGAGCCCGGCCCAACCGAGGGCTGCTGTGAGCGTCCCGGCGAGCCTGCCGATCGCCCCGGCGACCCAACCGAGCGCGCCCGCAATCCCAACGAGCGCTATCTCTGCGCCTGCGCCCGCCCCTGTTACCGCTCCTGCCGCGCCCACGCTCCCGGCCCCGCCCGCCGCCGTGCCACCCGTGCCGGCCCCCTTGCCGACGCCGGTCGCGCTGCCGATTCCGCCTGTTCAAGCGCCTCCGGTCGCCCTTCCGATACCGAACGTTCCGCTCCCGCCCGTCAAATAACCCTGAAGCGGGGTGCAAGAACGGCCTGGTTGAGGCATCTTCTAGTGCGTGACGCCGATTTTGGCGCGCCAGCGCCCCGAACGAGCATTCGAACGCCTGTACCGAAAGCACGCAGGTGATGTCTACCGCTACGCGCTTGTCGTGCTCCGTAACCAGGCGGACGCCGAGGACGTCACCCAGACCACCTTCCTCAACGCGTACCGCGCGTTCGAGCGTGGCGAGCGGCCGCGCAGCCCCCAGAACTGGCTGATCGCAATCGCGCACAACGTCTGTCGCCAGCGCTTCCGCCAGGCGCAGCGCCGCCCGAACGAGGTCGAGTTGAACGAGGACCTCACCGAGTCGGTTTTCGAGGAGGGCAGCATCAGCGCCGAGGACATCCGCCGCGCGCTCGGCCACCTCGCCTTCAACCAGCGCTCTGCGCTCGTCATGCGCGAGCTCGAGGGCCGGTCATACCAGGAGATCGCCCAGATCCTGGGCCTCTCGGTGAGCGCCGTCGAGACGTTGATCTTCCGCGCCCGGCGCGCCCTCCGCGAGCAACTCGAGGAGGGAATCACGTGCCACGAAGCCGAGCTCGCGATCTCGCGCCAGCTCGACGGGCGGCTCTCGCGCAAGGAGCGCGGCATCCTCCGGGCTCACCTGCGCGAGTGCGAGGAGTGCTCGCACTTCGCCCGCAGCCAGCGCGCCCAGCGCGGAGCGATCAAGTCGCTCGCGGCGATCCCCCTACCCCAGTCGCTCGCCTCGCTCTTCGGCGGCGGGGGAGCGGCAGGAGGCGGGACGGTGCTCGCGGTCAAGGCAGCGGCGCTCGGGGCGAGCGCGATGGTCGCAACGGGCGTCGGCTACGAAGGCGTCAAGCACGTCTGGCACGGACCCAAGCGCGCGGCCGCGGCGCAGGCGGCTGCCAAGAAGCCCGTCCTGCGGACAACAGCGACGAGCTTTGCGCCCCAGGCGGCCAAATCGGATCTCAAGCCCTTCCGCCACGCCTCGATTCGGGCAAGACGCGCTCACGACGGCCGGCCGGCAGTCCTGAAGAAGGACCACCCACTGAAGCCTGTGCAGCACGAGGTCAGCGTTCTGCCGCCCTCGCGTGCGCGGACGCACGACCTCAAGCCCCTGAAGCCCGCGAAGAAGGCCAAGCCGGTCCGGCCCGCCAAGCCGGCGCACCCGAGCCGCGGCAAGGCTCACGTGCCGAAGACCCCAAAGCCTCCGAAGCAACAGCCGCCGGCGAGCCCTCACCCAAAGGGCAAAGGCGGCCGCTCGACCGGCCCGACGCAGACCGTCCCCTCGCCCGCAGTCGGTCACGGCAAGAGCAACCCTTAGCTGCTAGAACACGGGGCGTGAGCATCGTGAACCGCCGCAACGCCGTTCTCGGCTGGGGCGTCTGGAAGCTCGGCAAGCGCTTCATGAAGCGCAAGGCGAAAGGCGCGGCCCCGTCCGTCGAAGGCGGCCGCCCGAACAAGTCGCTGCTCGCGGTCGGCTTCGCGAGTCTCGTCGGCGCGCTGACCTTCTGGCGGCGCCGCCGCGGCGAGTAGCCTCCCGCTAGACCTGCGGCGCATTCCGGTCTAGCGTTGCGCAAACGCCAGACCGAGGAGGGCTACCGCATGCGTATCGAATCGTCCGTCACGGCGATCACCTGGATTCCGTCCGAGGCAATCGAGGGGATGCCGAAGCTGCCGTTCGAGCTCGGCGTCGCCCACTACGACGAGCCGCCGCCCGACCGGATCGTCGACCTCGACGCGATGCACGAGCACGACATGTTCCGCGAGGCCAACGAGCTCAAAGCCTGGATCGAGGTCGACGACGGCCAGATCGCCGGCCACGGGTATGCCGGCGGGGGCCGCGTAGGCGTCACCCGCCTGAAGCTCCTAGGCCGCGAGGTTGCCTTCCCCGCGGCGCACTACCCGCTGATCCAGCTCGAGCCAGAGGTCGGCAGCGATTGGGTCAAGTTCGTGCAGTCGGCGGGTGGCCACATGGGACTGCCGGCGCCGCGCCGGGTGAAAGGGAAGCCGTTCTTCAAGATCACTTCGGCCTCCGCCTGGACAACGCTCGAGCTGATCCTCTACGCCGACGGCACGACCAAGGGCAAGCTCGTAGGGGCAAGCCCGTTCCCGCGCCACTGGGTCTACGACGACTCCGGCGACCTCGTCGAGAAGTCGGGCTCGATCGACTTCGAGAAGTGGTACCGCGAGTCGCACGGCCGCAACACACCCTGGGGCGAGATGGACTCCCCGGCGCTGACAACCGCTGTCGAGTCGGAGCTCGAGCGCGAGCTCTCAGCCTCGATCATGCGCAGCGGCACGAAGCTGGAGCGGCGCAAGCTCGACGCGGGCGAGACGCTGACCGAGCAGGGAGCCGAGGACGGCGAGCTGTACCTGCTCCTCGACGGCGTGCTCTCGGTCGAGATCGACGGCGAGCCGGCTGCGGAAGTGGGCCCGGGCGCGCTGCTGGGGGAGCGAGCCCTCCTGGAAGGCGGCCGCCGCACGGCCACTCTGCGCGCCTCGACTCCTGCCCGCGTAGCGGTCGTTCCGACGGACGCGATCGACGTGTCCGCCCTGCCGGAGCTGGCTGCGTCGCACCGCCGCGAAGAGCACTAAGCGGAGAGGGCCCGGCGGGGCGGCCGCCGGGCCCTCGCGAACTCGATCGGTGACAGGATGCCCGTCTGTCAGTAGTTCAACCAAAGGGACCTCGATGAAGAAGCGTCTCCTGCTTGCGGCCCTCGCGAGTGCCGCCGCGGTCGCGGCTGGAACAACTGCGCCTGCCGCCCCTGCGCAGTTCGCGCCTGTCGCGGTCACCAAGACCTGCAGCGCGGGCTACACGCACGCCGTCATCGGCGGCGCGGAGAAGTGTCTTCGCGCAGGCGAGTACTGCGCCCACCGCTACGACCGCCAGTACCGGCGCTACGGCTACCGCTGCATTCGCTACTACCCGAACGTCCACCGGTACCGGCTGACGCGCGTCTGAGCAACCAGGCGTAGGATCGTCTCACCGCAACCAAAAAGGAGGCTTCAATGTACGCACGACTGATTACGTTCTCGGGTGCTGATCCCGAGAAGCGTGAACGCGCGATCGAGATGATCCGCGGCACAGTGATTCCGATGCTGCGAACGTACGACGGCTTTGCCGGCTACCTCGGTC
>JBARRQ010000117.1:0-3554 GCA_049644305.1 Gaiellaceae bacterium
GCCTTCGATTGAGCCCGACGTCTCCTGTGGAATCTGCGGCGGCAAGGGCTGCCGGACGTGCCGCTACTCGGGGTGGCTCGAGATGGGCGGCGCCGGCATGGTCGACCCGCGCGTCTTCGAGAACGTCGGCGTCGATCCGGGCGAGTGGTCGGGCTTCGCATTTGGATGCGGCATCGAGCGTGTCGCGCAGCTGCGGTACGACTTCCCCGACATCCGGCCTCTCTGGGAGGGGGACCTCCGCGTCCTGACCCAGTTTTGAGGGTTCCGGTCTCCTGGCTGCGCGACTACGTCGCGGTCGAGATGCCGCTGGACGAGCTCGCGACGCGGCTCTCGATCTCCTCGGCCGAGATCGAGGGGATCGAGCGTCGAGGCGTGGCCGACAGCGACGGCAACCTCGGCCTCTTCCGCGTGGGGAAGGTGCTCGAGGCGGAGAAGCACCCGAACGCGGACCGCCTGCAGCTCTGCCGCGTCGATGTCGGCGAGGGCGAGCCGCGGCAGATTGTCTGCGGGGCCTGGAACTTCGGCGCAGGGGCGACGGTCGCGGTTGCGCTCCCCGGCGCCGTGCTTCCGAACGGGCTCCAGCTCGAGCAGCGGGAGGTGCGGGGCCAGCTCTCGGACGGGATGATCCTCGCGGAGGACGAAGTCGATCTCGGCATCGACCACTCGGGGATCATGGTGCTGCCGGACACGGAGCCCGGGACCCCGCTCACCGACGTGCTGCCATTGGTGGACGACGTTCTCCTCGTCGAGTCGACGGGCAACCGGTCCGACTTGCTCTCGATCTACGGGATCGCGCGTGAGGTGGCGGCGCTCTACGACCTCGAGCTGGCGCCGATGCCCGGCGAGGATCCCGAGCAGGTCGGCGACGAGTCGGTGGACGTCACTGTCGAAGACTTCGGAGGCTGCCCGCGTTACATCGGCCGTGTCTTCCGCGACGTCTCGCTGGGCCCGGCGCCGATCTGGCTGAAGGCGCGCCTCCTCGCCGCCGGCATGCGGCCGATCTCGAACGTCGTCGACGTCACCAACTACGTGATGCTTGCCCTCGGAAACCCGCTCCATGCGTTCGATTTCTCCAAGCTGCACGGCGGCAGAATCGTCGTGCGGCGCGCGCACGCGGGCGAGAAGCTGCGCACGCTCGACGGGGTAGAGCGCGAGCTCGATCCGACCGACCTGATGATCGCCGACGCCGACCGCTCCGTCGCGCTCGCGGGGATCATGGGCGGTGAGGACTCCGAGATCGGCGAGACGACGACCGAGGTGCTGCTCGAGGCGGCGAACTTCGAGCCCGCCGGCATCTACCGAAGCTCCGAGCGGCTGCGCCTGCGCACGGAGGGCTCGAACCGCTGGGAGAAAGGCGTCGATCCGTACCTCGCAGAGCCTGCCGCCGTGCTGGCGACCCAGCTGATCGTGGAGACCGCGGGGGCGCGCTGGGTCGGCCACACCGACGTCCAGGGCAAGCTGCCTGACCGGCCGGTGATCCGGTACAGGCCCGAGCGCGCGGACGAGGTAATCGGCCTGCCGACTCCGGCCGAGCGGCAGTACCAGCTGCTGGGCCGGCTCGGGTTCGAGCGGAAAGAGGACGACGTGGTAGCTCCGACCTGGCGAGCGCACGAGGTGACGCGCGAGATCGACGTCGTCGAGGAGATCGCCCGCTTCCGGCTGGAGGAGGTTCCCTTCACGCTACCGGCCAGGCGCGAGATGTTCGGCGCCCTCACGCCGCTCCAGCGGCTGCGCCGCCGGCTCGAGGATGTGCTCACCGGCCTCGGCCTCGTCGAGACCTACACGCCGTCGCTGCGCGAGCACGACCCGGATCCGAACGCCTGGCGTCTGCCCGAGCCGATCTCGATCGAGCTCGCCGTCCTGCGCACGCGCCTCCTGCCGAGCCTGGTAGACGCCGCGCGCGCGAACGCCGAGCTGGGAGCGCGCGGAATCCAGCTTTTCGAGATCGCTCGCGTCTATCTACCCGAAGGAGAGCTCCCGAACGAGCGGCGACACGTCGCCGGGATCGTTGAGGGCGGCTGGAGCCGCGCGAAGGGGATCGTCGAGACGCTCTACTCCGCGCTGAAGGCCGAGCCGCGCTTCGAGCGGACGTCCGACGAGCTGCTCCATCCCTGGAAGGCGGCCTCCGTCGGCGCCGGGGTGGTGGGCGAGCTGCACCCCGGCGTGCTCGAGGGCGTCTGGGGCGCGTTCGAGCTCGACCTCGAGCAGCTCCTCGCCGCGGCGAGCGAGGAAGTGAAGTACCAGGACGTCGTCAGCTACCCGCCCGTCCGCCTGGACCTGGCGTTCGCGGTTCCCGAGGAGGTCAGCGCCGGCGAGCTGGTCGATGCTTCCCGCGAGGCCGCCGGGCCGGAGCTCCGCGAGATGCGGCCTTTTGACGTCTACCGGGGTAAGCAGGCCGGCGAGGGCCGGAAGTCGATCGCCTTCGCGGTCAGCTTCCAGTCGCCGGAGCGCACGCTCACGGACGAGGACGCAGCGGCCCTCCGCGACCGGATCGTGCGCGCGCTCGCCGAGCGCTTCGGGGCGGAGTTGCGCGCCTAATCAAATGATCATCGGCGCGAGCCGCTCGGCCAGGGCCTCGAGCACCTTCCGCTGGATCTCGGCCGAGTCGTCCAGGAGCCGGCGGAACGAGCGATCCGTGATGACAAGGGTGCGAACCGGGGTCGTCGCCGTCACCGTGGCCGTGCGTGGAGACCGCGAGACCAGCGCGATCTCGCCGAAGAAGTCCCCGGCTTCGAGCTGGTTGATCCGTCGCCCGTCCTTCGTGACGTCGGCCCGGCCTTCGAGGAGCACGAAGAACTCGCGGCCGGCGCCGCCCTCGCGCGTCAGCACCTTCCCCTCGCGGAGGTCGATCTCGTCGGCAATCGCTGCAACCTGCTCGAGCTCGCGCTTCGAGCAGTTCGCGAAGAGCGGCACGCGTTTGATCAGCTCGACCTTCTGGTTGCGTCGGAGCACGGGGTGAGTCTAGAGCCCTCTCACCACTTGCCCTAGAACGTTCGTGCGGGCAGAGCGCAATTCTCGGCCGCAACGGGTGTCTATCTGGATAGCAACGGATACGTGTCGATCTCTGGAGGGGGAAGATGGCTCGACTACGGAGCATGCTCGGGGGCGTCGCAGCGGCCTCGGCCTTGGCCACGCTGCTCGCGGGCGCGGCGCTCGCCGACAACCCACACTATCCGGGCTCCGGCAATGCGCCGGGGAAGGCGGGCACTCCTCCGGGTCAGGCGAAGAAGGGCACCGACCACGCATTGGATCAGGGGAGAGGAACTACCAAGCAGGCCGGCGCTCCGGCTTCACGGAAGCTGAAGCCGCGCCATCCTGCTCATCCGAGCCATCCGGCTCAGGCGACGAAGGCGGTGACGCTCCGGCGGCCGGGACTCGCGGCCCCCACGGGGAAGGGGCACGAGAAGACGGCTCACCACAAGGTGATCATCTGCCACCGGACCGGCTCGGCGACACACCCGTACGTGGTCATCAACGTCAGCATCAACGGGTGGCTGCACGGCCACCAGAAGCACGGGGACATCCTGCTGAAGGATCCCGCCTCGCCCGGCGAA
>JBARRQ010000118.1:0-3329 GCA_049644305.1 Gaiellaceae bacterium
CCTCGAACCTCGATGAGTTCTTCATGGTCCGCGTCGCCGGGCTGATGGACCAGGCCGCAGCCGGAATCACGGTGCGCTCGCCGGACGGCCTCACACCGCGGGCCGCCCTGGAGAAGATCCGGGAACGAACGTTGCGCCTTTCCTCCGAGCAGGCCAAGCTCTGGAAGCGCCAGCTGATGCCGGCGTTGGCCGAGGAGGGGATCGTGGTGGAGGAGATCGACGATCTCGACGCCTCGGAGCTCGAAGAGCTGGAGCGCGTCTTCGCGCGGGACATCTTCCCCGTGCTGACCCCGCTTGCCGTCGGCCCGGGTCAGCCCTTCCCGTACATCTCGGGCCTCTCGCTGAGCCTCGGCCTGTTCGTGCGCGATCCCGAGACGGGCGAGGAACGGTTCGCTCGCGTCAAGGTGCCCGAGCTGCTGCCGCGCTTCCTCCCGATCGGCGATCGCGGGCGATACCTGCCGCTCGAGCGCGTGATCCGCCACTTCCTGTCGTGGCTCTTTCCGATGATGGAGATCGTCGAGTGCACGTTCTTCCGCGTCACCCGTGACGCCGACTTCGCCGTCTCCGACGAGGCGGATGACCTGCTGGAGGCGGTCGAGCTCGAGCTTCGGCGCCGCCGGTTCGGTGAGGCCGTGCGGGTCGAGGTCTCAGGGTCCAGCTCCGCCCGGATGCTGAATCAGCTGAAGAAGGGTCTTCCCGTCGAGGACGACCAGATCTACCTGGTGCCGGGCCTCCTCGACCTCGCGGACCTCCTCGAGTTCGTCCAGCTCGACCGGCCCGAGCTCAAGGAGGATCCTTGGGTTCCGGTTGTCCCTCGCCGCTTCGTCTCGGAGAGCGGGAGCGAGCTCTTCGAGGAGATCCGGCGCGGGATGGTCCTCGTTCACCACCCCTACGACTCGTTCGCCGGGACCTTCGAAGCCTTCATGCGCACGGCCGCCCGCGACCGGGAAACGGTTGCGATCAAGACGAGCGTCTACCGGACCAGCGACGATTCTCCTCACGTGCCGGCGCTGATGGAGGCGGCGGAGGAAGGCAAGCAGACCGTCTCCCTCGTCGAGCTGAAGGCGCGGTTCGACGAGCGCCGCAACATCGAGTGGTCGCGGGAGCTCGAGTCGGTGGGCGTGCATGTCGTGTACGGGTTCCCGAGCCTCAAGATCCACGCGAAGGGGACGCTTGTCGTCAGGCGCGAGGAGGACGGCCTGCGGCGATACGCGCACATCGGCACAGGCAACTACAACGCCGTGACCGCCCGCCTCTACGAGGACTTCAGCGTGTTCACGGACGACGCGGAGATCACCGCCGATCTGGCCGACCTCTTCAACTACCTGACCGGTTTCAGCCGTCCGCAAGGCTTCCGGAAGCTCCTTGTGGCGCCGTTCAACATGCGGGCAAGGCTCGTCGACGAGATCAGGTCCTGTGCGGATGCGGCCGGGGCAGGCAAGCAGGCGCGCATCCGGTTGAAGGTCAATCACCTCGCCGACGAGCAGATCGTGCGAGAGCTCTACGCGGCAGCCGACGCAGGCGCCGAGATCGAGATCTTCGCGCGGACGACCTGCACGCTGCAGCCTCGCAAGGTCGGAGGGAAACAGGACATCCGCGTACGCACACTGCTGGGGCGTTTCTTCGAGCACAGCAGGTTCTTCATCTTCGAAGCAGATGGGCGCAGCACGTTTCTGCTCGGCAGCGCCGACCTGATGCCGCGCAACCTGGACCACCGGATCGAGATCCTCGTGCCGGTGGAGGACGCTCGTGCTCAGCGCGAGCTGACGAGAACGTTCGAGTCGATCATGGAGGACACGCGCTGGTCGTGGGCGCTTGGAGCCGACGGGAGCTGGCAGCGCGTCCGCTCGAAGAAGGGTGGCCGCGGGAAGAGCCTCCACGGCGCTTTGATGCGTCGCGCCCGGGCGCGGGCACGGCGCGTAGCCTCGGTTCCGCCCGCGCGCTGATATCCGACCGCCTCGGTGGAGAAAATGGATCCCGTGCGGGTTGCGATCATCGACGTCGGGGCGAACACCCTCCGCCTGCTTGTCGCCAGTCCGTCAGGCGACGGCCTCGTGCGCATTCGCGAGGAGCGTGAGCAGCTCGGCCTCGGCCAGGAGGTCGAGCGTCACGGCTACATCTCGGCGGACAAGGTCGCGCGCGCCGCGGAGGTAGCGCGCGAGCAGACGCGCATTGCCCGCCGGCTCGGCTGTGAGCGGATCGAGATCGTCGTCACCTCGCCCGGGCGGCAAAGCGCGAACGGCGAGGAATTCGCCGATGCGCTCGCCCGCGCAACGGGAGTGACGACGCGAATCCTGTCGTTCGAGGCGGAGGCGGTTCTCGCCTGGGAGGGCGCGGTCGCAGCCCTGGACGAGGTTCCGGAAAGCGTCGCAGTGTGCGATGTCGGCGGCGGCTCGACCCAGATCGCCGTCGGCACGAGAGCGGGGGGACCTGTCTGGATCCGCTCGGTCGATCTCGGCTCGCTGCGGCTGTCCGAGAGGCTGCTCGCAGCAGACGCGCCCGGGCGAAAGGACGTGACGGCGGCCCGGGCCGAGGCCGAGGAGGCCTTCGCTTCCATCATTTCGCCCGTTGCCCTCCTCGGGCTCGCCACGGGAGGAACCGCCAGGGCGTTGAGACGCATGGTCCCGTCCCTCGACGCAGACGGCCTCGAATCGGCCATCGAGCGGCTTGCAGGTCTCAAGCGAGCGAAGATCGCGAAAGAGCTCGGGATCTCGCCCCAGCGGGCCGCCACGCTCCTCGCGGGCACGATCCTGTTCGGCGAGGCGCAGAAGCGTCTAGGTGTGCCGCTTCAGCCCGCAGCCGGCGGCGTACGTGAAGGCTCCGCGCTCTCGCTCCTCCGCCAGAGCGCCACGGCGTACGGCTAACCGCCGCTCACGCGGCCGGCTCGAGCTGCTCCAGCACCTGAATGTCGCCCGCTGGGCCGAGCTCGAGGACCGCGGTCGAGCCCTTTCGCGCCTTTCTGCCGAGGAGCTCCACGCAGAGGTCACCGTGGACGCAGGCGACGAGATCTGTCTCGAGCCTGCGGAAAAGGTCCAGAGCGGCCTCGGCGCCGGCACCTTCCGACAGCGCCTCGTCGGTCTCCACCGTCATGCCACGCGCGGCCGCCAGCGGCTCGACCGTCTGGACGCAGCGGAGGAACGGGCTGGACACGATGCGCTCGAAGAGGGCCTCCGCAAGCTGCTCGACGAGGAGCTCCGCCTGGCGCACGCCGCGTTCGTCCAGGGGCCGCAGGCGGTCGTCGCCACGCCACTCGGTCCGCTTGCCCGCAGATGCGTGACGTACGAGGAACACCTTCATGCCCAGGCCCGCCGCGCCGCGCGCTCCAGCTC
>JBARRQ010000119.1:0-4057 GCA_049644305.1 Gaiellaceae bacterium
GCACGGTGCTCTCCGGACCCGTGCTAGGAAGCACTGTGCCCTCCGGCCCCGCACCGTCACCGACGCCCCAGGCACCCGTGAGGAGGTCTATGAGTTCGCACTGGAGGCGGTTCGTGTCCTGGAACTCATCGACCATGATCGAGCGGAACCGCCAGCTCTCGCGCTCGCGGATCTCGCCGTGCTCGCGAAGAAGCTCGCGCGCGAGAAGCTGGAGGTCCTCGTAGTCGAGCCCCGACTCGCGGTCCTTTGCGGCGCGGTAAGCGCGATCGTAGGCGAGCAGCAGCTCGTGCAGCTGGTCCCGGTCGCGCGCCGCCAGGGTCTCGAGCGCGGCGACCTCCACGGCGCGACGCGCTTCCTCGAATTCGTCCTCGGCATGGGCGAAGTCGGAAAGGTCGAGTAGCGCCTCCGGTCCTGGCGGCGACTCGAGAAACCGAATCGCCTGCTTCTCGCCGAGCTTCTCGGCCGCGGTGCGCAGCTGCTCGACCTGCGCCTCGAGCCGTGGGTCGTCGGTTGTCTCGAGGCGCAGGTCGAGGCCCGACGAGCGCAACGTCTCGTGAATGCGGGTCAGCATCCGCCGCAGGCGCGCACCACCGTACGAGGCGAGCAGTTGGAGCCGCTGGGGTGCGCCGTCGCCGCCGAACTCCTCCAGCGCCGCTCGGAAGGCCTCGCCCCTGAGAACGAGCGCCTGATTTGCATCGAGCACGCGAAAGCGAGGGTCGATGCCGGCCGCGAACGGATACGCCTGCAGGAGCCGGCGGCAGAAGCCGTGAATCGTCGAGATCCAGGCTGCGTCGAGCTCGCGGGCGAGGTCGTGGCGGCCCAGCTCGTGCAGGCGGCGCCGGATGCGGCCGCGCAGCTCGCCTGCCGCCCGGTCGGTGTACGTGATCACGAGGATCGAGTCGACGTCGACCCCGAGCTCGCACACCGCGCGGCAGAAGCGCTCGACGATGACGGTCGTCTTGCCCGTCCCTGCCCCGGCCGAGACGAACACGACACCCGGCTCCTCGATCGCCCGGAGCTGCTCGATATTCGGCGCCTCGACCGCGTTCACGATCGCTTCACCCGGCACATCGGCCAGAGCGAGCACCAGGTCGGGCACGAGCCGCCCTTCGGATCGTGGCGCACGTCGCCGGCCCGGACCCGCTCGACGATCCCGCGCGCGTGCTCTTGCGCCCGGTCGATCTGGCCCCAGAAGGTCTCCTCGTCGACGTAGTCGTTGCGCGAGTAGCCTGGCACGCCGTCCTCCTCAGCCTCCTTCCGAAGCAATCCCCGCGCCTGGCCCTCGCCGGCGAGGGCCCGGTAGACGCCGCCGAGCGGCTCGATCCCGACGAGGTCGCGCAGGACGAGCATGTACAGCGGGATCTGAAGGTGGAGCTCGGTCTCGATCTTCCTGGCCGAGTGGGCGGTCTTGCCGGACTTGTAGTCGAGAACGAGACCGCGGGCCCCGAACGGGTCGCGGTCGATGCGGTCGATCTTCCCTGAGACCGTGAAGCCGCCGAGGTCGAGACCGCGCTGCAGCTCGGGAGCCGAGCGCTCCGAGCCGAAGGAGACCTCGAAGCGGTCAGGGACGAGCGGCGAGGGAGACTCCGCCTCCTGGCGTACGAGCTGCTCGAGGTCGTGGGAAAGGCTTTCTTCCAGCTCGCGGCGCTCGAGCTCCGGCAGGTCGAGGCGGACATGCGCCTGGACCGCCTCGGACAAGCACTCGCGCAGAAACTCCAGCGCATCCGCGAGCGTCTCCGGCTGGACCCGCTCCACGCCGGTCCGCTTCGGCAGTCCCTTGAAGAACGCGAACAGCGTCTGGTGCGCGACAGTGCCACGGAGCCTGGCGTCGACCTCTGCATCTATCGTCCGCGGAGAGACGACGCGCTCGAAGAGCCACATCGACGAGCAGTCGGCGAAGCGCTCGAGGTCCGTGACGGAGAAGCTCGTCTTCTGCAGAAGACTTTCGAGCACGGCCGGGTGCGTCAGGCGCGTCGGCCGCTCGAAGGCGGTCAGAGCCCGGTCGAGCCGGCGCTCCCAGCCGTTTGCACGTGCGAGATCTCGAGCCGGTTGCCGCTCGGAGGACGCCAGCGAAGCAAGGGCGCGCAGGCGTTCCCGCTCGGTCGGGGCCGACTCCAGCGGCCAGGTGAGCGCCGACAGCGGGCGGCGCCGCGTCCAGCGATCGACCTCGTCGGGGTCGAAGAGCTCTCGGACCTCGTCCCAGAACGGGCTCGGCTCGCGCGGGGCGCCGTCGTCGCTCGCCGCCTCGCGGACGAGGTAGAGCCGCCGGGAGGGCCGGGTGCAAGCCGTGTAGAAGAGGTAGCGGTCGCGCGACACCGAGTCCGTTCGCAGCAGCCGGCCTCCGCGCGACGATTGCTCGAGCTCGGCCTTTCGCTCCTCGTCGAGGAACGGCGAGCTCTGGGCGCGCAGCGGCAAGCTGCCCTCCTCGAGGCTCAGAACGAACGCGACTTGGAATCGACGCGTGCGCGCTCGAAGCAGATCGACGACCGCGACACGGCCCGCCTCCCCGGCGAGCGCCAGCCGGACGCTCGCCTGCTCGAGAAGGGCGACAATCTCTTCGCGGCTGGCCTCCTCGCCGAGGTCGTGCCAACCCTCCAGCTCGACGGCAAGGGCGGTCACGCGCTCGTGGGCCCGGAGGTCCAGGCGCGCGCCTTCGCCGGTCGGCGGAGACTCGAGACCGTGGGCCGTCCGTACCATCGCCCGCGCGAGCTCCTTGACCGCGGCGATCGGGTCATCTGCCCCGCGCAGGGCCTCGACGTGCGGCAGAGGCTGGCCGCGTAGCTTCAGCACCGTCTCCTCGACCCTGTCCGCCGTGCTGACGGCGCGGCCACGGAGCCGGCCTTCCAGGAAGTCGGCGTGTGCCCGCGTCAGCCCTGAGTACGGCGAGCGGAGGAACGAGAAGAGATCGCGCCGGTCTCCGTCGAGCCAGGCGTAGCGCAGGAAGGAGAGCAGAGCTTGTCCGAACGGCGTCTGCCCCAGGCGGACACGGCCCTCGAGCGCGTATGGGATACCGAGAGTCGCGAAGGCCGTGTCGAGCGCGGCGCGCCAGCGGTCGAGGGTCGGGCAGACGACTCCGATCTCGTCGGCGGGCGTGCCGGCTCGCAACAGCTCGAGGACCTCGTCCGCCAGAAGCTCGAGCGTCCCGCGCAGGCCCGCGCCTTCGAGGAACCTGAGCGCGCCGTCCAGCCCGACACGAGCGCCCGCATCGACCGAGAACAGGGCGCGCTCGAGCCGCGCGAGCACGGGCGGACGCGCCGCTGGGTTCGCCGGAAGCTCCTCGACCTCGGTTGCGAGCGCGGCGAGGTCGTCAGAGGTGCGAGAGAGCGAGGCGAACGCATCCCGGCCCGGCTCGTACGGCAGCGACACGGTCACGTCCGCACGGCCCGCAAGAGCCTCGAGCAGCGCCCACTCGGCGCCGGTCAGGTCCTCGAAGCCGTACGCGAAGAGGGGCCGCCCGTCCCAAGCGTCCAGCTCGCTCCCCGCGCGTTCCGCCGCATACCGGTGCTGGAGCTCGCGATCCGAGAGGCCGAGACGCTCGAGCTGGTCTCGGTAGGCGGCGTAGAGCCCCGCCAGCTCACCGTCCAGCTCGGCCGGGTCGAGCAGAGCCGACTCGAGCTCCGCGACTGTCGCGCCGAGGGCATCGGCGAAGCCGCCGAAGCGGGCGGAACGGCTCAGGGCGCCGTCCTTCCCGGCCTGAGCCACGACGCGGCGCAGCAGCAGCCTCCTCTGAGACTCTTTGATGACGGGACGGTGGCCGCCGTTCCCGCTCGCGAGTCGCTGGAAAAGGTCGTCGAACGTACCGATCGAGCCGCCGACGAGGGCCCCGCTCCGGCGCAGGAGCTCACGCTCGGCCTGGTCGACGTCCGGCCGATTCGGCACGATCAGGATCGGATCGGACTCGAGCGCTGCGAGATAGCGGTCGAGCAGCAACGCCACCTTGCCGGCGTTCGCAGGCCCTGCGAGCAGGGTGAGACCCATCGGCCCATCCTAGTTGCGGCGGGTGACGACCCCCGCAACGCGTCGACCGGTCATTTCAGACGTGCGCGCGGGCGAAGCC
>JBARRQ010000120.1:0-14215 GCA_049644305.1 Gaiellaceae bacterium
TCGCGCTTGCCGCGTTGCTCGCGGGCGCCTCATCGCCGGTCCCGCTGGCACCCACGCGCTCGGCGGCCGCCGTCGGTGACTGCGTCCAGGGATCGAACTGGGGAACGGCGAGGCAGGACCTGACGGCGAGGGTCGTCGACCTCGTCAACCAGCACCGGACCGCAATGGGCCTCACCGCGCTGAAGGTCTCGCCGAGTCTGACGAATTCGGCGCTTTGGAAGGCACGGCACATGGCCTTCTACAACTACTTCACGCACGACGACCCTGCTCCGCCTGTTGCCCGCACCGTCGGCGACCGGCTGAGCGCCTGCGGCTATCCGGCCTCGACTTCCGGCTGGGGCGAGAACATCGCCTACGGCTACTCGACCGCGGACTCGGTCATGACGGCCTGGCTGAACTCGGCCGGGCACAAGGCGAACATCGAGTACGCGAGCTTCCGCGTGATCGGCGTCGGCGCCGCCCAGGACTCGAGCGGAACGCTCTACTGGGTGCAGGATTTCGGTACCTACGACGACTCCGGCAGCTCGCCTCCGCCGCCGCCTCCTCCACCTCCACCGCCTCCACCTCCACCGCCGCCGCCTCCACCGCCTCCACCTCCACCGCCGCCGCCTCCACCTCCGCCACCGCCCTCCACGACGACGAGTGCGGTCCCGGGGAGCGTGACGATCTCCCTCGGCTCATTGCGGGCGGGTACGACCGGAAGCCTGGCGACGGTCGACGGCAACTACCTGCAGGTCAACTCAGCCTACGCGACCACCTCGTGGTACGGCCGCTTCTACAACGTCCCAAAGGGGCTCAAGAGCCTGAACGTGAGCTATACGGGCTTCAACTCGCTCCCATGCGTCCAGACCGTGTCACTGTGGAACTGGACCGTCGGTGCATGGGTCACGCTCGACACACGACTCGTCTCGACGACGCGCGTGACAATCTCGTCGACGTTCAGCGGGGCGTTGAGGTCCTACGTCTCGGGCGCCACCGGCAATGGAGACGTGGCTGTCCGCGTCCGATGCTGGAGAAGCGATCTTTCAACCTTCTACGCAGCGGGCGACCAGCTTAAGATCCAGTACTCCACATAGAGAACCGGTCGGGCGGGAGGCCAGGAACGGCCTTCCGCCCGCCGAACTCGTTCGAATACCTTGACCCCCCGTCTCGACAAGCCGCCCTTGCTCCTGGCCGCCATCGCTTGCGTCGCAAGCCTGGCTGTCGCCGGAAGCGGCGAGCTCTCCAGCGCCATCGCCGGCTCCACCGGCGGCTGCACACCCGGGTCCGACTGGGGGACCGCCAGAGCGTCTCTCGCTCCGGAGGTGACCAGCCTCGTAAATGCTGATCGGAGCGCTTTGGGCCTCACCCAGCTGCAGGTCTCCCGCACGCTGACTGCGTCAGCGGTGTGGAAGGCCCGCCACATGGCGAAGTACGAGTACTTCGGACACGACGACCCGGCGCCACCGCTCGCGCGATCGGCTTTTCAGCGCATCAGCGCCTGCGGGTACACCGGCGACAACGTTGGAGAGAACATCGCGGAGGGCTTTCGGACACCCGCGACCGTGATGCAGGCCTGGCTTCTGTCTCCCGGTCACCGGGCGAACATCGAGAATCCGAGCTTCCGCGTGATCGGGGTGGGCGTGGCGCAGAGCGCGAGCGGCGCACTCTTCTGGGTTCAGGACTTCGGCTCGAGCGCCGATCAGAGCGCCGCGAACCTGGCCCCGGTGGCGCATGCCGACCGGCGAACGGTTTGGGCCGGATACACGACCCCGATCCGCGTCCTCCGGAACGACCGCGATCCCGACGGCGACTCGCTGAGCGTCGCGCAGATCACCGTGGCGCCCCGCCACGGCTGGGCGAAGATCGTTGCCTCCGGATCCGAGATCACGTACCGCCCGTACCCAGGTTTCTTCGGCCGCGACCGGTTCCGCTACGAAGTCAGCGACGGCAGAGGTGCCTACAGCTCTGCGCCCGTGATCCTTCGCGTCAGGCGCTAGCCCGCCGCCAGCGCCTAACCGTCGTGGGGCTTCGCCATCTTCCGGTAGTCGAGCGCCTCGTCGAGGATCGCTTCGTCCACGCCGGCTTCCCGGGCCACTTCCCGCAGGGAACGGCCTGACGCCGCCGCTTCCTTGACGATCTCGCTCGCCTTGTCGTAGCCGATGTACGGATTCAGCGCCGTCGCTGCCGAGAGCGTCAGCTCTGCGTAGCGCTCGGAGACCTCCCGGTTCGCCTCGATTCCGTCGACACACTTCTCGGCGAACAGCCGGGAGGCGCTCGCGAGGAGTCGGATCGACTGGAGTAGGTTCCGCGCCAGGAGCGGCACGAAGACGTTCAGCTCGAAGTGCCCCTGAAGGCCCCCAACGGTTATCGCCTCGTCGTTCCCGATCACCTGCGCTGCGACTTGCGTCACCACCTCGGGGATGACGGGATTGACCTTGCCGGGCATGATCGAGCTCCCCTTCTGGAGCTCGGGGAGAATCAGCTCGGCCAGTCCGGCGCGAGGGCCTGAGCCCATCAGCCGGATGTCGTTGGCGATCTTGGTCAGCGAGACCGCGACCGTCCTGAGTGCGCCGGACGTCTCCACGATGGCGTCGCGCGCGGCCTGGGACTCGAATGGATCCGCCGGTTCGAAGATCTCGAGGCCCGTCTCTTCTTGTAGTCGCGCGCGCGCACGCGAGGCGAACTCGGGATGGGTATTCAGTCCGGTGCCGACGGCGGTGCCGCCAAGCGGGATCTGGCCGAGCCGCGGCAGCGCATCGTTGATACGCGCGACGCCCTGCCGAACCTGCGCTGCGTACCCGCCGAACTCCTGGCCGAGCGTGACCGGGACGGCGTCCATGAGGTGCGTGCGACCCGACTTGACGACGTCGTCGAACTCGCGCGCCTTAGCCTCGAGCGCCTCAGCCAGGCGCTCGAGAGCAGGAAGCAGGTCGGTCGTGATCTCGCCGAGCGCGGCGAGGTGTACGGCCGAGGGGAAGACGTCGTTCGACGACTGGCCCAGGTTGACGTCGTCGTTCGGGTGGACGTCGTCGCCGGCGAGCGTGGCGATCACCTCGTTGGCGTTCATGTTCGACGAGGTGCCCGAGCCCGTCTGGAAGACGTCGATCGGGAACTGGTCGTCGAGCTCCCCCGCCGCGACGCGGTCGCCGGCGGATGCGATCCGTTCCGCCTTGTCCGGATCGAGGAGCCCGAGCTCGGCGTTCACCCTCGCGGCCGCAGCCTTGATCCGGCCGAGCCAGCGCGCGACCGGGGCCGGGATGGGCTCACCCGAGACGGGAAAGTTCTCGACCGCCTTGCGCGTCTCTACACCCCAAAGCTCCCGCTGCGCCTCTGCCCGCGCCACGGTCCGAGTCTAGCTTTCGCTCGAGCCCGGCTAGGCCGCGCGCAGGCGGCGGCGCTCGACCGGCCGGAGGCGAAGCCGGCGGCGAAGCGCCTCGTCGAGCTCTGCCGAGGCGGCCCAGCCGACGTAGCCACAGCGCGGACACTCGCCTCCGTCGAGCCGGTGGTGCGAGATCGGATGCAGGACGCGCACGTCGCCACAGCACAGGCACTCGATTCGAAGCGACGCCATTTCCACTTTTGGCATCGGGGCTCCCCGCCACGAGAGTGACCCTCCTTTGAGGGATAGGAGGGCGGCTGAAGCCGCCCTCCCTGGTCTCCTACGGCGTGATCGTTGCCGAGAAGATGTCTTCGGATTGTGGCCCGTTGCCTGTCCAGGCCGTCTCGACGAGGTTGTTCAGCGAATCGATGCCGAGGTAGTCGCCCATGAACGGGGTGCCTCCGGCGCCACGCGGCGGCTGGGAGTTTCCGTCGATCCCGCTCTGGAGAACGGTTCGAGTCATCGTCGATCCACCCGCTGCGATTTTCCCGTAGACGGCGTCCATCAGGCCCGTCCCGCGGTTGTAGTCGTAGAAGACCGTGTCGATCCGGTTGTTTGGGGCGACCGACATCCACGCCATGACCTGGTCGGTGGCGTCGTGTGTGAGGTTGACCTGGGCAGCGCTGGGGAACGTGGCCCCATGATCGGTCGAGCGGGCGAGATACATGTCCAGGTTCCCGGTCACGAAGTCAGGCGTGAGCTCGTCGACCGTCCCGTTCGACTCGACGCCGATCGACGCCTGCATGGACGTCCGCCACGACTCGCCGGGAAGCGTCTTCGGGGCGGGGACGAGATCGCGCACCTTGACGCTGTGCGTGAAGCTCGTCTCGCCCGGACGCATCTGGCTGACGACGACGGCCTGCTCGCTCCACTCCTTCACGAACTGCCAGACCCCGGTGGTCGAGTAGATCGTGCCGTCCGGAGCGCCAGCGAGAGAGACGTCGAAGAGGTCGACCGCATTCGCCCTGTAGTCGGCGGCGATCGTAAATGGGCCCTTGTACGTAAGCCCGTCGTCGGACGAGACCAGGGCGTACGAGTTCGCGACTTTGTTCCCACTCCAGACCGTATATGCGAGGAGGACCCGATCGTTGTACCGGTCGATGGTCAGCATCGGGTGATCGAGGTTCTTCCCGAGGTTCTTCCCGGACGCAACCATTTGCACCGGAGCCCACGTCTGGCCGCCGTCCGTCGAACGGGTTGTGAAGAGCGCCGTCGGCTTCTTGACACTCCACGCGTTGCACGCGAGCACGGCGGTGCCGTCCTTCAGAAATCCGACCGACGGATCACCCGCCCCGTAGTCGTAGGTCGGGTTGCCGCCTTCGGGTGTCACTCCGCGCAACCACGTGGTCGTCCACGACTGGCCGCCGTTCAGTGAGTAGCCGATGCCGCACGACTTGCCCGGCCCGTAGTCATTCCAGGCCGCGATCAAGTTGCTCGTGTTGGTCGGGTTGATCGCGATGTCGGGTTCGTTGTTGCCGAGATTCGCGGCGCTGTCGTTCGTGACGTCCGTCACCGACACCACCGTGGTGGCCGAAGCCCCCGCAGCTCCGAAGACGAGCAGCAGCGAGCACATGCACGCCACAAGAAAACCAAACCGCCTCATCTGGACCTCCCCCGGTCCGTTGCGTATGCAGCCGACGCTAGCGCAATCCGGCGCGAGCTTCCACTCCGGGCTAGTCGGTTGAGTACTTCGGTTGGACCTTCTCGCCGCGAATCTGCGCGACGGCGTTGTTCGCGGCGATCGCGGCCTCTCCCATGCCGATCGTGATCAACGTGATCTTCCCGGGATAGCCCGCGACGTCGCCCGCGGCAAACACGCGGGGCAGGCTCGTCTCGCAGGTCGTAGGCTCGATGCGGATCTGGCGCTTGCCCTCGAGCTCCAGACCCCAGTCGGCGATCGCGCCGAGATGGGAGTGGAAACCGAGCAGCGTGATCAAGGCCTCGCAGGGCACCTGCTCGCTCTCGCCCGTCTTGGTGTTCTCGACCGTGATCGCCTCCATGTGCCCGTCGCCGTGGATGTCGCGCACCTCGCACGAGGTCAGGATCCGGACCCGGCCCTCCCCCTCGAGCGCGCGGGCCTCGTTGACCGACGACTCGAGCGCACGGAAGCTGTCGCGCCGGTGAACGAGCGCGATCGGCGGGCGAGCCGTGTCCTGAAGCCCGAGCGTCCAGTCGAGAGCGGAGTCTCCACCTCCCACGATCACGCAGGTCCGATCTTGGAAGACCGCCTTCTCGCGCACGAAGTAGTGCAGGCCCTTGCCTTCCCACTCGTCGATTCCGTCGATCCCGAGCTTGCGCGGCTCGAAGGCGCCGTGACCGGCAGTGATGATCAGCGCGCGTGAGAGGTAAGGCCCGCCTTTGTCCGTGGAGACGGCGAGCAGCTCCTCGCCGTTCTGGCTGACCCGGTCGAGGGTCTGCACCTCCTCGCCGAGCCGTACCTCGGCGCCGTACTGGAGGCCTTGCTCGGCACAGAGCTCGACCAGGCTCGTCCCCAAGATCTTGGGGTGGCCGGCAACGTCGTAGACGTGCTTCTCCGGGTAGACCGCGCCGACCTGGCCGCCGAGCTGCTCCAGGCTCTCGATGATCAGGACCGAGGCGTCGCGATGGCCTGCGTAGTACGCAGCAGCCAGACCTGAAGGGCCCGCTCCGAGGATGGTGATGTCGACGACGCCGTTCTCGCTCACGGCGCCGAATGCTAGCCCGCTAGCCCGCGGCAGCGGGCCGGGCGGCAGGGCGGCGGCTGCCCCACCAAGCCTCGAACGCGAGCCGTCCGGAGAGACCCAGCACCAGGAACGCCACCACTGGATGGAAGATCCCCACCGCCGGCACGCTCTGGCCGCCCCAGGCGAACGCGATCTGCCCGATTGTGAGCAGCGCCAGCACGAGAGCCATCATCACCCGGCGCCGCTCGAGCCGCGAGGCTACGGCGAGCAGGAACAGGAGGATCGTCCCGAAGAAGACGATGTAGCCGAAGCCCTTGTGGAAGCTGAAGCCGTGGTCGAACTGGTGCGTCGTCAGCGGGCCGGGGTCGGACTTGTCCGCCGCGTAGAACGCCCCGTACCCGGCAGCCCCGATCTGGACCGTGATCGCCAGGAATACAACGGCCGTCCAGAAGCGATAGATCGTCCGCAGAGCCCGCACGCCGCACCTCCGAAGTAGGAAACGCGCGAGTCTAAACCGAGCCGCTCAGTGCGAGCAACCGGAGCCGCAGCCGGCGGCGTCCTCAGGCGCCGCGCCTTCCTCCACCTGGAAGGAATGGCCACAGCCGCAGGCGGCCGAGACGTTCGGGTTGTTGATCGCGAACCCACCCTGGAGCCCCTCGACCCAGTCGATCTCCGTGCCGGCGAGGTAGGGCGCGCTGAACGGGTCGACGACGACAGGAACGCCGTAGCTCTGGAGCTCGCTGTCGCCCTCCTGGGCGCCGCGGTCGAAGCCGAGCGCGTACTGGAAGCCGGAGCAGCCTCCGCCCTGGACGGCGATCCGGAGGACCGAGGCCTCGCCTTCGGGCTCCTCCGCCATCAGGTCCCTGATCTTCGTCGCGGCACTCTCCGTCAACGAGACCAGGGTTACAGGTCGTTCGATGATCTCCATCAAGCGCATCGTAGCAACCTCTTCCGACCGCCAGAATCCCCCTTCGGGACCTCAAGTTTGTAACAGCTGTCTCACGCTTGGTTGAGCGGTTTTCCTGCTCGCTCGTGCGGGGGTTCACTCTGCTAACTTCCGGACGCTGACGAGGGAGGATCGCAGGTGCTGAACAGCTGGTTGGCCTTCCTGATCTACGGGGTGTTCGCGCTTGCGATCCCGGCGTCGATGCTGGTGATGTCGTTCGCGTTCGCAACCCGACCCCATCGCCGCGTCCGCGCGCGGACGATCCCGTTCGAGTCCGGGGTTTCCCAGGGGCCGCCCGACCAGAACCGCTTCACCATCAGCTTCTACCTCACGGCGATGCTCTTCATCGTCTTCGACATCGAGATCGTCTTCCTCTATCCGCTCGCAGTCATCCTCCACAGCCTCGCCTGGTTCGGCTTCGTCGAGTTCCTCTTCTTCCTCGTGATCCTCGCCGTCGCCTACGTCTACATCTGGCGGAAGGGGGCGCTCGAGTGGCGCTGAGACATCGCTTGCGATGTCGGCGTCAGGCCGTGCGGGCTTTGCCCGTGCGGCCGTCTGAAATGACCGGTCGACACGCCGTTCGTCAGGAGGTCAGCCGGTGAGACATCGCTTGCGATGTCGGCGTCAGGCCGTGCGGGCCTTGCCCGTGCGGCCGTCTGAAATGACCGGTCGACACGCCGAAGAGAAGGAGACGGCCGTATGAAGAAGCCGCTGGCGTCCTACGGTCTCCACTCCGAGCGGGTGATGTGGCAGGGCAAAGGCCCGAGCGTCTTCGAGCAGGAACTGAGCGAGCTCGAGGACCGGCTGATGCTGACCACGGTCGAGAAGGCGGTCGCCTGGGCACAGGGCCACTCGATCTGGCCGGACACGTTCGGGCTCGCGTGCTGCGCGATCGAGATGATGTCGATCGTCTCCGCGCGTTACGACATCGCGCGCTTCGGCGCGGAGGTCTTCCGCTCCTCGCCGCGCCAGGCCGACCTGTTGATTGTCTCGGGCAGGGTCGCGCACAAGATGGCCGAGCCCCTGCGCCAGATCTACGACCAGATGCTCGAGCCCAAGTGGGTGATCGCGATGGGCGCCTGCGCGAGCTCCGGCGGGATGTTCAACAACTACGCCGTCCTCCAGGGCGTGGACAAGATCGTCGCGGTCGACATCCACGTGCCGGGCTGCCCGCCGCGCCCCGAAGCGCTCGTGGAGGGGATCGTCCGGCTGCAGGAGAAGATCAAAGCGGGCGTGCCACCGGCGTACGAGATCCGCGGAGTCGCGTCCTGATCCATGAGGCCGTTCCCGGCCTCGTTGAGACTCGCGAGGCACACGGCGAGACAACCCTTGTCGTCGACCCGGCGCGACTCGTCGAGGCGTGCACGCATCTGCGGGACGTCGAGGGCTTCAACTTCCTCGCCGACGTCGCTGCCACCGACTACCTCGGCTGGGGCAGCTCCGGCGTCGCGGGCTACATCGGAACGAGCGGCGGCCGCGACCTCAATCTCCCGGGCTCGCAAGGCCTGGCGAAGCTTCCCGAGCCGAAGCCGAAGCGCTTCGCCGTGAACTACCACCTGCTGGCAGTTCCCTCCGCGCGAAGAGTCAGAGTCCAAGTCTGGCTCGAGGAGGACGAGCCGCTGCCGAGCGTCGTCCCGGTCTGGCCGACCGCCGACTGGCACGAGCGGGAGGCCTGGGACCTGATGGGCATCCGTTTTGAGGGCCACCCCAACCTGACGCGGATCCTGATGGAGGACGACTGGGAGGGGCACCCGCTTCGCAAGGACTATCCCATCGGCGGCGAGCCGGTGCGCTTCTCCGGGGAGGAGTGAGTGGCGCTAGCCCCGGAGAAGCCGCGGATCTACGAGGGCACGCGCATCCCCTCGCCGGTGCCAACGATCCTGGACGTGCCGCCGGAGCTGCGCGGTTCCGAAGACCTGCTCCAGATCAACTTCGGCCCGAATCACCCCTCGACTCATGGAGTGCTCCGTCTCGTCGTCGATCTGCACGGCGAGCATGTCGTCGGCCTGCGGGCCGTGATCGGCTACCTGCACACCGGGTTCGAGAAGAACATGGAGTTGAAGACCTGGTGGAAGGCGATTACGTATCCGGAGCGGATCGACTACCTCTCCTACCAGAACAACGAGCTCGTCTTCGTGCTTGCGATCGAGAAGCTGCTCGAGCTCGAGGTGCCCGAGAAGGCGACCTGGATGCGAATGTGCCTCGCCGAGCTGAACCGGATCCACTCGCACCTCGTCTGGCTGGCCACGGCGGCGCTCGAGCTCGGAGCGATCTCGATGTTCTGGTACTGCTTCCGCGAGCGCGACACCATTCTCGATCTCTTCGAGCTGGTCACAGGGGCGCGCATGCACACTCGGTACTTCCAGGCCGGCGGGCTCGCCGAGGACATCCCGCGCGGGTTCTTCCCCGAGGCGCGCAAGTTCGTGGACTGGATGCCCAAGGCGGTCGACGATTACGAGGCGCTCGTCGACCAGAACGCGATCTGGCTCGAGCGGACCAAGGGGCTCGGCCTGCTCTCGGCCGAGGACGCGATTGCCCTCGGGCAGTCGGGCCCGGTGCTGCGAGCGTCCGGCGTCGACTGGGACCTGCGGCGGGCGGCGCCCTACCTCGCCTATGACGAGGTCGACTTCCGGGTCCCGGTGTACGAGAGCGGCGACGTCTGGGACCGGTACAAGGTCCACACGGACGAGATGCGGGAGTCGACCCGCATCGTCGCCCAGTGCCTCGACCGGCTCGAGGGAATGGAGGGCGAGCCGTGGATCGCAGACGACCGCAAGGTCGTGCTGCCGCCGCGGGAGGAGCTTCACACCTCGATGGAGTCCCTCATTCACCACTTCAAGATCGTCACGGAGGGTTACCGAGTGCCCGAGGGCGAGATCTACGTGACCGTCGAGTCGGCCCGTGGGGAGCTCGGCTGCTACGTAGTCTCAGACGGCGGGCCAAAGCCCTGGCGCGTGAAGTTCCGGGCGCCCAGCTTCGCGGCGCTCGAAGCCACCGCGACCTGCATGTCAGACGCGCTGGTCGCCGACCTGATCGCAATCGTCGGCTCACTCGACACGCTCATGGGCGAGGTCGATCGATGAGGCGTCGCCTGCGATGCCGGCCTCAGGACGCGCTGGAGGTCATGCCGGCTTTGCCGGCGTGGCCGGAAGCACGTCCGTCTGAAATGACCGGTCAACCCGCCGTCCTTCAGAAGGTTTGCCCGTGAGCTATCCAGACAGGCGCTCGACGATCCTCGACGAGCTGCGGTCGGCGCAGGCGCGGCACGACGGGTGGCTGCCGCCGGAGGCCATGGGCGAGGTTGCGGAGAGTCTCGGGCTCGCCCCTGCACAGGTCGAGGCAGTCGCGTCCTTCTACGACATGTTCCACCTCGAGCCCGTGGGGCGGCACGTCGTCGAGGTGTGCACGAACCTCTCGTGTGGGCTCCTCGGAGCTCAGCAGGTGCTCGAGGCCTTTCAGGACCAGCTCGGCATCCGCCCGGGCGAGACGAGCGAGGACGGGTCGGTCACGCTGCGCGCGGTGGAGTGCCTCGGCGGCTGCGGCCGGGCGGTCGTCGTCGCCATCGACCACGGCTACCGCGAGCCGGTACGCGTCGAGGAGGTCCCTGCGATCGTCGAGGAGCTACGGCGTGGCCGTTAAGCAGCTTCTTCTGGCCGGTGCCGACGAGCACGACCTCACGAAGCTGAAGGAGTACCGCGCCCTAGGCGGCTACCGCGCGCTCGAGAAGGCGCGGCGCACGAAGCCCGAAACGCTCGTCGGGGAGCTGATCGCCTCCAACCTGCGGGGCCGGGGCGGCGCCGGCTTCCCGATGGGGCGGAAGGCAAGCTTCCTGGCCAAGGGAACAGGCAAGCCCACGTACCTCGTCGTCAACGCCGACGAGTCCGAGCCGGGGACGTTCAAGGATCGCGAGATCATGCTCCGCGTTCCGCACCGCCTGCTCGAGGGCTGTCTCTGCACCGCGCACGCGATCGAGTCGGAGAACGTCTTCATCTACCTGCGCGGTGAGTACGTCGACTGCTACGAGGTGCTCAGCGCAGCTCTCGCCGACGCGCACAAAGCGAGGCTGCTCGGCGACGTCTCGATCACGATCCACCGGGGAGCGGGCGCGTACATCTGCGGGGAGGAGTCGGCACTGCTCGAGTCCCTCGAGGGCAAGCGGGGCCAGCCCCGGTCGCGGCCGCCGTTCCCCGCGGTCTCGGGTCTGTACGGCTCGCCGACGCTGATCAACAACGTCCAAACGGTCGCGACGGTGCCGCTGATCGTCGAGCACGGGGGCGCCTGGTACGCCTCGATTGGCGCGGAGCCCTCGCCCGGCACCGTCGTCTTCTCGCTGTCCGGCAACATCGCGCGGCCAGGCAACTACGAGCTCGAGCTCGGGACGCCGCTGCGGTACCTGCTCTACGACCTCGGCGGCGGCCCACCCGCCGGGAGAGCGATCAAGGCGATCATCCCGGGCGGCTCGTCGACGACGGTGATGACGCCCGATCAAATCGACACGCCTCTGGACTTCAACTCCGTCGCCGAGGCCGGGTCTCAGCTCGGCGCCGCTGCGGTGATCGTGATCGACGACCGCGCCTGCATGGTTCAGCTCGCGCTGCGGGCGTCGCAGTTCTACATGCAAGAGTCCTGCGGCAAGTGCACTCCTTGCCGCGAGGGGACGCGCTGGCTGGTCCAGCTGCTGCGGAAGATCGAGGAGGGCCGTGCGGTTCAGTCCGAGCTCGACCTTCTGCTATCGGTCTGCGACCGCATGCTCGGCAAATGCCTGTGCGCGCTGGGCGATTTCGCCGCCGGGCCCGTCGTCGAGTACGTGAACCACTTCCGCGACGAGTTCCAGCGCCATCTCGACGAGGGCGGCTGCCCGTTCGAGGGCCAGTCCTCTCTCGAAGGCGTCTTCGCCCCCGTCGACCAGCACACGCACGCTCCGGTCGCGGAGGTCCCGGCGTGAGCGCCCCGGAGCTGGTCGCCGTGACGGTCGACGGAAGGGAAGTCCGCGTGCCTGCGGGCACCGGGCTCGTGGAGACGGCGCTCGCAGCCGGGATCGAGATCCCTGTCTTCTGCTACGAGCCACGGCTGGGCGCAGCGATCGGCGCCTGCCGTATGTGCCTCTGCGAGGTCGAGGGCATGCCGAAGCTCCAGACCGCCTGCACGATGACCGCACAGGACGGGATGGTCGTCCACTCGGCCCAGACCTCTGCGAAGGCCGCGGAGGGGCAGGAGGCGACACTCGAGTTCATCCTCGTCAACCACCCGCTCGACTGCCCCGTCTGCGACAAGGGCGGCGAGTGCCCGCTCCAGGACCTGACCTTCCGCTGGGGGCCGGGAAACACGCGCATGACCTTCCCGAAGCGCACCTTCGAGAAGCCGATCCCGATCTCGCCGGCGATCGCGCTCGACCGCGAGCGCTGCATCCTCTGCTACCGCTGCACTCGCTTCTCCGAGGATGTGGCGGAGGACGGGCAGCTCGTCGCGCTCAATCGCGGCGCGCAGTCGGTGATCGCGACGTTCGAAGACCAGCCCTACCGCGCCCCCTTCACCGGAAACGTGATCGAGCTCTGCCCGGTCGGCGCGCTGACCTCGACGCAGTACCGCTTCGAGGCACGCCCGTGGGAGATCCAGAACGTTCCGACCGTCTGCGGTCTCTGTCCCGTCGGCTGCAACATCCAGGCCACGACCCGCGAGGGCAAGGTCAAGCGCATCCTCTCGCGGAACCACCCCGAGGTCGACGAGGGCTGGCTCTGCGACAAGGGCCGCTTTGCCTTCACGCACCTGCGTGCGCGAGATCGCATCACAGATCCGCTGAGGCGCATCCGCCGCCGCGGCTTCGAGGAGCTCTCCTGGGACGAGGCGATCGACGAGGCAGAGCGGATGCTCCGCGCCGCGGAGGGTCGGATCGTGACCGCATTCTCCGGCTCGGAGACCGTCGAACAGGCCTACGCGCTCGGCAAGCTCCTCCGCGGGCAGCTCGGCGCGCACTCGGCGGTGCTGCTCGAAGAGACGAGCCCGGCGCTCGACGCCTTCCGCCTGCCGCTCTCGGCGATCCGCGACGCCGAGCTCGTCATCGTCCTCGGCGACGAGCCCGTCGCCGAAAGGGCACCCATCGTCGACCTCTGGCTCAAGGCGGCTCAGCGGAACGGCGTCCACGTCGGCTATGCGGGCGATGCCGTCGCGAGCTGTCGCAAGCTCGCAGACCGGCGCAATGCGCTCGGCAAGCGGCTCCGCGAGAGCGAGCGGGCAATCCTCGTCTGGTCGGCCGAGGAAGGATCGGGCGGAGCGCATCTGGCCTCGCTCGCTCGGGAGGTCGGCTTCGCCGACAAGCCCGGCAGCGGAGCCTTCCATCTGCCGAGCACCCCGAACGGCCGAGGCGTCGCCGACGCCTGGGCCGCCGCATCCGACGAGGAGGGGCCGGACCCGTACCCGATTGGCCTGCTCGTGGTCTCCGGCGACGAGGCCGCGGCCGATGCCAGCGTGCGCGCGCTGGCCGAGCGCGCCGAGCGCATCCTCGTCACCTCGATGTTCCAGGGGCTCGTCGTCGGCTGGGCCGATCTCGTCCTGCCCGGGACGAGCTACCTCGAGCGGGACGGCACCTACGTCAACCTCGAGGGCCGCCTCCAGCGGCTGCGGCGTACTGTGATCCCGCCCGCGCCGGACGAGCTCGCGTGGATCTCGAAGCTCAGCGAGCGATTCGGCGTCCAGACCGCTCCGTACCCCTCCGCGGTCTTCGCCGAGCTCTCCGAGCGAATCTATGACGGGCTCCCCTTCGGCGAGGTCGGTGAGCAGGCCGCGCTGCGGACGCGGAGCGAGGCGCCTCCGACGAAGCTGCCCAGGGAAGCACCGCTCCCGAAGGGGCCAGGCCTCCAGGTCGTTCGCTATCGGCCGCTCTTCTCGGGCCCCGCGGTCGATCGCGTGCCCGAGCTGCAGTTTCAGCGCCCCGGGCCCGAGATCGAGCTCTCGCCCAAGGACGCCGGTGCCCGTGAAATCGCGAGCGGCGACACAGTCACCGTCTCCCACAACGGCACGTCCGTCCAGCTCCGCGCCCGCGTCAGCAGCCAGCTGCGCGAGGGCGTTGTCCGGATCCCGCTCGAGCACGCTGGCGAGCTGGGCGGTCGCGTGGAAGTCGGCAAGTGAGCGACCCCTGGTGGATCTCGCTGATCAAGGCGTTCGTGATCATCAACCTCCTCTTGCTCACCTTCGCCTACATGACGTGGGTGGAGCGGAAGGTGCTCGGGCGGATGCAGCTCCGCTACG
>JBARRQ010000121.1:0-3130 GCA_049644305.1 Gaiellaceae bacterium
GGTGCTTGACCGTCTCGAGCACGCGCCCGACGCGGAAGAGCCCGAGGTTCTCCCCCTCGTCGGCCACGCCGATGCGCTCGATTCCCTCGACCTCGGCGCTCGCGACCGAGAGCCGAGTCGCGAGCTCGCCGAGCGGCATCTCGACCGCGACGTAGTCGCGCAGCCACGAGACTGGAACCCTCAAAACTGGGTCAGGACGCGGAGGTCCCCCTCCCAGAGAGGCCGGATGTCGGGGAAGTCGTACCGCAGCTGCGCGACACGCTCGATCCCGCATCCGAATGCGAAGCCCGACCACTCGCCCGGATCAACGCCGACGTTCTCGAAGACGCGCGGGTCGACCATGCCGGCGCCGCCCATCTCGAGCCACCCCGAGTAGCGGCACGTCCGGCAGCCCTTGCCGCCGCAGATTCCACAGGAGACGTCGGGCTCCATCGAAGGCTCGGTGAACGGGAAGTAATGCGTGCGAAACCGGACACGCCGGTCGGGGCCGAAGATCGCGCGCATGACATGGAGGAGCGTCCCTTTCAGGTCCGCGAGCGTGATGTGGCGGTCGACCGCGAGCCCCTCGAACTGGTGGAAGATCGGATAGTGCGTCGCGTCGATCGCGTCGCGGCGGTAGCAGCGCCCGATCGAGACCATGTAGATCGCCGGCTCATGCTCCTCGAGGGCGTGGATCTGGCTCGGCGAGGTCTCTGTCCGAAGGACGGTGTGGTCGTCGAAGAAGAACGTCGCGCGCGGCGAGCGCGCAGGGTGCCATGGGTCGAAGGCGAGCTTGTCGAAGTTGTACTCGGTGGTCTCGACCTCGCGGTCGTCGCGGATCTCGTAGCCGAGCCCGAGGAACGCGTCCTCGATCTGGCGTCGCGTCTGCGTGATCGGATGGAGGTGCCCGAGAGGAAGCTCGTCGCCGGGCCAGGTGACGTCGACCACGTCTTCGGTCAGAGCGCGGTCGAGCTCGGCCCGCTCGAGCTCGGACCGGCGCCGGGCAAGTGCGTCCTCGAGCCGGTCGCGGAGGGTGTTGAGGACCATGCCGGTCTCACGGTCACGGACGGCGCGCAGGGCTTGCGCCAGCTCGCTCTTGCGGCCTAGAAAGCGGACGCGCGCGTCCTCGAGCTCGGCGAGGGTCCCGGCGTCCGCGATCGCGCTCTGCGCCTGGGTTTCGAGGGCTTTCGGATCCACGCGGCGACTGTACCATCGCCTTTCGTGAGCGCTTACGACGCCTTCGCTGCGGTATACGACGACTGGTCCTCGCACATGACGGAGGACGTCGAGCTCTACGTCGAGCTCGGGCGCGAGGCGGATGGGCCGATCGTGGAGCTCGCGGTCGGGAACGGCCGGGTTGCGATTCCCGTGGCCGCGGCGACCGGCCGGCCGGTGATCGGGATCGACTCCTCCCCGGCGATGCTCGCGCAGGCGCGGGAGCGCGCGGCCGAAGCCGGGGTCGAGCTCGAGCTGCACGAGGGCGACATGCGAGAGCTCTCGCTCGAGGAACCGGCCTCACTCGTCTACTGCCCCTTTCGCGGGCTGTTGCACCTGCCGACCTGGCATGACCGGCGGCGCGTGTTCGAGCGAGTCTCCGCGTCGCTTCGGCCGGGCGGGCGTTTCGCCTGGAACGTCTTCGTCTTCAACCCGCACATCGCAGCCCGGGTCGACGCGGCCTGGCAGGATCAGGCCGGGATCCGTCACCGCGTCGACCAGGTTCCCGCCGACAACCGCATCGACATCACGCTCGAGGAGGGCCCGGCCATCTCGCTCTGGTGGACGACGCGCTCGGAGTGGGAAGGGCTCGTAGACGTCGCGGGTCTCGAAGTGGAGGCGCTCTACGGCTGGTTCGACCGGAGGCCCTACGACGAGGAGAGCGAGGAGCAGGTCTGGGTGGCGCGCAAGCCCGAGTGAGCGCCTACGACGCGATCGCCGAGCTCTACGACCCGTGGAGCCGCAGCGTCACCGAGGATGTCTCGTTCTACGTGGCGGAGGCCAAGCGGGCCGGCGGGCCAGTCGTCGAGCTGGCCGTCGGCACCGGAAGGATCGCGGTGCCCACAGCGGCCGAGGGGATCCGCGTGATCGGTGTCGACTCCTCGCCGGGGATGCTCGAGGTCTGCCGGGAGCGTGCCGAGCTCGCCGGGGTCGCGGATCTGGTCGACCTCCGGCTCGGCGACCTCGCGGCGCCGCCCGTCGAGGAGCGGGTGCGGCTCGTGACGTGCCCGTTTCGCTCCTACCTCCATCTGCTCGACGACGAGGAGCGGTTGGAGGCGCTCCGCTCGGCGCATGAGCTGCTCGTGCCCGGCGGGCGGCTCGTCTTCGACGTGTTTGCGCCGGCCGCCGACGACATCGAGGCGACGCACGGACGTTGGCTGGAGCGCGAGCCCGGGATCTTCGAGCGCGCCCACTGGGACACCCGTGCCCGGACGCTGACGCTCTCGGTGCGCGGCGATGGCGGCGCGACGACGTTCACGCTCGGGTGGCTCCTCCCGGACGAGTGGCGCGCCTTGCTCGAGCGTGCCGGCTTTCAGATCATCGGCTGCTTCGGCTGGTTCGACCGGCGCCCGTACAGTGGAGGCGAAGACACCGTCTGGATCGCCCGCAGGCCGAGGTGAGCTAGAGCAGTTGAATCTCGTCGCCGACGGCGATCTCGCCCGACTCGACGACGCGGGCCAGCATGCCGCGCTTGCCCTCCAGCTCCGTGCGCAGCCCCTGGCGCAGCTCATCCATGCGATGGCAGGGATCGCAGACCATCGTGATCTCGAACAGCGCCTCGCCGACCCGGACACGCTGGCCGACCGGCCACTGCTGCACGTCGACCCCCTCCACGGTGAGGTTCTCGCGAATCGCCCCGGGCTCCACTCCGACCGAGTCCAGGTGCTCGCGGGAGGCGAAGAGCACCTCGCGCCTGGGCGGGTTCGCGTGCGCGCAACCCTCCAGGCCCTGGCCGACGATCGCCTTCAGCCGCTCGTGTCCGACCGAGCGGCCGCTTTTGCGACCGGGAGAGGTCCAGATCCCGGCGACACTGGCCACGCGGCCAGTCTATCCGCCCGACCGGCGCCGCTCGTAGAGCGCGATCGCGGCGACGAGCGCGACGTTCAGGGACTCGGCGCCTGCCGCGAGCGGGATCGACGCGCGCGCATCACAGGAC
>JBARRQ010000122.1:0-2142 GCA_049644305.1 Gaiellaceae bacterium
AAGGAGTCCGAGTGATCGCTTTCAATCTGATTCTGTCTCTGCTCGCCGTCGGCGCGCTGGCGGTCGTCGCCGGCGTCGGCTACGCGGCAGGCACCGCCCGGCGTGAGCAGCGGGCGGCGATCGTGAAGCTCTCGCGCCGCCGCGGACACGAGCGGGAGCTCGAGGCGGCCTGACGGCTGCCTAGCGCGGCTCGCCCGTAGGGGTGAGGCTGCGCCGATGGCGAGGACGGCGGCGCCCGCCGCCGTCCTCTCCCAACCAGGCATAGAGAAGCCAGAAGACCCCCAGCGCGTACGGGACGGAGCCCGGGCCCCACATCGCCCCGGCCGCGAGCTGCTGGTCGGCGAGGGCGGAGAGGCCCTCGGGCCGGGGGTGAACCGAGACGTAGGCGCGGTATAGCGGCGTGGGCGAGAGCGCCAAGACGACGGCCAGGAGCCAGGCGGCAGTGGCCCCCGCGGTCAGGAACGCAACCCGCTGGAAGTCGCCGATGCGTGGATGGAAGGGCGGCGATGCGAAGGCCTGGGCCCAGAAGAGCATCCCGAAGGCGAGGAACGAAAGGTGCTCGACGTAGTGGACAGCGGTGTTGCGAAGCGTGAGGTCGTAGAGGGCCGGCACGTGCCAGAAGGCCAGATCGCCGTTGAAGAGCACCCACGCGACAACCGGCAGTGAGATGAAGCGCGCCGTGCTCCTCAGCCAGGCGAGCCGAGGACTCTGGACGACGGCCCCGGCAACGCGGCGGCGAAATGCGAGCGGCAGCGGCCGCCAGAACGGAAGCCACGGGGCGCCGAGGACGAGCAGCGGCGCCGCGGCCCCCATCAGCAGCAGGTGCTGGAGCATGTGCGCCCAGAGGAGCTTGTCCGACATCGAGTCCACGGGGCCCAAGAGCGCGAGCGCGATTGCGGCGAGCCCTGAATAGAAGGCGGCCACGCGCCAGGACGGAGTCGGCGCTCGTCGCCCCACGACGCGGAGACGCGGGCGACGGCTGCCGCCCCAGTACCAGACGGCGCTCAGGAGCAGCGCGAAGAGAAGGATCGGGTCCACGGCCTCTAGGCCGAGCCCGCGACGTGGCGGAGGTCCTGGGCCACCTCGCGCGGAACGAACGGGAAGAGGTAGGCGATGCGCATGTAGCCGCGCGAGTCGATCACATAGAGCACGACGCTGTGCGCGATATCGCCCGGGACCTTCTTGACGTCGATCCCGTACGCCCGCCAGACGGGGCGAAGCTCGCTCGGAGATCCTCCGAGCCAGTGCCACGGGAGCGTCCAGCGTGCCTCACGGATGAACGTATGGATGCTCCGCCTCGTGTCGCCCTGGGGATTGACGGTCACGACATACAGCGCCACGGGCACGTGCGAACTGCGTAGCGCGCGCTGAACGTCGCCGAGGGCGCGCCCCTCCAGGGGACACGCCTTCTTGCAGCCCGAGTCGAGAAACGTCAGGAGCACGATGCGCCCTCGCTCGGAACGCAGCGAGACCAACTGGCCCTGGGCGCCTCGGAGCGTGAAGCCGGGAGCGAGTCTCGACCCGGGCGCCCAATGCGCCTGTCCGTGGACCTCCAGCGCCCTGGCGACCGCAAGTCGAGTCGGAGCCGAGCGCGGCTTAGCGAGACCGAGCCCGACGCCGAGCCCGACGCCGACGCAGGCAGCCACCGCGATGGTCGTCAGCCATCTCGAAGCCAATGCCTCAGGCCTCCGGCGGTGGCTCCGGCCGTCCCGCCGATTGGCCCCCAAGCCGCAGCCAGCGGCGGCCGAAGGCCCAGAAGGCGAGCACGACCACGAGCAGGCTCAGCGGAACGACGAGCGTCAGGACGGCACCGGAGGAAACGTGACTCATCTCAGCCTCCTCACGTACGGGATCATGTAAGCAGCGGGTCGAGCGCCATCAGCACGAACAAAAGCGCCAGGTAGAGGAGCGAGAAGCGGAAGAGCGCCCGCGCCCGGGCCGGCGTCGTCTCCCGCCGCAAGCGCCAGGCGAGCCGCAGGAAGGCCGCACCGAGCAGCAGCGCCGCAGCGAGGTAGACGACGCCGACCGTCCGCCAGGCAAAGGGCAGCAGCGTCACCGCAACCAGGACGAGCGAGTAGCAGACGATCTGCCTGGCCGTCTCGCGGTTGCCGCGCACGACCGGCAGCATCGGGATCCGCGCCG
>JBARRQ010000123.1:0-1610 GCA_049644305.1 Gaiellaceae bacterium
CGGCAAGGTCGCGGGGGCCGGCCTTGCGCGCCGCGGCGCCTGCCTCGCCGAAGCGCTCGATCTCCGCCGCCTGCAGTCCGACCGCGACGGCCCCGTCCAGGACGCCGACCGTCGCGGGAACGGCCCCTGCGGCCCTGACCTCCGACTCCGCCGCGAGTCCCACCTCCACCCCCACCCTGGGAGGGAACCCGTGGGCGATCAGCGTAGTCTCGAGCGCCACCACGGGTCGTCCTTCGTGGAGAGCTTGTTGCACTTCCGGCGCGATTCGGAACAGTTCGTTCACGCGGGCACCGCCCCGAGCTGCCCGACACAGCGGGCCGCCGCCTCGAGCCCCAGACCGACCCCGCCGACGATGAAGCCGGCCGCGAGCGCATCGCCGGCGCCCGTCGTGTCGACGACGTCGCTTTCGACGGGCGCGTGCTCTTGCGAGCCGTCGCGGCCGAGCACGGACACGCCGCGCGAGCCCCGCTTGACCACGGCGGTCTGGCCGAGCCCGTAGGCGCCGCCGACCAGCTCCCACTCGGGCTCGTTGGCGAAGACCACATCCGGCGCGAGCTCCTCCAGGCGCGCGCGAAACCGTGCCGGGCCGTACGCGCGGATCGCGCTCCACGAGGAAAGGTCGACGCTCACGCGCGCGTCGTTCTCGCGCGCCAGGCGAGCCCCCGCGAGAGCCGCCTCGGCGATCGGCTCCGCGAGCAGGCTGTAGCCGGAGAGATGCAACCAGGTGCAGTCGGCGAGCCACGCTGCCTCGAGCTCCTCTGGCCGCAGTTCCGGTGCGACCCCGCGATCCGTCGCCATAGAGCGTTCGCCGTCCGGGCCGACGAAGGACACGACCACGCCCGTCTTCCCTTCGGTGCGTGGCCCGGCGAGCTCGACCCCGCGCCGCTTGAGCAGCGAGCGTGCAAGCGCGCCGGCCTCGTCATCGGCGTGCTTCCCGACGAAGCGTGCGTTGCCGCCCAGGGCTACGACCCACGCCGCCACGTTGGCCGCCTGCCCACCCGAAGAAACCCGTGTCTGAGCAGGCGTGTCCGCACCGAGCGCCAGGGGCTCCGGCGCGCGGACGATCACGTCGAGGAGCAGGTCGCCCAGGGTGCAGATCACCGACGCACCGCTAGGGAGGTCCTCAGGGCGGTGTTGGCGTTGAACTGAGATACCGGTCGAGGCGAGGACTGCATAGGACGAGACCGCACCTACAATCGTGGCATGGACGGAGAGCCGCGCGCCGAGCGGTTGCGCTCGTTCCTTCTGGGCGGGCTCGTCGGCGCCTCGGCAGTGCTGGCGGCGGTGCGCCGCAAACGCCCGCGTGCCCGCCAGACTCCGCCGGGCCTCGCCGCCTTCGAGGATGCGCCCTGCTACCGGGAGACCCTGGATCGCGAGCGCCGGCAGTAGCCACTGGCCGCACTATTCTTAGGAGAAATGCCGATCTACCAGTACCGTTGCCCCAACGGGCACCTGTTCGAGCTCTTCCAGCGCATGGACGAGGCGCCCCCGAAGGTCTGCGAGGTCTGCAACGAAGGCCCGGTCGAGCGCGTGCTCTATCCGGTCGCGGTTCACTTCAAGGGCTCGGGCTTCTACTCGACCGACTACGGGCGGGGCTCGCGTAAGCGCGA
>JBARRQ010000124.1:0-4524 GCA_049644305.1 Gaiellaceae bacterium
GAGTCTGGCCGCGGGTGAACAGTGCGGAGCCGTGCGTGCGGGGGCTGACGGAGACTTCGCACGAGATCGGGCGGATCTCCTCGGTGCCGCGGCCGTCCGGCCTGCGCTTGTCGACGGCGATCTTGCGCCGGACGAGCTCCTTGTAGATGGTCTCGGCCGCCCGCTTCACGTACTGCCGGGTGGTGCCGTCCTTGACAGGAGGCGTCTCCTCCTCAGCGTGCGCGGGACCGACCGGGAACGGCAGCTGGACCTCTTCCTCGATCTGCTCGAACAAGAGGTTCCTTTTCGCCGACTTGAGCTCCTTCGAGTCCTGCTCGGCGTCCGTGAGGGCGCGCAGGTCGGCTTCGAACTGCTGTCGAACCGGCCCGAGCACCGCTTCGAGGCGCTGGCGCTCGAGGATCAGCGCCAGGCTCGAGCGCACCTGGATCTGCTTGCGAATATCGTCCTCGGTCGAGTCCATCGTCACCGGCGGGCTTAGCTCCGCGACGAGCTCCTCGACGACGGCTCCCGCCTCGCGCAGGCCCTCTGCGCCAATCCGCTCCTGGAACCGGGGGCCGTGCTCTCGCTCGAGCTCCTCTGTGAGGTCGGGATCGAGCCACTTCTCCTTGCCGGCCTGGCGGCGGAGGTCCTCCTGGGCCTCGCAGATCTTCGCAATCTCGCTATGAGCGAGCTCGAAGGCCTCGAGGATCTTCTCTTCGGGGACCTCGGCCGCGCCGGCCTCGACCATCGTCAGGGCGTCCGGCGTGCCGACGACGACCAGGTCGAGCACGCTCTCTCCGGTCTCTATTGCAGCCAGCGTCGGGTTGACGACGAGCTCGCCGTCGATCAGGCCGATGCGGACCGCACCGACCGGACCGAGGAACGGCAGCGGCGAGACCATCAGGGCCGCCGAGGCGCCGTTGATGCAGAGAACGTCGTGCGCGGTGATCAGATCGGCCGAAAGCGTCGTGCAGACAACGTGCACCTCGTTGCGGAAGCCCTTCGGCCACAGCGGCCGGATCGGCCGGTCGATCATGCGCGCGGTCAGGATCGCCCGCTCGGTTGGGCGTCCCTCGCGCTTGAAGAAGCCGCCTGGGATCTTGCCGGCGGCGTACATCCGTTCCTCCACGTCCACCGTGAGCGGGAAGAAGTCCGCGCCCTCGCGCGCCTCCATCCGCCCCTGTGCCGTCGAGAGCACCATCGTCTCGCCACTGCGAACGAGCACGGCGCCATCCGCCTGCTTGGCGAGCTTGCCGGTCTCGAATGTCAGCTCCTGGTCGCCGACGGTGACGGACACCGTGACGGTCCGGGGCTCAGTCGCTACTGCCATCGTTCATTCCTCCACTTCTGAGGAGAGTGGAGGTTTGAGTCAGCTCCGTGGCGCCGGGGCTCGCTCAAACTTCCACCCTCCGCGGGTTTTTGTTGGGTTCTTGCCGGCCTACCTCCTGAGGCCGAGCTCCTGGATCAGCGTGCGGTAACCCTCGAGGTCGCGCTTCTGCAGGTACTGCAACAGCCGGCGGCGCCGGCCGACGAGCTTGAGCAGCCCGCGGCGCGAGTAGTGATCCTTCGGATGCCGGCGGAGGTGCTCGGTCAGCTCGTTGACGCGGGCGGTCAGGAGCGCGATCTGCACCTGGGCCGACCCCGTGTCGTCCTTGCCGCGGCCGTGCTTCCCGACGATCTCCGTCTTCGCTTCCTTGGTGAGGGTCAAACTGCCTCCTTCTGCATGACTCCGCAGTCCAAGCGCGCCGCGAGGAAGCACCCACGAGCGGCCGAGACTGCGGTCTTCGCGAAGGGTAGCAACGGAGCCGCGCTCCCGCCGCGCCCCGGTGGCCACCATCCTCCTCCCCGCTGCGAGCGTAGCCCGGAAACACGCACCTGTGGGTGACGGAAGCGCGTCGGAAGAGTCACGATGCTTCCACTGTGCAGGCGGCGGTTGCAGCTGGGCACCCGGCCACAGTCGAGGCGGGCCTCGAGGTGCTCGACGACGGCGGCTCGGCCGCGGACGCTGCCGTGGCGGCCTGCCTTGCCTCCTGCGTCGCCGAGACGGTGATGACCGGCCTGCTCGGGGGTGGGCACGCGATTTACATCGACGGGATCACGGGGCTCGTCCGCAACCTCGACTGCTTCGTCGCCGTCCCTGGACTCGGGGTTGAGGCAAGTGATGCGCAGCTGGTTGAGCTCGAAGTTCCCTTCGGCACGGAGCTCATCCACTACGCGGTCGGGATTGCGTCGTGCGGCGTCCCGGGCCTTCCGGCCGGTCTCGTTGCGTTGCACGAAGAACACGGACGGTTGTCCTGGACTCGTCTCGTCGAGCCGGCGCTACGCCTCGCCAGGGACGGTGTCGACTTCCCCCCGGAGCACGCGGCCTGCCTCGCGATGCTTGCGCCGGTGATGACGATGAACGAGGGCGCTCGGATCTACGCCCCCGGCGGTGAGCTTCTCTCGGCCGGCGAACGGCTCCAGCAGCCGGGCCTCGTGCGGGCACTGGAGCTCCTGGCCGACGAGGGCCCGAGCAGCGTGTACGAGGGCTCGCTGGCCGATTCGCTCCTGCACCTGATGAAGGAAAGAGGCGGCCTCGTCAGCCGCGACGACCTCCGCGCATACGAAGCCCGCTGGTCCGATCCCGTCGAGATCCCGTATGCGGGTACGCGGTTCCTCACCCGGGCGGGACTGTCAGGCGTGCTGGAGGCCCTGCAGCGGCTTCCGCGCCTGAGGGGACTGCAGCCGGCCGAGCGTGCGCTTGCGCTTGTCCGCACTCTCGAGCGAGCCGACGCCGCAGGTCATACGACCAATCTCACCGTCGTAGACCCCGATGGCAGCGCCTGCGTGCTGACGTCGAGCCTGGGCCTCGGCTCGGGCGACTTCCTCCCCGGCCTCGACCTCCACCTGAACAGCATGCTCGGCGAAGCCGACCTGATCCGCGGACCGCTCGAGCCGGGCGAGCGCATGGAGAGCATGATGGCGCCGAGTCTCGGGCTCGACGACGAGGGCTTCGTCTTGGCGGCAGGCGCAGCCGGAGGCACGCGTCTTCGCAGCGCGCTGCTCCAGGTCGTTGCGGGCATCCTCGACGAGGGCCTCGATCCTCAGGCTGCGGTATCGCGGCCGCGTTTGCACCCGGCCGCGGGGCTCGTCCATCTCGAGCCGGGCTTCGAGGCCGACGTGCCGACTGCGCTGGAAGAAGCCGGTTATGACGTGCGTGCGTGGCCGGCGCCGCACCACTACTTCGGCGGCGTCAGCGTCGTTACCCGGACAGGCTGTGCCGGGGATCCGCGACGGAGCGGGAGCGCAGCGGCTCTGCCTGCACGCTGACCGACCGCCAGCCGAGATACCCGCAATCGGGGCAGCCGGGGTTCGTTGCCGCGGTGCTGCCCTGGGTCGGCCTGGCATAGACCGCTTCGCACGCGAGACAGCTGACGGTCGCGATGATGCTGAGCGTCGGCTCTCGCAGTCTGATGATCGCTCCCATGCTCAACAGATTCCGTAGTTTCCGGAAACTTGCGCTACGCGGTAACTGTCGTTTTCGGGCGGTTCCTGCTGTGCGCCGGCGCGACCCCTACACCGGCGGCTTGGCCGCCCGTGTCTCCTCCACATCCCGCGCAATCTGGGCAACCAGCTCTTCTTCGCTCGGAAATGCCCGCTCGCCGCGAAGGCGGCGCCAGAGCTCGAGCCTCAGCCGCCGGCCGTAGAGGTCGCCGGTGAAATCGAGGAGGTACGCCTCGACTCGCCGCTCCTGGCCGCCGTAGTGCGGATTCGTGCCGATCGAGATCGCGGCGCGGTGGCCGTCGGCAGCGCCCGCGTAGATGCCGTACTCCGGCACGAGCAGAAGCGGATCGAGACGGAGATTCGCTGTTGGAAAGCCGAGGGTGCCGCCGCGGGCATCTCCGGTGACGACGGTGCCCTCGACCTCGGGCGGGCGCCCGAGCATATGCGCGGCGCGCTCGATCTCACCCCCGCGCAGGAGATCCCTGATGCGGCTCGAGGAGGCGCCTTCGACAAGCGGCACGCTTCGCGCTTCGAAGCCAAGATGCTCGAGAAGCGCGAGATCGCCGGTACGGCCACGGCCGAAGCGGAAGTTGGCGCCGGCGACGACGATCTGCGTCCCGATCGGCCGGAGCACTGCGTCTACAAACTCCTCGGGGCCGAGCTGTGCAAGCTCCAGGTCGAATTCGAGAACAACGGCGTCTTCGATGCCGGCCTCCGCGATCAGCTCGAGGCGTCGCTCGAGAGTCGTCAGCAGCTCGACCGCGTACCCGAACGCAATCCGAGGGTGTGGGTCGAACGTGACCACGGTGGGCGTAGCCCCCGCAGCGCGAGCAGCCTCGAGGACGCGCCGGTGGCCAAGGTGGACGCCGTCGAACGTGCCGATCGCCGTTGCCCGCGGCCGGCTTGCGAGCTCTCCGACGTTGCGCACGACGTTCAACGTCCCGGGTCTCCGGGCTCGTTTTCCATCCCGTCCCGCAGTCCGATGCGGGCAAGCGCCTCGTCTGGCGGGATGATGCGTTCCGGCTCTGCCTCCTCGACCCGAAACGGGCCCACTTCGGTTCG
>JBARRQ010000125.1:0-33284 GCA_049644305.1 Gaiellaceae bacterium
TCCGGCGCCGACCGGAGCCGGCGGTTCCTCGAAGAGACGCTCGCGTTCGAGCCCAAGGGCGAAACGGCCTGGGAGGCCCGGGGCGAGCAGCGTGGGTCCTTCTACGTCTACGACCAGACCGATGAGCCTGGCGTCGGCGGCGCGGGAACCGTTCACCACGTCGCCTGGGCCTCACCCACGGACGACCACGAGGCGTGGCACACGCGAGTCACAGAGGCGGGAGCCTCTCCCACGCCGGTCATCGACCGCTTCTACTTCCGCTCCATTTACTTTCGCGAGCCGAGCGGCGTCCTCTTCGAGATCGCGACGATGGGACCGGGCTTCGACGTCGACGAGCCTCTCGATCAGCTGGGCGAGCATCTCTCGCTGCCGCCGGCGTACGAGCAGCTGCGCGATCGGCTCGAAGAGGTTCTGACGCCCCTCCCGGAGACGCGCCGTCAGCTCGCGACCGGCGGCCGGTAGCCGGGACGACGGCGCGCGCGGAAATCCGCCAGCCAGGCGAGGGCGCGCAGCCCCATCCAGACCGGCGTCAAGAGGACGTAGAAGACGACGAGCGCGAGCGCGAGGATCAGCCACCACAGCGCCCAGCGCCAGAGCGGCACGCGTACGCGGGCCTTCGGCGCCGTCACGAGACCGGCGCTTGTTCTTGTGTGCCCGCTTCGGCCCGGCGTCGTTCGACCAGCCTGATGGCGCGCGCCGCAGTCTCCTCGATCGACAGCTCCGAGATCTCGATCACCGGACACCCGAGTCGCCTGTGGATCGCCTCGGCCTGCTCGAGCTCGGCGTAGATCTCGAGCAGCTCCGCGTAGGCGCGTTGGTTGCCGCCGAGCCGGGCTGCCCGCTGGCGGCGGATCTCCTGAAGCCGGGTGGCCTCGATCGTCAGCCCGACGATCTTCGTCGGGTCGATCTCGAACAACGCCGCCGGGAGGTCGATTCCCTTGACGACCGGGACGTTCGCCGTCTTGTAGCCCAGGTAGCCGAGGTACATCGACAGCGGGGTCTTCGAGGTGCGGGAGACACCGACGAGGACGATGTCGGCCTCATGGAGCCCCGCTCCGACTCCGTCGTCGTACTTGACCGCGAACTCGATTGCCGCCATGCGCTTGAAGTACGTCGAGTCGAGCGGCGCCCGCGCCCCCGGGGTCATCTTCGCCGCCACGCCCGCGACCCTGGCGACGGCCTCGATCGGATGGCCGAGCAGGTCGCAGTAATGGAGCCGGTAGCGACGGCAGAGCGCCCGCGCAGCCTCGCGAAGCTCCGGATGGACGAGGGTGTAGACGATCACGGCGGGCCGTCCCTTTGCTCGGTTCAGCGCCAGGTTCAGGTCATCGGCGGTCTCGACCCGCGGATGGCGGATTTCCTCGAACTCCTGGTCGGGGAACTGCGCCTCGAGCGCGTGTACGAGCCTGACGGCCGTTTCCCCCGTGGAGTCGGAGATGACGTGGAGCTCCACCGGCTGTTTTGCCACGGGCAGGAGCGTAGCGGCGTCTCGGGCCAGGAGCCTGCGAGGAGCCGGCGGCGGACTTGGCAGCAGAGTTGTTACAGCCGCGTGAGAGACACGTGCGTCCTTCGCCGGTAGGCTGGCCGCCATGGCAGGGGGGCGGGTCGGGACCCGGAGTTAGACGCGCGAGAACATAAACCGGCCCGACGTAGGCAGCGTCCCCTACCTGGGAATCTGCGAGAAGTCGCCGAGGCGCCCGAGGGTGTCGCGGACGTCGAGCAGCAGGCGCAGGCGATTCGCCCTCACCGCGGGGTCCTCGTCCATCACCAGCACATCGTCGAAAAAGCGCTCGACCAGAGGCGCCAGCACCGCCGCGGCCGCGAGCGACTCACGCGCGTCGCCGTTGATCGAGCCGGCAACCTGCGCCAAGCCTTCCGAGAGCGCCCGCTCCGCCGGCTCGCGCAGAAGTGAACGGTCGACCTCGGGCGCCGCCTCGTCGACCGCGCGTCCCGCAAGCCGCTGAGCCCGCTCGTACGCCGTGTACACAGCGTCGAACTCGGGCGTCTCGCGTTCGGCGTACAGCGTCTCCGCCAGGCGCGCGACACCCCCAAGATCGGCTGCCGCAGACGCCCGTGCAGCCCTCACATACTCGACCGGCACGTCGACGAGACCTTCGAGCCGCTCCTCTACGAAGTCGCGCACCTCGTCAGGCATGAGCTCTCGAGGGATCGTCAGTCCTCCCTCTACCGCGAGGCGGCAAAGCCCGATCGCCGCCCTCCGCAGGCCATATGGGTCGCGCGAGCCAGTCGGCCTGTGACCGAGCGAGAACGAGACGGCCAGACTGTCGAGCTTGTCGGCCGCCGCCAGCACCTTTCCAGCCTCGGTCTGCGGCAGCGGGCCGCCCGCTGAGTCCGGCAGGTACTGCTCGTCGATGGCCGCGCAGACGGCTTCCGGATAGCCCGCCAGACGTGCGTACTCAGCGCCGATGTGACCCTCGAGATCCGGAAACTCGCGCACGAGCTCCGAGGCTTGGTCGGCCTTGGCCAGCCGAGCCGCCTCCAGAGAGGCCTCTCCGCCGCCGAGCTTCTCCACCACCTCTCGCAGACGTTGCGCCTTGTCCGCAAACGACCCGGCCCCGGCGAAAAACGTGATCGAGCCCAGCCGCTCGACAAGCCGGTCGATCCCGAGCTTGACGTCGCGCTCGAATGTGAAGCTCGCATCGTCCAGCCTGCCTTCGAGGACCGCCTCGTTGCCGGCCCGCACGACGTCGGGCTCGCCTCCGTTCGAGACGAACGCAAACCGGTTGCGACCGAGCGGAAAGTACCGTTGATGGGACTGCATCGCCGTCACGACAACCCGTTCCGGGAGCTGGAGAAACCGCTCATCGAAGCTTCCTTCGAGAACGTCGACGCTCTCGACCAGGTACACGACCTCCTCGAGCACGCCTGCGGGATCGCTCCAGCCGCCGATCGAGTCGAGGCCGGAAACGATCTGTCGCCTGCGCTCCTCGGCGTCGGGCTCGACACCCGCGGCCCGCAGCCGCTCGGGGTACTCCGCAGCGTGCGGAATCTCGACGGCGCCACTGGTGAAGCGATGGCCGAACGACGACTTGCCGACCACGGTCTCGTCGTCGACCTCGGCGAGCCTCCAACGAACGGGCCTCGCGAAACGGATGCCGGTCTCGTCCCAGCGCATCGATTTCGCGAACGAGAGAGAGCGGACAATCGCGTCGAGCCGCTCTGGCAGCACCTCGCGCAGCGGCTGGCCGGCCCGCTCCACTCCTAGAAAGCCATCGCGCGTGACGAGGTCCTCCACGGCCACGCCGTGCTTCTTCGCAAACCCGGCCGCTGCCTTTTCCGCGAGATGCTCCGGCGGGCCCTTGATCCACTCGTCCTGGGTCCGGTCGCCGAGCTCGAGGACGGCAGCCACACGCCGGGGACCGATGAACACTCGATCCGGCGACGCACCCAGCTCGCGCTCAACGAGCGCTGGTAGCTGTTCTCCGGCCTCGCGGCATGCCGCGGCCGGAAGCTCCTCGCAACCGATCTCAACCAGCAGGGTGGCCATCGCGCTCCAGTTCCAGGTACAGCTGCGCCACGTCACGCGCCAGCGCGCGTACGCGCCCGATGTATGCCGCCCGCTCCGTCACCGAGATCGCGCCACGGGCGTCCAACAGGTTGAACGTGTGCGAGCACTTCAGAACCTGGTCGTACGCGGGCAGCGGCAGCCTCCGCTCGACCAGCCGCCGGCACTCGTCCTCGTACTCGGCGAAGCGCCCCGCGAGGACGTCCACCGGAGCGACGTCGAAGTTGTACGCCGACCACTCGCGCTCGCTTTCCCGGTACACGTCGCCCCAGGTCACACCGGGGGCCCATTCCAACTCGAACGCGGTGCGCTTGCCCTGCAGGAACATCGCCAGACGCTCGAGGCCATAGGTCATCTCCGCGGGCACGAGCTCGACGTCACTGCCGCCGAGCTGCTGGAAGTAGGTCCACTGCGTGATCTCCATTCCGTCGCACCAGACCTCCCAGCCGAGCCCCCACGCGCCCAGTGTCGGCTGCTCCCAGTCGTCCTCGACCAGGCGGATGTCGTGGCGCCGCAGGTCTATGCCGATCGCCTCGAGCGAAGCGAAATAGCGGTCCAGCACATCTTCGGGAGCCGGCTTCAGGATGACCTGGTACTGGAAGTAGTGCTGGAAGCGGTACGGGTTTTCTCCGTAGCGACCGTCGAGCGGCCGGATCACAGGCTCGACGTAGGCGGTCTTCCACGGCCGTGGGCCAAGACAGCGGAGGAACGTCGCCGGATTCATCGTTCCCGCCGCGAGCTCCGTGTGGTACGGCTGCATGAGGACGCAGCCCTGGTCCGCCCAGTAGCCCTCGAGCGCGCGGATCATGTCCTGGAAGTTCATGCAGCTGAGCCTAACGCCCGGGCCTGACCGGCCCGACCTGTCGCGGAAGCCGTGAGAGGACGGGTCAGGCGCTGAGCGTGCGCAGGCGGAAGCCGCCGTGGTACTCGTACGACGCGGTGATCACCCCGAGCGCCTCGGCGGCCCCGCGCTCGGTCAGGCCGGCCGCCTTGGCCTCTGAGAGCGGCCGCCTGAGCAGGCCCTCGATCCCGAGCAGACCCCCTCGCGAGAGTGGCAGCGCTCCGTCGCGTGCGCAGGACCGGCAGACAGCGCCGCCCGCTTTCGGGGAATACCCGGCCAGATCCGTTTGGGCGCCGCACTCGGCGCAGCTCGTCAGATGCGGCAGGTAGCCGGAGAGCCACAGCAGCTTCAGCTGGAACGAGAGGACGAGCGGGTCAGCAGGTGCGTTGTTTCCGCTGGGCTCGAGCTCGTCGAGCAGGTCGAGGAAGCGGGCAAGAGCCCGGAAAGCGCGCTCATTGGCCTCTTGCTCGGGGAAGAGCCGCAGCATCGCCTCGGCGCCGACGAGCCCGGCGCGGAGCCGGTATGGCAACTCGCGCGCTTCTCGGTGCGATCGGATCAGCTGGACGCCGGTCACGGTCTGGAGCTCGCCGCCACCCTGATGGAGGAGGAGCTCTGCGTGGCTGAGCGGCTCGAGTCGCGCGCCAAAGCGCGAGCTCGTCTTTCGCACTCCTTTCGCGACCGCCCCCACCCGGCCACGATCCAGCGTGTAGAGGTGCAGCACACGGTCCGCCTCACCGAGGCGCAACGAACGGAGCACAACCGCCTCCGTCTTGTATGAGCGCCCGGCCACCTGGCTCAAGTGTAGATCCGGGCCGAGCCGGGAATCGCCGAGCGCGTTCGGCGTTCTAAATCGTGGTGCCCAGGATCCAGATGTATACGACGCGCTGGTGCGGGTACTGCGTTCGGGCCAAGACGCTGCTCGAGGCGCGCGGCCTCGGCTACGTGGAAATCTCGCTCGACGACGACCCTGAGTTTCGACAACGACTCCTCGAGCTGACCGGCGGCTGGACCGTTCCGCAGATCCTGATCGACGGTCGCCCTATCGGCGGTTACACCGAGCTGTGGCAGCTTGATCAGGCGGGCACGCTTGAGAAGCTTGCCGTATAGCGAAGGGCGGGAGAGCCTCCGCCCTTCGACTGAACCCCGCTGTCTCCTCGTGCTACTACGTTGCCGCCGGTCTATGACTTTCAAACTATATTTTCCGGGCGATGCTGACAGGCCGGGCAGTACCACGTGCCGCGTCCTGCGACGCGAATTTTCTCGACCGGCGTGCCGCAGTGGTCGCAGGGCTCACCGTCGCGGCCGTAGACCTTGAACTCGTACTGCATCGAGCCGGATCCGCCGTCCGGTGTGCGGTAATCACGCAGCGTTGCGCCCTGCCTCGCGATGCCGGACCGAAGGGCCGCACGGATGCCTCGGTGTAGAGCGCTCACCTCGTGCGACTCGAGCTCCCCTGCCGGCCTGAGGGGATGAACCCGGGCGCGCCAGAGCGCTTCGTCGGCATAGATGTTCCCGATCCCGGCAAGCCGCCGCTGGTCGAGCAGCACCGCCTTCACCGAGCCGCGCCTGCCGGCCAGCGTCTCGCCGAGCAGCTTGGCCGTGAAGCCGGGCGCGAGCGGCTCGCGCCCGACGCGGTCGTCGAGGTACGGATCGATCTCGCCGGGCTCGACCAGCAGCCAAGTGCCGAAGCGGCGCACGTCGCGATACACAACGTCCGATCCGTCGTCTAGTCTGACAACAGCGCGGCGGTGGCTGTCGTCGGCCGGCAGCGAGTAACCGTTCGCGTACAACAGCTGACCCGTCATGCGGAGGTGAATCAGGAGAACGAGACCACTCTCGAACCGAACAACTAAATACTTGCCGCGGCGATCGAGCCCGGCGACTCGTTCTCCCTCGAGCTCGGCAGCGACCCCCGCCGGGTCGAACGGCCGGGTGAGACGTGGATCGGAGATCGCAACGCGTTCGAACCGACGTCCGACGAGCTTTGGCTCGAGGCGCTCGCGGACGACCTCGACTTCGGGTAGTTCGGGCACCGGTCTAGCGTAGCCGTGTCCAGGCGGGGCGCAGCCCGTGGCCTGACACAGCCGCGTCGACGGCGTGGGCGGTGCCCTCAGGCGAGAACGTCGAGCACGACCGATCGCTTCTGCGGAGGCTCGTCCGTGAGCACGTAGGCGGCCTCCAGCTCGCGGACCGCCGTAGCGCCAGTCTCCTCGGACCGTGCGTGGATCTCGGCAAGGGGCTCGCCCTGGGCGACGCGATCTCCCCGCTTGCGAAGGCAAACGACGCCAACGGCGTGGTCGATTGCGTCCTCCTTCGTCTGACGACCGGCGCCGAGGTGCAATGCTGCCTGGCCGACGCGAACCGCCCCGAGCTCGTCGACGAAGCCCTCTCGAGCCGCACGAAGCTCACGCACGATCGGGGCGGCCGGCAGTGCCGCCTCGTCGGGATCTCCTCCCTGCGCGCTGATCCAGCGCTCATAGGCCGAGACTGCCGATCCCTCCGCGAGCACCTCCAGCACGCGCTCACGGGCTTCCGCCTCATCGATCCCGAGGTCAGAGACGGCCAGCAGCCGCGCGCCGGCGGCGACGACGAGCTCGACGAAGTCCGGTGGCCCTTCGCCCCGCAAGGTCGCGATCGCCTCACGGATCTCGAGCGCGTTCCCGACCGCTCGGCCAAGAGGCTGGTCCATGTCAGTCAAGAAGCAGGCGACTTCGCGGCCCGACCGACGGCCAAGATCGAGCATGGCCTCTGCCAGCGTACGGGCATCTTCCAGCGACTTCATGAAGGCGCCGTCGCCGACCTTGACGTCGAGGACGATTGCCTCGGCTCCGCCCGCGATCTTCTTGGACATGATGCTCGCAGCGATCAGCGAGTAGTTGTCGACCGTCGCGGTGACGTCGCGTAAGGCGTAGAGCCGCTTGTCCGCAGGCACGAGGTCGGCGCTGGCCCCCACGATCGCCATCCCCGCGTCCCGCACCTGGGCAACGAACTCCTCGGTGGACAACTCGACCCTGAAGCCGGGAATCGCCTCGAGCTTGTCCAGGGTCCCGCCGGTGTGCCCTAGACCCCGCCCGCTCATCTTTGCGAATGGGACGCCGCAGGCTGCAACGATTGGGCCGACCGCGATCGACGTCTTGTCGCCCACACCTCCGGTCGAATGCTTGTCGACAACCTTTCGCCCGAGTGCCGCGCGCAGATCGAGTGTCTCGCCGGTTTTGATCATCGCTTGCATCAGGGCATAGGTCTCGGCGCTCGTCAGCCCACGGAAGAAGACGGCCATGCAGAAGGCCGCGAGCTGGTAGTCCGGAATGTCCCCACGAGCGTATCCGAGCATCAACTCCTCGAGCTCCGACGGAGTGAGCTCGCCGCCGTCCCGCTTGCGCTCGATCAGCTCGACGGGACGGATCATCGTTCCGCCACAAAGACCGTCGCCTTCGTGCCTGAGCGGAACGGGCCCTGGAACTCGGGAATATCTCCGTGCACGAACTCTCCGAAGATCGTCGACTCGAGGTAGCGGTGCACCGACGGCGCGTCAGGGAAGACGAGCGCTGCGTCGATGTCGCGCCGCTCGACGCGGCGGAAACACCTTCGCAGCAGCGCTTCACCGTTCTCGCGCGAGAACGGGCGCTGCGGTCGACGGAAACCGACGAGGTCCCACGCCTCGGCCATGTGATCGGCTCCCACGGTGCTTGCGACCAGGCAACCGCCTGTCCCGAGCACACGAGCGAGCTCGCGTAGCGCGAGCTGCAGATCGGGCACGTGGTAGAGCATCCAGTTGGCAGTGGCACAGTCGAACTCGCCGTCGTCGAAGGGAAGCTCTTGGACGTCCGCCACCCGCGCGTCCACTCCGCGTGCGCGGGCAAGCTCGACCATTCGGGGCGAGAGGTCGGTCGCAACGACCTCCGCATCGAGCTCCTCCGCGAGCCGCGCCGCAAACTGCCCCATCCCGCACCCAACTTCCAGCACTCGCTGCGGCTCGAACTCCACCACCGCCCTCACGGCGGCTTCGAACGCGTCCGGCCCTTCGTGGAACCGGGCCCAGGCGTCCCGCCGGACGGCAAGTCCGGCCTCGGTCTCGTACTGACGCCGGACCAGCTCCGGATCGTTGAGGCGGATCACTTCGGCTGGAAGAGCTCGATCGGGTTCCCCCACGGATCGTCGATAAGCGCCCAGCTGCCGGCCGGCCCGTCGACACGTTCGCCGCGACGATCCAGCCCCGCCGCTGCCTCCTCGAGGTCCGGCACCTGCAGCACGAGCCTGTTCCAGCCGCCGGGAGCAGCACCCGGCTGGTCCCGGCCCGAGCTTCCCGGCCCGCTCAACCAGACCTCGAGATCGCCACGGTGGACGATTGTGACGGGACCGAAGCCCCTGCCCCCGCGAAAGCCGAGCCTATCTGTGTAGAAGCGAATGGCCGTCTCGAGATCGTCGACGAGGTAGCGCACTGTCGCCATCAGAAAGGCTCGACGATCGGTTGGCCGGGCAGCCCCTTGGCCGACCTCTTCCCGCCGAGCCACGCGTTTACGGTCGCGCCGACATCCGCGAACTCGCCTTCGTGGAGCTGGCCGGCGGCGTTGCGCCCCTCGACGTACGCGAGCAGGAGCGCGTGCTCGCGTGAGTGATCGGTCGAGGGCGTCGTCGGGTCGCAGCCATGATCGGAAGTGATGATCAACAGATCCTGAGCGCGCAAGGCGTCGAGGAGATCGGGCAGCCGCCGGTCGAAATCCTGCAGGCAGCGATGGAAGTTGACCGGGTCATTCCGGTGCCCCCACAGCATGTCCGTCTCGACGAGATTCGTAAAGACAAGCCCATCATCAAGCTCGCGAAGAAGAGTCTCGGTCTGCTGAATCCCTTCGACATTCGACCTGGTTGTGCGGGACTCGTCGATGTCGCAACCGGCAAAGATGTCGCTGATCTTGCCGACGCCGTGCACCTGTTTCCCGGCCTCCCGGACAAGCGTGAGGTAGTTCGGCCTCCTCGGCTCGAGGGAGAAGTCATGTCGGTTCGGCGTTCGCTCGTAGTTGCCCGGCTCGCCGATGAACGGCCGCGCGATCACACGGCCGACAGCGTGCTTCCCCGTCAGGATCTCCCGCGCGATCCGGCAACCCGCGTAGAGCTCCTCGAGCGGGATCGTCTCCTCATGTGCAGCGACCTGGAAGACCGAGTCGGCCGACGTGTAGACGATCCACTTACCCGTCCGCTGGTGCTCCTCGCCGAGCTCCTGGATGATCTCTGTGCCCGAAGCAGCCTTGTTGCCGAGAACTCCGCGTCCCGTCCGGTGCATGAACGGGTCGATGACGTCGTGCGGAAAGCCCTGTGGGTAGGTCGGAAAAGGGGTCGGGGTGACGACACCCATCAGCTCCCAGTGTCCAGCCGTCGTGTCCTTGCCCTTCGACCGTTCGACAAGCCGCCCCGCAACAGCGGGCGCTCCGGGTTGCGGCGGGCACCCCTCGAGCGGTTCGACGTTGCCCAGACCGAGTGCTTCCAGATTCGGAAGATCGAGCCCGCCGACCGCGCGCGCGACGTTGCCCAGCGTGTCCGACCCTTCATCGCCGTATGCGGACGCATCCGGCAGCGCTCCCGCGCCGACGGCGTCCAGCACGATCACGCAGGCGCGGGGCACGCAGCTATTCTAGGTCGGTCGTGAACGCCGTCCTCGGGCTGCTCGGCCTCGTCGTCTTCGCCGCGTGCATCATCGCGTTCGCGGCTGCGATCACGTGGCTCGTCGTCAGGCTGAGCCCTCGGCCACGTAGCGCCGCCAAGCAACCCTAGACCGGCGACAGCGGAAGCACGTCCTCGAGCGGGTGGAAGTCGAGGTTGTGCGCTTCGGCAACTGCTTCATACGTGACCTTTCCGTCGAGCACGTTCACGCCGCGCGCGAGCGCGGCGTCGCGAAGGACAGCCCCCACCAGTCCGTACTCGGCAACCTCCTCGACGTAGGGCAGAGTCACGTTCGTCAGCGCCTTCGTCGACGTGATCGGGACCGCTCCAGGCATGTTCGCCACGCAGTAATGCGTGACGCCCTCGACCACGTAGACCGGCTCGCTGTGTGTCGTCGGGCGCGAGGTCTCGGCGCAGCCCCCCTGGTCGATCGCGACATCGCAGAGGACAGCGCCGTCCTTCATCGCGACGACCATCTCGCGCGTGATCAACTTCGGCGCGATGGCTCCCGGAATCAACACGGCGCCGATGACGACGTCCGCTTCGACGATCGACTCCTCGATCTGGAGGCTCGACGACATGACGAGGCTGACCCGGCCCGAGAGGATCTCGTCAAGGTGGCGCATCCGGTCGATCGAGCGCTCGAGGATCGTTACGTTCGCTCCGAGCCCGAGCGCGATAACGGCCGCGTTGTAACCAACGATCCCGCCTCCGATCACGAGAACACGGCCGGGCGCGACGCCCGGTACCCCGCCGAGCAGCAGTCCGCGCCCGCCCAGCGGCTTCTCCAGAAAATAGGCACCGGCCTGGGCGGCGAGCCGGCCCGCGATCTCGCTCATCGGCGCGAGCAACGGCAAGGCGCGGTTGTCGGTCTCGACGGTCTCGTACGCGACGCACGCCGCCCCGCTCTCGACGAGCGCGCGCGTCAGATCCTCGCTGGCGGCGAGGTGGAGGTACGTGAATAGCACGAGCCCCTCGCGGAGAAGCGGATATTCCGAGGGCAACGGTTCCTTGACCTTTAGAAGCAGATCTGACTCGGCCCACACGTCATCGGCCAGGCCGATCGTCGCGCCGACGGCTTGGTACGCCTCATTCGAGAAGGCGCTGCCCTCACCCGCACCACTCTCGACCAGCACGTCGTGGCCGCGCTGAACGAGCTCCCTGGCCCCCGCCGGGGTAATGGCGACTCGGTACTCGTCCGCCTTGATCTCCTTGACGACGCCGACCTTCATGGGCGAGAAACCCTAGCTTGTCCCGTGGCGTCCGCAGCCCCCGGTCTGGCCCCGGTGTTGCACATTCGTCACGGTCCCGTGCCCCATCCGTACGCCTTTCCCAAGTACGATCGCCTCGGGGAGGAGGCTGGGCGAACCGTACTAAGGGACCATTCGCGCGAAGCGTTCCGGTGACTTGAGCAGAGGCCGGTGGCAGCAGCAGGAAGACGAGCTCGCCAGGGCGCTGGAGCGTCGAGAGATCGACGATGCCCAGTGGTTCGCCGGGATGGCCTCGATCTTCGAGGCGGCGTACCTCCGAGGCGGAAACCCGAGAGCCCAATCGGGCTTCGGAGGTGATGAGGCACGTTGGGAGACGGCACGGCGCCCAGTCGCAGATGCGATCGACAGCGACGGCACCTTTCTGGACATCGGTTCTGCGAACGGCCACCTTCTCGAGCGCATCGTCGCGTGGTCATCTCACCGTATCGAGCCGTTCGGCCTCGAACTGGTCCCCGCCCTGGCGGAGCTCGCCCGGCGGCGCCTGCCTCAGTGGGCGGATCGGTTCTTCGTGGGCAACGCCCTCACCTGGGAGCCGCCGCGACGATTCGACTTCGTCCGGACCGAGCTCGTGTACGTGCCGCCACAACGACGGCGCGTTTTTCTGGAGCGTCTACTCGGACGCATTGTCGAGCCCGGAGGCCGTCTGATCGTCTGCGGTTACGGCAGCCCGCGGAGCGGCCTCCGTGCGGACCCGGTCCGGGCCATCGTCCGATCACACGGATTCGCGCCTGAGCTGGAGCGCGAAGTCGAGGCACCGGAAGGTGGCGGGCCGATCATCGAGCTGGCCGTCCTCAGAGCTCCGTCAGCTCGAGCGTCACGCGCCGGGTAGACATTCGACCAGCCGGCGCTCGTCCGGGCCAAACCACGGGGGCTCGCCGGCGACGGCGCTCGGGCTCGCCGGCGACGGCGTTTGCGCGAGCGTGTGCCGGATCGCGCGTGGCCGGGATGACGACGTCCGCCCGCTCATCCGAAAGCGCCCACTTCAGCAGCGCCTGCGGCCAACTCGTGACGCCGAAGCCACGAAGCGCGGCGATGTCGTCTTCGCGCGGCTCCCTGCGCAGGAGCGAGCCCTCCTTGAGCGAGCGCATCACGATCACGGCGACGCCGAGCTCAGCTGCGAGCGGCAGGAGCCGTTCCTCGCACTCGCCTCACGCAAGATCGACGTCCCCGCCGAACGTGTTCCAGGTGCCGAGGCCGATAACGGGGCCGAGCCGCCGCTCCTCCCATCAGCCGGCGAGCCCATCGGCGTCGGCCCTCTCGAGGAGGCTACGCCGCATCGAGGTCGAGCTCGCCGGCGGACGCGACCAGAGCAAGCGTGACCTCGACCATGGCCTCGAGATCCGAGACCGCGATCCGCTCGTCCGGCGTATGGATGTCGGTCATCCCGTTGGCGAGGTTCACGCACTGAAGACCGCGCTCGTTGAAGACGTTCGCGTCGGCTCCGCCGCCGGACAGGACGTAGCTGGGCTTTTGCCCCGCTCGCTCCAGAGCGGTGCACGCCAGCCGAACGGGAAGCTCGTCACGCCGAAAGCGATAGCCGCGCGCGGAGGCCCCGACACGCGTCTCGAGCTCGCACTCGGTCACGCCGGCAGCGAAGGTGAAGGTCTCCAGCATCTCCTCGACGACGTCGGCCAGCTTGCGCTCGTCGTGACTGCGCGCCTCGGCCGCAAGCCAGCAGTGCTCGGGCACGACGTTGCGGGCCGTTCCCCCCTCGATCTGGCCGACGTTCGCCGTCGTCTCTTCGTCGAGGCGTCCGAGCCGTAAATCGGCGATCGCCCTCGCGGCGGCGGCGATCGCCGAACGCCCCTCCTCGGGGTACATGCCGGCGTGTGCGGCACGCCCGCGGAAGTGGACGTCGAGCTTGCGCTGGTGCGGTGCACCCAGGATCACCTCGCCGATGGGCCCCGCGTGGTCGTAGACGTACCCGATCTTGGCTTCGAGCCGTTTCTCGTCGAATGCCGCCGCGCCGACCAGCCCGACCTCCTCCTTCGGCGTGAAGAGGAGCTCGACCCCCGCGTGCGGCCTCTCGTCGTCCAGTAGTCGCGCCGCCGCCTCCAGCATGACCGCAACCGCCGCCTTGTTGTCGGCGCCGAGAATCGTGCCTGCCTTATTGCGCACGACCTCCTGCTCGTCGACAACCGGCTCGATCGGGCCCTCGGGCGGAACCGTGTCGAGGTGTGCGCAGAGAAAGAGCGGCGTGCCTGCCCCGCTGCGCCGGCCGATGCGACAGAGCACGTTGCCCATCGATGAGCCGATTCGTGCGCCGGCGTCGTCTTCGTCGGCCTCGAGGCCGATCGTCCGGATGTAATCCAGCACGCGGTCCGCCACCGCCCGCTCGTCGCCCGACGGGCTCCGGATCGCCGCGAGCTCGAGGAACAGAGAGAGCACGTCAGGAGCCCATGGTGGGCGTCGCACTAGGCGATCTTAGACTTGGGCGTTAGATTCCTCGATATGAGCGTCTCCGAGCCGTTGATCCAGAGCGTCCTGCTTGGTGACGCGGTCGAGCGCGCGCCGGTCGCAGTGCTCGTCGCAGACGAGGAGCTGCGCTATGTGGCCGCAAACGAGTACGCCTGCGCGCTACTCGGCTACTCGCGCGAGGAGCTCCTCAGGATGCGCACTCCGGAGGTCTCTGGCGCCGGGTGGGCGCCGGACGAGATCGAGAAAATGGACGCGGGCGGCGAGCTCGACGGCGTCACTCGCGTGACGCGGAAGGACGGCAGCGAAGTGACGCTCCACTACCGGGCGAGCGAGACCGATATCGCCGGGCTGCCGTACTACGTCTCGGTCAGCTGGCCCGAGCCGTAAGAGCTGCGCCGTTGCGCGCGCGGGCCCGGTCAAACGCGGCGCCGACGAAGTCCCGGAAGAGCGGTGCCGGGCGCGTCGGGCGTGACTTGAACTCCGGATGGAACTGGCTCGCGACGAACCAGGGATGATCGCGAAGCTCGACGATCTCGACCAGTCGCCCCTCCTGAAACGTGCCCGAGACAACGAGCCCGGCCTCCACCAGCAGCGGCCGGAAATGGTTGTTCACCTCGTAGCGATGTCGATGCCGTTCGTTGATCACCTGCTCGTTGTAGGCGGCGAAGGCGCGCGTCCCCTCGGCGAGCTCAACAGCCTGGGCGCCTAGCCGCATCGTCCCGCCCAGGTCCTCGATCTCTTTCTGCTCAGGGAGGAGGTCGATCACCGGGTAGGGCGTCTCGGGATCCATCTCGGTCGAGTTCGCCCCCTCGAGCCCCACAACATGGCGGGCGTACTCGGAGACCGCTACGTGCATCCCTAGGCAAATCCCGAGGTACGGGATTCCGCGCTCGCGGGCAACACGGCACGCGAGGAGCTTGCCTTCCCAGCCGCGGGAGCCGAAGCCGCCCGGCACGAGGACGCCGTCCACGTCCTCCAGCTCTGCCTGGGCCTCTTCGAGCGACATCCCCTCCGCGTTGAACCAGCGAACGTTGACCGAGCAACCGTGATGGACACCTGCGTGCCTCAGAGCCTCGTGCACGGATAGGTACGCGTCGCGAAGCTTGACGTACTTGCCGACGAGCGCGATCTCGACCTCGCCCTCCCGCCTCGAACGGATGCGTTCGGTCAGCTCGAGCCACTCGCCTAGATCCGTCTCTCCGGCCGGCAGGCCGAGCTTCTCGCAGACCAGCGTGTCGAACCCCTCTTCCTGGAGCGCAGACGGCACGAGGTAGAGATCGGAGACGTCGTGGTTCGCCACGACGGCGCTTGGGTCGAGATCCGCGAAGAGCGCGATCTTGTCGCGGATCTCCGACGAGAGAGGATCGCGCGAGCGCGCCACGATCACATCTGGGTGGACGCCGATTCGGCGCAGCTCGTTGACGGAGTGCTGGGTAGGCTTCGTCTTCAGCTCGCCGGCCGTCTCGATGAACGGCACCAGGGTGACGTGGACGTAGCAGACGTTCTCGGGCCCTGCCTCGCGGCGGAACTGCCGGATCGCCTCGAGGAAGGGCAGGGACTCGATGTCGCCGACGGTGCCCCCGATCTCGGTGACGACCACGTCACAGTCGCTCGCCTCCGTTGCGCTCCGGATTCGCTCTTTGATCTCGTTCGTGATGTGGGGGATCACCTGCACCGTCGAGCCGAGGTACTCGCCCTTGCGCTCCTTGCGGATGACGCGGTCCCAGATCGCCCCAGCGGTGTGGTTGGCCGTGCGCGAGAGGTTCTCGTCGATGAAGCGCTCGTAGTGGCCGATGTCGAGGTCGGTCTCAGCACCGTCCTCGGTGACGAACACCTCGCCGTGCTGGAACGGGCTCATCGTTCCGGGATCGACGTTTATGTAGGGGTCGAACTTCTGGACCTGAACCTTCAGCCCTCGCGCCTTCAGGAGGCGCCCGAGCGAGGCCGCGGTAATTCCCTTGCCGAGAGACGAGACGACGCCGCCGGTGACGAAGACGTACTTCGGCGGCCGACGGGCCATTACGCGGGCCGACCCAACCGATCGAGCTGCGGGAACACTGGGGTGCGTGCGATGAGATTTCCGAGGGGGCGGGTCTCCGCGACGACTGTGAGCCCCGCGAGCGCCGCGAGCCACTTCCCTCGAGCCGTGAGCTTTGCCACGGATCCATAACCTACCATGGCGCCACGCGCATTCGACCCGGCGTCACCGAGCATCGTCATCTCGCGGAGATCGTAGGGAGCGAGCAGGACGGCAACGGGGAGGTGGCCCGTGCAGGTCCCCGCAGCAGAGCGGGTCGAAAATCTCAGAGCTCCGCGGCAGTCTGACAGAGGGCGTGAAGCCGATTCAGGGCTTGACGGGGCAACGCCCGGTTGACCCGAAGCCACGGCCCCTCGATCGCGAGCGTCGCCCGCGTTCGGCTGTCTCCGGCCGGTCTGAGGCGCAACTCGGCGTGGATTCGGTCGTGGACGAACACGAAACGCACCAGCTCGTTGCCGAGCACTTCTTCCACGAGGAGCGTGCCCGTCACCTCCGGTCTTCGAAGAAACATGCCGACGATCCCGCCCGCCTGAGGGCCGGCGACCAGCTGCCACCGTGCCCCCGCGGCAAGTCCACGGCGGTCGGGCTTTACGCCGACGACTCCCGGCCACCAGTCGGAGAGATGAAAGGGCTCTGCGAGGAAACGCCACACATCTTCCCGTGGCGCGAGCAGCTCTCGACTGGCAACGACGCGCGGCATCGCGGCCGAGAGTGTTGCGATTTCGGCGCACTTCCGTTTCCCATGCGCGCGGATTTCCTGGTTACGATCGCCTCGGGGAGGAGGTTGGAGCTACCGGCACCGAGAGGCGGCCGAAAGGGACGCGGCTCGGCGAACCAGGTCCTTCTTCCGGCGACCGAGACGGCCAGTTCCCGTGAACTCGACGGAGCTCATCCGTCCGCTTGGGCAGCAGAGATGAACTCCCTGCCACCCAACATGCGGCGGATCTCGTCGCGTCGCTCGGACTCACCGAGGGACTCGATCCGCGTGTGCGTCGGGTCTCCCGACACCTTCTCGACTCGGAAATGACGCTCAGCCAAGCTGGCGATCTGCGGCAAGTGCGTGATAGTCACGACCTGGGTTTGGACCGCCAGGCGGCGCAAGGTTTGGCCGACCGCGTGCGCGGTCTGCCCGCCGATTCCTGCATCGATCTCGTCGAAGACCATCGTCTCGCCGCCGCCGACCGCGCCGATCGCGAGTGCAATCCGAGATAGCTCACCGCCGGACGCAGTCTCGGCTACGGGCGCAAAGGGCAGGCCTGGGTTCGGCCGGATGAGGAAACTGATTTCGTCGGCTCCGGTGGGGCCTGGAGTCGCAGCCTGGAGATCGACACGGAACTCGCCCTCTCCCAGTCCAATCCCCCGCAGCTCTTCCGCGACCGCAGCCGAGAAGGGGCCGGCGGCTCGTTCGCGGGTCTTCCTCAGCGCCGAAGACAGCTTGTCGACCCTCGTCTCGGCCGCAGCAAGCGCCTCGGCCGTCGCGAGGAGGGGGTCCACACCCGCCTCGACCGCCGCGAGCTCTTCCCGCGCTGCGGCCGCACGGTCGAGAAGCTCCTCGTAGCTCGAGCACCGGAAGCGTCGCCTCGCTTCGGCGATCCGGTCGAGCTCGCTCTCCACTTGCTCGAGCCGGTCGGGCTCCGCTTCGAGTGAAGACAGGAAGGAGCGCAGCTCCGACGCCGTCTCGCGCAGACGCAACTCGACGTCGCGCAGGTCGTCGCCGGCCCGCTCAAGCTCCGGCGCGAGGTGCTCGAGCGGGGCAACTGCGCGCTCCGCCAGTGCCGAAAGCCCCGCCGCGCCCTCTCCCTCCTCCGGCGCGATTGCGTCGCCGGCCGCCGCAACGCCACTTGCGAGCTCGGTTACGTGGCGAAGGCGTTCCCGCTCGGAATGGAGCTCCTCCTCGCCGCCCGGCTTCAAGCCCTCCGTGTCTTCGACCAGCGCCCGCAACTCCGCCAGGCGCGCCTCCGCGGCGGTCGCGCCCTCCGCCAGCTCCTCGTGTCGACGCCTTAGCGCGCCGAGCTCGCGCCACGCCAGGCGGAGCTCTGACCGGGAACGCGTTTGCTCCTCGCCCGCGAACGCGTCAAGGACTTCGAGCTGGTAGGACGAGCGCGCCAGGCGGCGCTGCTCGAATTGTCCTGACATCGCGATCAGCCGCTCGCCGGCCACCGCCAGATCTTCGCGGGCGGCGCCGCGTCCCCACGCGTAGGCGCGGGTCCGACCGTCCGCAAAAACCCTGCGGGCCAGGACGACATCCTCCTCCCCCTCGGGGCGAAGCTCGGCAAGCGAAGCAAGCTCCTCGTCGTCGAAGAACCCCGGCGGAGCCGCGAGCTCTGCCTCGACGTACGCTTCGTCGCCGTCAGGCCCGATGAACGATGCGTCGGCGCGGCTGCCCAGAAGGAGCCCGATCGCCTGCGCGAGGATGGTTTTGCCCGCCCCGGTCTCACCGGTAATCGCGTTCAGCCCGGGAGCCAGCACGAGCTCGGCTTCGCGGATGAGGACGAGATTCTCGATCCGAAGGCGGCGGAGCACGGGCTGGATGGTACGCCGCCGCGTGGCGCGCGGCGACCGGCTCGAAGGGCCGGTCCGGGCCGCTTATATGTTCACGCGCGCCCCTGGGTGGGTGGGGGCTTGGGACGGTACCCGTGGAGCATCTGACCCGTGTGCCAATCGTGTGCCAATTGGCGCGTCAGGACGCGAATGTGCGGCGGAAGCGGCTGAAGAAGGTGCTCTCAGGGAGCGTGGCGAGGAGAGTCCGCTCTTCTGCAAGCCGGACGACGATCTCGGCATCCGCCGCCAGCTCGTGGACCCGGTGCCCGTCGACGAGCGCGGCGGCCGCGACATCCGCGGTGCGATTCACGACCGTCAGCTCTCGGCTGCGCGGGACGACAAGCGGGCGGGCTTGAAGTGAGTGAGGCGCGACGAACGTGACCGCCATCGCGTCGAGACCCCAAACGAGCACCGGGCCGCCGTTCGAGAGGTTGTAGGCGGTCGAGCCGGACGGCGTCGAACAAATCAGCCCGTCGCACCGGAGCGAGCCGAGATCTTCGCCGCCGACTGCCCATCCGAGCTCGATCATCCGGCCGAGGGAAGAGCTCGTGACGACGACGTCGTTCACCGCCTTCCAGCGTTCGCCGCCCGCTTGCGCCTCGAGCGCGGGAAGCTCGACAACCACGTAATCGCCGTCGAAGACGCGGCGGAGCCCCTCCTCGAGGGCGTCGCCGTCGAAGGCCGCGAGGAACCCGACGCGGCCGAACTTGACCCCGATCACGGGCACGCCTTTGCCGAGGAAGCGCTTGAGCGCACGCAGCATCGTTCCGTCGCCGCCGAGCACGACGGCGATATCGGCCTCGGCGACGTCGGCGTGATCGCCGTCCAATCGGTGCTTCTCGATCTCCTCGTCGGGGAAGAGCAGCTCTACGCCCCGCTCGGCAGCCAGAGCCTGCAGCCGTTCGAGCGCCGCGCCGATGGTCTCCGGCTTGCCGTGCGTGATCACGGCCACGCGCTTGACCTCAGCCGATTGCATCGTCGATCCAGCTTTCGAGCTCAATGGGAATCTGCGGCTCCTCGCGGTGGACGAGGTGGAGGAAGAACTCGCGGTTCCCCTTCGGGCCGGGCAGGCCGGAGTCTACGACGCCCACGACCTGCGCCTGCCACAGGGCCGCCGCCTCCGCCGTCTCGCGAAGGACACGCCGCCAAACCTCCGGGTCCCGGACGACGCCCCTGCGCGTGTCGCGGCGGCCGGCCTCGAACTGCGGCTTCACGAGCACGACTGCCCCCCAGCCCGGAGCGGCGAGCCGCAGCGCCGGCGGAAGAACCTTGCCAAGGCTGATGAAGGAGGCATCGCACGTGATCAGCTCGGGTTCGAATGGAAGCCCCTGCAGCTCGCGCGCATTCGTCCGCTCGAGCACCGTCACCCGTGGATCCTGCCGCAGCCGCTGGTGAAGCTGCCCTCGGCCGACGTCGAGGGCGATCACACGAGCTGCACCGCGCTGCAGCAGGACGTCGGTGAAGCCGCCTGTGGAAGCGCCGATGTCCAGACAGTCCCTTCCCGCCGGGTCGACTCCAAGCTCGTCGAGCGCGTGCGCGAGCTTCTCTCCTCCACGCGAAACGTACGGAGGCGGCGATGTGACCTCGAGCTCGATGGACTCGTCGACCTGCTGCCCGGCCTTGTCATAGCCGGAGACGAGCCCGGCGAGTACGAGCGCCTGAGCCTGGGCGCGGCTTTCGGCGAGTCCCCGCTCGACGAGCAGCATGTCCAGCCGCTTCTTCTTCATCGACCCACCGAGAGGACGGCGTCCCAGGCGAGCTCCGATGCGACAACGCCGAGCGCGGTTGTGTCCAGCAATGGATCCTCCTCAACCTCGGCGGTCGAGACAGCGAATAGCACGTCTCCGTCCTCCAAGGCGTGGAACGGCTGGATCGCCCGCGCCATGGAGGCGTGAACCTGGCGGCCAAACGTTCGAAGCTGGCGTGCGTCGAGACGGAGATTCGTCGCGACCACCGTCAGCGTCGTGTTCCCGGGCGGCGGACGGACAGGGCGCCCAGTCGCCAACCGTTCTTCGACGCCGGCGACAAGCGCGCGCCGCAACCCGCTCTTCCGTTCGTAGTGCCCGCGGACGACACTGCCGTCGCGGTCGACGATCGCGCCGACCGCGTTCACGACGGTGAAGACAGCAAGTTTCGTCTCGCCGACCTCTCGAAAGGCCGCGCCCTGGCCCGTCGGCTCGCCTTCTTCGTAGGCGAACAGTTTTCCAGCCGTGGCCGACCGGCCGGCTCCGCGCAGCCCGAGCGGGAAGACTCCCGGCCGCGCGGCTCGCAGTCCCGCCCGGCCGAGCTCCTTGTCCGGGTACACGGCGTTGTCGCGCGGACCCCAGTCGAAGATGATCGCGCCGGCGACGAGCGGAATGTCAAGCCAGCCGGTTCGGTAGTCACGGCGGACGAGAAGCTCGGCTGCTACGCCGGCGGCGGCCTCGAGCCCGTAGAGCGAGCCGCCCGCGAGGCAGATCGCATCGACGAACTCGTAGCCGGTGCCGCTGACCCCGGGAGAGCCGCCGCGGACGTCGATCGAGGACGAAGCTCCCTTCGGGAACGAGAAGACCGTGCACCCGGTCGGTCCTTCGTCGTACTCGGCGACGCCGACCTCGATTCCCGGGAAGTCGAAGCGAAGCTCAGGCCCTTCGAAGGAGGTGCGCGGAACGAGCTCCGCGGTGTCGTTCGCGAGTCGCACGGAGCTTCAGGACGTGCGGGCCGCGAGCCCCGAGACGATTCCGGCCAGGACCGAGGTGTCGGCGGGAACCTCGGACAGCCGCGCCTGGGCCCGTTCGGCCGTCTGGTCGGCCAGCGCCCTCGCGCCTTCGGCTCCGTGCTCGAGCAGATACCCATCCTCGTCGAGGATGTCGTCGACGATCTGAAAGAGGAGGCCGACCTCGTCGGCGAAAGCCCGCCACGGCGCCTGTTCACGCTCCGGCACCTCGGCAACCCAGAGCGCGCACGCAACCGAGGCCGAGAACAGGCGGCCCGTCTTGAGGCGGTGCAGAGATGCGAGGTCCGTCTCGCCTCTGGTCACATCGAGGTACTGGCCGCCGATCATGCCCAGCGTCGCCTGGACGAGCTCACGCGCCACTGCCGGGCTCGGGTACGTGAGCGCGAGCCGGAGCGCCTCGGCGACAAGCGCGTCGCCCGCGAGAATCCCGATGGCCTCGCCGAACTCCGCCCAAGTGCTCGCCCGCCCGCGTCGCACCCGGTCGTCGTCGAGCGCCGGAAGGTCGTCATGGACGAGCGAGAACGTGTGGACGAGCTCGAGCGCCGCCGCGGCGGGCAGCGCGGCTTCCGGTTCCGCACCCGCAGCCTCCGTCGTGGCCAAGCAGAGCACGGGCCTGACGCGCTTGCCGCCGCCGGCGAGGGAGTAACGCACCGGCCGCTCCAACTCGCCGAGCTCCGGCGTCAGCGCGAGCTCCTCGAGGTACTGCTCGACGAGCTCTAGCAGCTCCTCGGGCGTGCTCAACCCTCAGCCTCCCGTCTTGCCTGCTGGAGCTGCGACTCTACTTCCTTGGCGATCTCGGACAGCTCCGAGAGGATCTCGATCGCCTCGTCTGGATCCTTCGCCTTGTCGAGCCGCTCTCGCGTGCGCTCGAGCCGGTCGAGGAGCTCTTCGGCTTGCCTCAGCCGATCCTCGGGAGTCATCGAGTGGTCTCCCGCACGATGCGGCCGAGTATGCCGTTGACGAGGCGTCCCGCGTCTTCGGAGGAATACCGCTTGGCGAGGTTGACGGCCTGGTCGATCGCGACCTCGAGCGGCACCTCGCCGCGGTCCAGCTCGAGGATCGCGAGGCGGAGGATGTTGCGCTCGAGGGCACCGAGCCGGTCGGCAGGCCACTCGTCGGAAGCCTCGGTGATCCGGCGATCGAGCTCCTCGTGCCGCTCGACGACCGTCTCTGCGAGCTCGCGCGCATACTCGTCGACGTCGCCCTCGAAGAGCGAGGTCAGCTCCTGGCCCGTGACGTCCCACTGGTAGAGGAGAACAAGAGCGGTGCGCCGGGCAGCTCTTCGCCCTGCCATTACACGATCTCCTCGACACCGACGTCGACGCGCTCTATTTCGAGCCCGCAGGCGGCGGCGACAGCTTCGGCCACGCGGTGCTGGACGGTCCGAGCAAGCTCGGGAGCAACCTCGCCGTAGCGAACGGCGAGCTGGAGCGAAACTGACGCACGCCCATCGCCGTGCAGGACCTCGACTGAACGTCGCGGCCGGCGCACCATCGCCCCTTCGACGCTCTGGGCGGCGCGGACGACGAGCCCGTTGAGCGCCGCGGACGAGACTGTGATCGAGCCTCTGGCTCCGCGAACGACGAATGGATCCGTCACGGGCCGATGAGCGCCGGCAGTGCAGCACCCGCTTCGTCGAGGTACGAGGTCGAATAGTGGCCGTTCGCAAAGCCCTCGCTGCGCAGCACGTCCATCGCCAGCTCCCGCGTCGTCGGGACGCCTTCGATCTGCAGCTCCCCGAGCGCGCGCAGCGCGCGGGCGATCGCCGCCGGTCGCGACTCGTCCCAGACGATCAGCTTGCCGAGCAGAGAGTCGTAGTGCGGCGGGACGACCGTCCCCTCCTCGATGTACGTATCGAGCCGTACCCCCGGACCGAGCGGAGGCCGGAAGCGGGTGATGAGACCCGGCGCCGGAGCGAAATCGCGCGCGGGATCCTCCGCATTGAGGCGCAGCTCGAGCGCGTGGCCTCTGCGTTCTGCCCGGCCCGTCCGCGCCAGCCGTTCGCCGGAGGCGATGCGCAGCTGCTCGTGCACGATGTCGACACCGGTGACGAGCTCCGTCACAGGGTGCTCCACTTGGAGCCTCGCGTTCAGCTCGATGAAGTAGAAAGCGCCGTTCGGGCCGAGTAGGAACTCGAACGTGCCCGCGTTGCGGAAGCCGATCGCTTCACAGGCTCGCTCGGCGGCAGACTCCATCCGCTCGCGGCTATCGGGGGTCAGGGCGGGCGAAGGCGATTCCTCGATCAGCTTCTGGTGTCGTCGCTGAATCGAGCACTCTCGCTCGCCCAGAGTCAGAACACCGCCGTCGCCGTCGGCGAGCACCTGGATCTCAACATGTCGCGCCGGCGAGATCGCCTTCTCCAGGTAGAGGCTGCCGTCCCCGAACGCGGCCTCGGCCTCGAGGGCCGCCGTGCCGTAGGCCGATTCGAGCTCGTCCGGGCCGGCCACGAGTCGCATTCCCTTCCCCCCGCCGCCTGCCCTGGCCTTGAGCAGGACCGGATAGCCAGCCTCCTCCGCGGCAGACTGAGCCTCCTCGAGGCTGGCCGCCCCATCGGTTCCCGGGACGACCGGCACGTCAGCCGCCCGCATCTCGGCCTTGGCCTGGACCTTGTCGCCCATGCGCGACATCGTCTCCGCGCTCGGGCCGATGAAGACCAGGTCGTTGTCGGCACACGCATCCACGAAGGCAGGGCTCTCGGCGAGGAACCCCCAGCCGGGGTGGACCGCCTCGCAACCGGTGGTCGTCGCGGCTGCAATGAGTGAGGGGATGCGCAGATAGCTCTCGCTCGCATGTGGTGGCCCGACGCACACGGCGCGGTCGGCAAGGCGGACGTGGAACGCGTCGCGGTCCGCGGTCGAGTACACGGCGACCGCCTCGACGTCGCATTCGTGGAGCGCCCGGATTACGCGGACGGCAACCTCTCCGCGGTTCGCGACGAGTACGCGGCGAAACATCTAGACAGCGTCGAGCGGGGGAAGGGTGACGGGCTCCAGCTCGAACAGCAGCTGCCCGAATTCGACCGGCTCGGCGTTGCCCACGTGGATTGTGCGCACGACCCCGGCGACGTCCGACTTGATCTCGTTCATCAGCTTCATCGCCTCGAGGATGCAGAGCGTCTGACCCGGCGCGACCATGTCGCCTTCCTCGACGAACGGCGGCGCTCCCGGTTGCGCAGCGCGGTAGAAGACGCCGACCATCGGCGCCTCGACGCGGACGGCGCCGTCTGCCTCGGACTGAGACTCGGACGCAGGTTCGCCGCCCGCTTCGAGCTCGTCGGCGGAGGCTGCGAGCTGCGGGTCAAGCGGCTCCGGCGTCCGGCGTACGGAGACGCGCATGCCGGATTCCTCGATCGTCACCTCGCCGACGCCCGACTCCTGCACGATGCGCACGATCTCGCGGATACGCTCGGCGCGGGCCTGGTCGACGCCGCCGGCAGCCAGGCTGTCGTCCCCGTGAGCGCGCCCGCGAATCGTCTTCAGCAGCGGCTCGGCCTCTTGGCCGAAGAGCGCGAGCAGGAGCAGCTCTTCCTCGCTCGACGCCAACCCCTCGGCCTGCTCCCGCAGCTCGTCCAGGTCCAGCGGCGCCTGCTCGGACTCGCCTCCATTGGAGACGAGCTCGACGGCACGCCGGACCGCGGGCTCGATAGGGCCCGGAGGGCTCCCGAACCGGCCTTCGATCAGCCCGCGGAGCTCGTCGACGATGGTCTGGTAGCGGGTAGCCGAGAGGACATGGAGGAGAGCCTGTGAGCCGAGGATCTGGCCGATCGGCGCGGCAAGCGGCGGCCAGCCGACCTCCTCGCGGACCCGGGCGAGCTCGTCGAGGACGTCGTCGAGCCGGTCCCCGGCCGCAAGCGCGCGAAGATGCGCATCGAGCGCCGCGACCAGCCCTGAGGGAAGGCGGCGCTCCGCTGCTCGAACCGCGACCCGCGGCGCAAGCGGCGTAACCGGCTCGTCGCCGATGTGCTCGTTGACGAGCTCGGACGCTCGCCACAACGCGTCGACGTTCGCTCCTGTGTCGAGCCCGAGGCCGCTGAGCGCCGTCGCGATCGCCTCCCCGGAGACCCGGTGGATCGCCAGCGCGACCGGGTAGACCGCGCAGGCGATCAGGTCGGCGCCTCCGCGCGCCGCCTCGAGGGCTGCCGCCATCGCGTTTCCCGCCGCCCCCTGGCAGTAGAGCCCCACTGGAAGACCGCTCCTCTCACCGAGCGCCGCCGCCAGCTCCAGCGCCTGCTGCGGCTCCAGCGAGCCCGAGGGATCGTGCACGAGGACGCGCGTCGCGCCCAGATCGGGAAGCTTCCGGGCCTGCTCTACGAGAGCTTCGACCTCCCCCGTGTAGCCCGAGCCGTACACCAAACCGGCGTCGAATTCGCGGCCTGCCGCCGTGATCGCCTCGCCCGCCTCACGCAGGTTCTCGACGTCGTTGAGCGGGTCGTGCAGGCGGAAGACTTCAATCCCGCTCTCGGCGGCAGAAGCGACGAACCGGCGGACGAAATCGCCCCCGACCGGGCGCGAGCCGACGAGGAAGCGCCCGCGCAGGGCCATTGCGAGAGGCGTCGTCGTGCGGGCGTTCAGCGCCCGGATTCGCTCCCAGGGGCTCTCGACGCCGCGGTGAACCGCGCTGTCGAAAACTCCACCTCCGGAGACCTCGAGGTAGGCGAGCCCGGCGCCGTCGAGGATCTCGGCGAGCCGCAGCAAATCGGCCGTCGGCATCCGCCCGGCGAGCGGCTCCTGCCCGAGAAGCCGGATCGTCGTGTCCACGAGCTTGGGCATGCCGGGGGAGCCTAGCGCCGTGTCGGAGCTAGGCTCGCGAGATGTAGCGGCCCTCGCGTGGATCGACCTTGATCCGGTCGCCCACGTTCACGAACAGCGGCACTTGCACGACCGCGCCCGTCTCGAGCTTCGCCGGCTTCGTCACGTTCGAGACCGTGTCGCCGCGCACGCCCGGCTCCGTCTCGGCGACCGCGAGCTCGACCGCAGAGGGGAGCTGAATGCCCGCCGGCCGCCGGTCGACCCAGAGCACCTGGACGGAGCTCGACGGCTCCAGGTACGGCAGTGCCTCGGAGACCGCTGCGCGCGAGAGCGAGAACTGCTCGTAGGTTTCGCTGTCCATGAAGACCACCTCGTCGCCGGCGTCGTAGAGGTACTGCACGTCCTTCACCTCGGTGTGCACGCGCGGGAACTTCTCGCCGGCCCGAAAGGTCTTGTCGACGACGGCGCCGGAGTCCAGATTGCGCAGCCTGGACCGCACGAACGCGCCGCCCTTGCCGGGCTTGACGTGCTGGAACTCGAGGATGCGCCAGACGGCGCCCTCGAGCTCGATGTGCATTCCGTTGCGAAACTGGTTGGTGGAGACCGTCTCGGCCACGGCGCCCGAGTCTAGTCGACGGTTACGGGATCCTTGGTGAACGTGGTCAGGACCTCGGGACCGTCGTCGCCGACGACTACGAGATCCTCGATCCGGATTCCCCCGAGGCCCTCGAGATAGATCCCCGGCTCGACGGTGACGACGTTTCCGGCGGCGAGCGTGTCGCGGGACTCGCGGCTCAGCCGCGGCGCCTCGTGGACCTCGAGGCCAACACCGTGACCGAGTCCGTGGCCGAACGCGTCGCCGAAGCCGGCGGCTTCGATGACGTTGCGGGCCGCGGCGTCCGCGTCTACTCCGCTCGTGCCCGCGCGAACCGCTCCGAGACCCGCCGCCTGGCCTTCGAGGCAGGCCTCATACGCCTCCCGCAGGCGATCCGGTAGCGGACCGGTGGAGAACGTGCGCGTGCAGTCGGCGCAGTAGCCGTCGACGCGGGCGCCGGCGTCGATGACGACCGTCTGGCCCGGCTCGAGCCGTGTAACGCCAGGGCGGGCATGTGGACGGGCGCTGCCGGCGCCGGCGGCGACGATGGTCTCGAAGGCCGGGCCAGCAGCTTCGAGCTTGTGGAAGAGCTCGTCCATCAGCCACGCGAGCTCCCGTTCTGTGCGGCCGGTGAACTGCTCCCCCGCGAGCCGCTCGTACGCCTCGTTCGTGATTGCCGCCGCCCGCCGGATCGCCTCGAGCTCGCTGTCGTCCTTCACCGCGCGCAGCGCCTCGACGAGCCCGCGCCGGGGGACGAGGTCCAGACCGCCGCCGGAGAGCGTCTCGTACTGCGCGTAGGTGAGCGCGTCGGCCTCGAACCCGATCCGGCCGGAGAGCCGCTCGGCGAGGTCTGACCACAGGTTGCGCTTGGTCTCGACGAACTCGACGGTCTCCAGAGCGCGGCCCGCCTCGGCGTAACGGAAGTCGCTGTAGACAAACGCCCGCTCGGGCTCTACCAACAGGGCCGCGTTCGAGCTGGAGAAGCCGGTCAGGTAGCGGATGTTCGCTTCGCCTGCGACGAGCAGCGGCTCCTCGAGCCCCGCGCGGAGTCGCTCGACACGCTCCTTCACGACCGGCGCTCTGCCACGAACTCGAGCGCCTCCCGGTAGCCGTCCGGGCCCTTGCCGATGATCCGCGCCGCGGTCACATCGGCGACAACGGAGTGCCGCCGCCATTCCTCGCGCTCGTCGATGTTCGAGAGGTGCACTTCGACGACCGGCACCTCGAAGAGCTCGAGCGCATCCCGAATCGCGTAGCTGTAGTGCGACCACGCTCCGGGATTGACGACGACACCCACCGCCCAGTCGAGCGCGTCGTGACAGTAGGCGACGAACACGCCCTCGCTGTTCGTGTGCCGGCAATCGGCGATGAGCTCGAGCTCCATGGCCCATTCGTAGATGCGGCTCTCAAGCTGGTTCAGGCTTATCCCGCCGTAGAGGCTCGGGTCGCGCCGGTGCAGCATGTCGATGTTGACGCCGTTGAAGACGGCCACACGCATGAAACGACTCTACTCGGCGATCAGCTCGTCCAGAGCTGCGCGGATCCGCTCCTCCTCGACCTCGGCTCCGGTCACCGGCTTCCCCGGCCCCTCGAGCAGCACGAGACGCGGCCTTCCGTCGCGGGCCTTCTTGTCACGAGCGAGCGCGGCCCACGCCGCGTCGCGGTCGACCCGCACGGGCTCCGGGCCGAGCACGTCCTCCACCGCGCTTGTGTCGAGACCGGAGAGCCGCAGCGCCGCGAGCAACCCGAGCGCCACTGCGTCGCCATGGCTTACCTGCTGGTAGCCCCCGGCCGCCTCGAGCGCATGCGCGAACGTGTGCCCGAGGTTGAGCACCGCCCGCTCGCCTCGCTCGAACGGGTCGCGCAGGCAAACGGCGGCCTTGTAGGCGGCGCACCGGCGCACGAGCTCGATCTCCGGCAGCTCCCACAGCGCCTCGCCCGCGAGCAGCCCGGTCTTGACGACCTCGGCCATGCCCGCGCGTCGCTCGCGTTCCGGCAGCGTCCCGAGGAGGCTCGGATCGATCACCGTCGTCACCGGCCAGTGAAACGCGCCAGCGAGGTTCTTCCCGTCCGGCAGGTTGAGCGCGGTCTTACCGCCGATCGCCGCGTCGACCTGTCCGACCAGCGTGGTCGGAACGACAACCCACGGCAGGCCGCGCAAGTACGTGGCGGCCGCGAAGCCGGCGGCGTCGGTCGTGCAGCCGCCGCCGAACGCCACGATCGTGCCGTCCCGGTCCAGCCGCAGCTCCCGCCAAATCCGCTCGACTGCGCGCAGGCTCTTCGCCTCTTCCCCGGCACGCAACGCGTGCACCGGCGCCTCGAGCGGCGGCCGGTGGAGCTCGAGCACGGCGGCGTCGGCGATGAGCTCCAGCTCCCCCGCGGGCACGAGCTCGGCCAGGCGCCCGAGCGCTCCCTCCTCGACCACGATCCCTGCGGCGGCCAGCACGATCTCGTCGGCATCCGCGGCGGTGACGTCGGCGCACTCCATGTAGAGCGGCCGGCGGCGGTTGTAGAGCGTGCGGAAGCTCTCCTCGTCGCCTGCCAGCGGACGAGAGGTTCCCCCCGCCCGCCCCCAGGCAGTCTGAGGCTCGACGTCGACGTGGACGGTCAGCGCGTGCTCGCGGAGCGCCCGGCGGATCTTCGGCGTCTCCACGGCACCGCCGCCGAGCGCTAGCACCGCCGGACGGTCATTCTCCAGGACGTCGATCGTCGCCTCGGCCTCCAGGACGCGAAACTCGGCCTCGCCGCGCTGCTCGAACAGCTCGGGGATCGTACGGCGGACCGACCGCTCCAGCTCGCGGTCGAGATCGACGAGACGACGGCCGAGCCGCTGCCCGACCTCGGCGCCGAGCATGGACTTGCCCGCGCCCATGAACCCCACCAGCGCGACGTGCCGGTCTAGCGCATGCGCCAAGGGATCCGCTCCACGTACGCGCGGTGGGCGGCGATGAAATCCGCGAGGGCATCGCCGCCGAACTTCTCCCGGGCGGCGCGCGCGAGCTCGAAGGCGACGGCAGCCTCGGCGACAACGGCCAGGGCCTCGACCGCCGCGACGTCGCTGCGCTCGACCAGCGCCTCGCCCGCCTCGCCGGTCACGAGATCGACGGAACGCAGCGGCCGCATCAGCGTCGGCAACGGCTTCATCGCCGCGCGCACGACGATCGCCTCCCCGTTCGAGATGCCGCCTTCGATCCCGCCGGCGAGGTTCGTCTCGCGATGGAGGTCGCCGTGCTCGTCCGCGAGGATCTCGTCGTGCGCCTGCGAGCCGCGGCGCCCGGCCAGCTCGAAACCTCCGCCGATCTCGACCCCCTTCACCGCCTGGATGCCCATCAGCGCCGCTGCGAGCCGGGCATCGAGGCGGTCGTCCTTCGCGGCGTAGGAACCGAGGCCGGGCGGCGCCCCGCGCGCGACTACTTCGACGATGCCTCCGACGGTGTCCCGCTCCGCGCGCGCCTCGTCGATGCGCCGCTCGAGGTCATCCGTGGCCACCCGGCCCTCGACCGACACGCCGATCTCCGCCAGGAGCCCCTTCGCCACCGCGCCTGCGGCGACTGCGACAGCCGTCTGCCTCGCGCTCGCCCGTTCGAGCGCATCGCGCGCGTCGGCCAAGCCGAACTTAAGTGCTCCCGCGAGATCGGCGTGCCCCGGCCGCGGCAGCGTCACCGGCTTCGTCCCCTTCCCCTGCGGTTCTCCCCCCGGGGGCCAGGGGCTCATCCCCCACGCCCAGTTCGCGTGGTCGCGGTTGCGGACGACGAGTGCGAGCGGCGTTCCGAGCGTCCGCCCGTGTCGCAGGCCCGCGAGAACCTCGACCTCGTCCTGCTCGAGCTTTTGCCGCGGACTGCGCCCGTAGCCTTGCTGGCGTCGTGCGAGGTCACCGTCGATCGCCGCGCGGTCGAGCACGAGCCCGGCCGGAAGGCCCGTCACAATCGCGACGAGCGCCGGACCATGCGACTCGCCCGCGGTGGTCAGGCTCAAGGTCATCGTTCTAAGCCTAGGGCGGCGCGCATCGCTTCAACAGGCGCTTCGGCATCCGTCCAGTGCTCGAATGAGGCGGCTCCCTGGCGGACGAGCGCCTCGAGGCCGTCTACGACGAGGCGGCAGCCGGCCTCCCGCGCGGCCTCGACGAGCCTGGTCGGCCGGCCGTCGCCGTAGTAGGCGAGGTCGACCACCGCCTGCTCGGGCCGGGGCTCGACGAGTAGCTCATCGCGCACGGGCGTCGCGTTCACGATCAAGTCGCAGCCCGTGGCGTCGGGCGGCCACTCGTCGCTACGGGAGAACACCCGCACGTCACCAGGCAGCGCATACAGCAATGCGGCCGCCGCCCCGCCTGCCCCGATCAGGCAGACACGCTCCGCCGAAATCCCGGCGACGATCTCCTTGTCCGTGTTGAATCCGAGCACTCGGCCGTCCCGGAGCACGAGCGTGTTCACCGACTCGCCCTCCGCCTCGTCGCAGAGCGCAACGACCGCTTGCTTGTGCGGGACGGTCACGTTGGCCCCGGCGAAGCTCAACGCGGCCAGGCCCCTCACCGCTTCGGCGAGCCGCTCCGGCTCCACCTCCAGCGGCACGTAGGCCCAGTCGAGTGCCCGAGCGGCAAACGCCGCGTTCTGGATCCGCGGAGAGAGCGACTCGGCAACCGGCCGCCCGAGTAGTCCGACGAGGCGGGTGGCGCCGCCGATCACCGGTAGCCGTGCGCCGCCTTGTAGCGCTCGAACGCGGCGACGCTCGCGGTGAAGAAGTGGTGCAACTTGTCCGGCTTGCGCACGAAGTAGAGGTAGTCGACGTGAGCGGGATGCGCGGCCGCCTGGAGCGACGCGAGCCCGGGATTGGCGATCGGCGTCGGCGGCAAGCCCAGGTGCTTTCCCGTGTTGTAGGGGCTCGTGCTGTTCAGCTGCGATTCGCGGATCGACTCCGTAGGCGGAATGTGCAGCCCGTAGCGCAGCGTTGCGTCGATCCCGAGCGACATGTGCCGGTGAAGCCGGTTATAGATCACGGCTGCCACGAGCTGCCGCTCCTCGGGAGCGGCAGACTCCCGCTCGACCATCGAGGCGATCGTCAGCACGTCGTAAGGCGTGAGGTTCTTCGAGCGCGCGTAGCGGAGACTCAGCTGCGCCCAGTTCCGGCGGAATGCGTCGAGCTGCCTCGCGACGAGCTGGACCGGTGTCGTCCGAGCGGTGAAGTCGTAGGTCGCCGGAAAGAGAAAACCCTCGAGCGGCAGCCGCGTGCTCCCGAAGGCAGGCTCGCGGCGAGGCCTGCTCGTGGCAGCGAGGTACCCCTGGGCGGTCAGCCTCGGCACCCTGCCGCGCTCGTGTTGGGCGATTCGTGCCACGGCCTCGACGCGATTCGCCATCTGCCCGCGCGTGAATCCCTCCGGAAAGACAACCTTGAACGGCCGGGGCGGAAGAGGCACTGTCGTCTTCGGCTTGCTCCCGCCGCCGATGCTCCCGACCGCGAACCATGCTGCCGCGAAGCCGGCGGCGAGCACGCCGACGGCCGCGAGGCGCCGCCGGTAGACGATCCGGCGAGGCGTGCGCCGCGGGGGCCGCCCCCGCGGCCGCATCATTCCCGCTCGCTGCTCGACCACTCGAGGTAGCTCGACAACAGGTGCGCGGCAGCCCGGGCGTCCTCGGGCGCCTCGTCAGAGCCGAGACGCACGGCCAGGCCGGTTGTGAAGCGTTCGTCGAAGCTTTCGACCGGTACGTCGACGACGGCCCGCAGCGCCTCGAGAAATGCTTCCGTCTCCCGCGCCTGAGCTCCGTGCTCGCCCCGCAGCGTCAAAGGCAGGCCGACGACGACTCGCTCCGCTTCCTCCGCTCGAATCAGCTCAGAGAGGCGTTCGAGCCCCGCCTCGCTGCCGGCGCGCTCGACGACTCCGAGCGGGCGCGCGATCGTGCCGGACGGGTCGGAGACGGCGACGCCTGTCCGCGCCGAGCCATAGTCCAGGGCGACCACCTTCACGCGTCGCTCGCCCTCGCCCACTCGGTGCTCACGCCAGCGCGCGGCGAAGCGCCTCCTCTGCCTTCGCCAGCGCTTCGTCCAACTTCTCCGGGTTCTTCCCGCCCGCGCGCGCCATCGTCGGCCGGCCGCCTCCGCCTCCCCCAACCTCGGCGGCCGCTTCCCGAATCACGGCGACGGCGTCAATCCGTCCCTCGAGCGAGCGGTCGAAGTTCGCGACGAGGTGGACGCGGCCGTCCTCGCTGGATCCGAGGACGACCGCGGCAGGCGCGCGCTCCTGCTTGATCCGGTCGGACTCCGCCAGCAGCGCATCGACGTCCACCCCGGTCGCTCGGCCGACGTAGACGTTGACGCCGCCGATCTCCTCCTCACGGCTCGGCTCGAGGCGCACCTTGCGCGGCTCCTCCCTTCTCCCGCCTTCCTTGCGCGCCCGCTCGAGCTCGCCGCGAAGCTCGTCCACCTCTCTCGCGCGCGCGTCCAGCAAGGCATAGGCCTCGCCCGAGGTCACAGCCTCGATCCGGCGGACTCCCGAGCCGACCGAGCTCTCGGAGAGGATCACGAACGGCCCGACCTCGGCTGTCGCGCGCACATGCGTGCCCCCGCAGAGCTCGCGCGAGTAGCCGGCGATCTCGACGAGCCGAACCTCGTCGCCGTACTTCTCGCCGAAGAGCATCATCGCGCCGAGGCGGCGCGCCTCGTCGATCGGAACGATGAAAGCGCGGACGGGCACGTTCGCGAAGATCCGCTCGTTGACCCGCCGCTCTACCTCTGCCCGCTCGTCCGCGGTGAGGGCCTGCGGATGCGTGAAGTCGAAGCGCAGCTTGTCAGGCCGGACGGCGGAGCCGGCCTGCCGCGCGTGGTCGCCGAGGACGTCCTGGAGCGCCGTGGGGAGGAGATGGGTACCCGTGTGGTTCGCCATCGTCGGGAAGCGAACCGACCATGGAACGACCGCGCGAACGCGCATACCCGCCGCAAAT
>JBARRQ010000126.1:0-4262 GCA_049644305.1 Gaiellaceae bacterium
CTCGTTCCTCGGGATCGAGGCAAAGCTCCGGCTGGGTAGTCTGAGCGCGTGAGTCGCGGGGCATACCTCATGGAGCTCGGCCGCGTCCCTTATCGCGAGGCCTGGGAGTTGCAGCGCTCGGTCGCGGGGGCCGTGTCGCAGGGAGCGATTCCCGACACGGTGATCCTGCTCGAGCACCCGCCGGTGATCACACTCGGCCGTCGGGCCGAGGAGGGCGAGCTGCACATCCCCGGCGGCGCGGACGTGGAGATCGTCGAGACCGACCGCGGCGGGAAGTCGACCTATCACGGGCCGGGACAGCTCGTCTGCTACCCGATTCTCGACCTGCGCCGGCACGGGCAGGACGTGAAGCGCTACTGCCGCGACCTCGAAGAGGCGTTGATCCGAACCCTCGCTCCGCTCGGCGTGGCGGCTACGCGGATCGAAGGCTTGACCGGCATCTGGCTCGAACCGCCGCCGCGAAAGATCGCGTCTATAGGAATTCATGTGTCGAGGTGGGTCACAACCCATGGCTACGCGCTCAACGTCGACCTCGACACGGCGCCGTTCACCGAGTGGATCACGGCATGTGGGCTCGAGGACGCAGCGTTCACGACGATCGCGCGCGAGCTCGGCAGGCCCGTCGAGACGGACGAGGTGCGGCCATTGGCGATCGCGGCCCTGGCGGACGTGTTCGAGCTCGAGCTCGAGGAGCTCCCCGCCGAAGACGGCGCTGGACTCTGGCCACAGCCGGTCCACGCGCAGATCGCCGCCGCGGACTAGGCTCGCGGGCATCGTGAGCCTCGACGTTCGAGCGAGCGGGTGAGCACGGCACGGCTCGAGACGTTCGCCGACGGCGTCTTCGCGATCGCAGCGACGCTCCTGATCCTGAACGTCGATGCCCAGGTCAGCGACGGCTCGGGCGCAATCGGCTCGCGGCTGGTCGAGATCTGGCCGTCCTACATTGCCTACGCGGTCAGCTTCGTGACCATCGGGATCATCTGGTCGAACCACCACACCGTCATGAACCAGCTCGCCCGGGTCGACCGCACGTTTCTGCTGCAGAACGTCTTCCTGCTCATGTGTGTCGCCTTCCTGCCCTTCCCTACCCGCCTCGTCGCGGAGCACCTCCGGGGCCAACATGATCTCCAGCCGGCCGCGCTCGCCTACGGCGCGACGATGACGATCATGGCGGTCTCGTACATCACGCTCTGGCTCTACGCGACCCGCAAGGGCAGGCTTCTTCGAGCCGACTCCGATCCGCGCGCCGTCAGCGGCATCACCCGGAGCTACCTCCCCGGCGCGCCTCTCTACCTGACCGCGACGCTGGTTGCCTTCGCGAGCCCGGTCGCGAGCGTCGGGCTCTTCGCGGCGATCGCCCTCTTCTACGTTGTCGAGAGCTCGTTCTTCGGCCGAGCTGAGTCGGCCTGAGGGCCCAGCGTGGCGATCAGAGCGTCGACCACATGAGGGTCGAACTGCGTCCCGCTTCCGCGCCGTAGCTCGGCGATCGCATCCGCAACCGGCATCGCCTTGCGGTAGGAGCGGTCGCTCGTCATCGCGTTGAACGCATCGCAGCAGGCGACGATCCGGGCGACGAGCGGGATCTCCTCCCCGGCGATTCCGTCCGGGTAGCCGCCGCCGTCGTAGCGCTCGTGGCACGAGCGGACAACACGGCCGGCCTCGCCGAGCAGCCCGCCGACACGTAGAAGCAGGCGCTCGCCCTCGACCGTGTGCTGCTCCATGATCGCCCGCTCCTCGGCGGTGAGTGGGCCCGGCTTGTTGATGATCGAGTTCGGAACGCGAACCTTCCCGACATCGTGGAGGAGCGCGACGAACTCAGCGTCCCGGCGCTCTCGTGCAGACAAGCTGAGCACATCGGCGACGCGAAGCGTGAGGTCGACGACGTCACGGCTGTGCATGCCCGTATAGGCGTCGTCGGCCTCGAGAACGTCGCCGAGCAGGAACGCGGTGCCGCGATAGGCATCGCGAAGCTCGAGCTCGTGATCGATTCGCACACGCCGCTCACGGGCGAAGACGGAAAGCAGCCCCACCAGGGGCAGCGCGAGCACGATTCCGTAGGGCGAGGACTGTGTCGCGAAGGCGACCGCGAGGCCCACCGGCGCGAGGCCGGCGTCGATCGCGTAGACCCAGAGCATCGCGCGTAGCTGGACGCTCGGCCGCACACCCAGCGCCAGCCATTCCCGGCCGGCCGCACAGAATGTGTCGAGCCCGAACTGGGAGATCAAGGCGAGGACATAGAGCGGCCAGTCGGAGAGCCTCGGGCCACGCTCACCCGCGATCCCGAGCACGAGCGCAGGACCAACGGCGTGCCAGGCGATCAGGATCCGCAGAGGAACGCGACCCAGCCGCAACGAGCCGCGGAGGTGCTCCTCGAGACTGCCGAGGACGACGCCGGCCGCGACGGCAAGCGGCACAAAGCCTACGGGCAGGACGAACAGCATCGGCACGAGAATCAGCTGCGTCGGGACGGCGGAGCCGGTGCCGATCTCGAAGTCGAGCCTGAACGCTGCTGCGTACGAGAGGACGAGAATGAGAACGGCGAACAGGCCGGGGCTTCGGTGCGAAGGCATCAGGACCGCCATCAGCACCGCCGCGACGAGGAAGCCGCCGGTGAAGACCACAACCGACCAAAGCTCGCGACGGGCGAGGCGGTGCAGGCGCCTTGCGCGTCGCTCCTCGATGAGCCGCTGCTCTTCCGGATCGAGCAGGCCAGAGCGCGCGGAGGTGCTTGCCACAGTCGACATCGGCTAGAACATCGTCCTGCCGCACCTGGCGCTTGACGGCGACCGCCGGCCGATTTCCCTCGGATGAGGGATCCCCCCTGGCCCCAAGCCCCCTAACGGGTGATGCAGCGCCGCGTTGACCGAAGAGAGTGAGACCACATCAGCGGCGAGGAGGAAGGCGTGGCGGCATCTGTGGTACGGGTCGGATCGAGGATTCTTGTGGTAGTCGCGGTGGCGGCGTTCTGCGCGGTCACGTCGACCGCCAAGGCTGGCCTGATCGGAACGGGCCCGGCGTCCTTCTGCGACTCGAGCCCGGGCCAGGTCTTCTCGCACTGGGGCGACTCCTCCTACTACGCAAGGCTTCAGAACCAGGGCTTCGAGAATGGAGGCGCCGCGTGGTTCCTCAGCGGCGGCGCGAGAGTCGTCTCCGGGAACGAGCCGTTCTTCATCGACGGCAACCGGAGTGACAGCCACTCGCTGCTGCTGCCGTCAGGAAGCTCCGCCTACAGCGGCACCGTCTGCTTCGCGCTCGGAGACTGGCACCTCCGCATGCTGATGCGGAACGTCGGCTCGTCGACCGGAGCTCTCCACGTGCAGGTGATCGTCCCGAGCCTCTTGGGCGGTCTGCTGACCATCCTCGACGGCGGCACCGTGAGGGGCGGCAGCTCGTGGGCGCCCTCGCCGCGGCTCGAGCTCCTGCTCAGCAACGTGACCAAACTGATCGGGACGAGCGCTGTTGCCTTCCGCTTCACGCCGGTCGGGGCCGGCGCCGCCTACCAGATCGACGACGTCTACCTCGATCCCTGGAAGTGCACGTAGCGTCCTAGAGGCGCTTCGAAACGAGGGCAAGCGGCACCGACCGATCATTTCAGACGGGCGCACGGGCAAAGCCCACGCGCCCTGAAGGCGGCATCGCAAGCGCTGCCTTGGCGGCTCGGGCTCAGCAAGGCGTCCGACTAGACTCCGATCCATGCAGGGCTCATCGCCCGTCGGGGAGCGCCCGAGGCGCCCCGAGTGGATGAAGGTTCGGGCGCCGAGCGCCGACTCACGGTACTTCGACGTCCGCAAGCTGATCCACGGGGCGTCGCTGCACACGATCTGCGAGGAAGCGCGCTGCCCGAACATCGCGGAGTGCTGGGGCCGAGGCACGGCAACATTCCAGATCTTGGGGGAGACGTGCACGCGGGCCTGCCGGTACTGCTACGTCCACTCCGGCAAGCCCGACGGCCCGCCGGACCCGCTCGAGCCGCTGCGCCTGGCCGCGACCGCCGCGAAGATGGGACTGACTCACGTCGTCGTCACATCTGTCGACCGAGACGACCTGCCGGACAGGGGCGCCGGCCACTATGCGGCGACGATCCGCGCGCTGAAGCACAAGCTCCCCGCCGCCTCGGTCGAAGTCCTGACACCTGATTTCCTCGGCTACGAGGAAAAGGCTCTACGCATCGTCCTCGCCGAACGGCCGGACGTCTACAACCACAACATCGAGACGGTGCGCAGGCTCCATGCCCGGATGCGCGGCGCCAAGGCGTCCTATGA
>JBARRQ010000127.1:0-8954 GCA_049644305.1 Gaiellaceae bacterium
CGCGAGCAGCGCGTCGAGGTCGAGGAGCTCCTCAAGAAGGGCGAGATCCCGTGCCTGGTCGCCACTTCGTCGCTCGAGCTCGGGATCGACATGGGCGCGGTCGACCTCGTCGTCCAGGTCGAGTCGCCGAAGTCGGTGGCGCGCGGGCTGCAGCGGATCGGCCGCGCCGGCCACGAGCTGGGTGCCGTCTCGAAGGGGCGGATCTTCCCGAAGTTCCGGGCCGACCTGCTCGAGTCGGCGGTCGTCGCCCGGCGGATGCTCGACGGAGCGATCGAGGAGACGAAGATCCCGCGCAACCCACTGGACGTTCTGGCGCAGCAGATCGTGGCGATCGGGGCCGACGAGGAGATCACGGTGGACGAGCTGCACACCCTCGTGCGCGGCGCCTACCCCTTCGCCGATCTCTCGCGCGTCCAGCTCGAGAACGTGCTCGACATGCTCGACGGCCGCTATCCCTCCGACGAGTTCGCGGAGCTGCGGGCGCGCATCGTCTGGGATCGCACGGCGGGCGTCGTGCGCGGCCGGCAGGGAGCGCGCCGGCTCGCGGTCACGAACGCGGGCACGATTCCCGATCGCGGGCTCTTCGGAGTCCACCTAGTCGACGGCGGCGGGCGCGTGGGCGAGCTCGACGAGGAGATGGTCTACGAGGCGCGCGCGGGGCAGACGTTCCTGCTCGGGGCGAGCACGTGGCGAATCGAGGAGATCACCCGCGACCGGGTGCTGGTCTCCCCGGCCCCGGGCGTCCCAGGGGCGGTGCCGTTCTGGAAGGGCGAGGGCGTGGGCCGCCCATACGAGCTCGGCGAGGCGATCGGCGCGGCGTCGCGGGAGCTCTCCGCGCTGTCCGAGCAGAAGGCACTCGAGCGTCTCCAGGCCGAGCACATGCTCGACCAGCGCGCGGCGCAGAATCTCATGGCCTTCCTCCGCGAGCAGGAGGGCGCCACCGGTGCTGTTCCGTCCGACCGCACGATCGTCGTCGAGCGCTTCCGCGACGAGATCGGCGACTGGAGGCTCTGCATCCTGACGCCCTTCGGGGGCCGCGTGCACGCGCCGTGGGCGCTGGCGCTGGGCGCGCGGCTGCGCGAGTCGCTCGGGCTGGAGACGCAGGCGATCTGGTCGGACGACGGGATCGCGATCCACCTCCCGGACGCCGATGCGCCCCCGCCGACCGAAGACGTCCTGCTCGACCCGGACGAGGTCGAGGAGCTCGTCACGAACGAGGTGGGGGAGACCGCGCTCTTCGGCGCGCGCTTCCGCGAGAACGCGGCGCGGGCGCTCTTGATCCCGCGGCGCCGGCCCGGCGAGCGGACCCCGCTCTGGCAGCAGCGCCTGAAGGCGCAGGCACTGCTTCAGGTCGCGCGCCGGTACCCCGCGTTTCCGGTCGTGCTCGAGACCTACCGCGAGTGCCTGCAGGACGTCTTCGACCTGCCGGCCCTGAAGCGGCTCCTGCAGGGGCTGCGCACGCGCCAGATCGATCTCGTCGACGTCGAGACGCCCTCGGCCTCGCCGTATGCGGCCTCGCTCCTCTTTGATTACGTCGCCAACTACATGTACGAGGACGACACGCCCGCCGCCGAGCGGCGTGCGCAGGCGTTGTCGCTCGATCGCGACCTGCTGAAGGAGCTCCTGGGGCAGGAGGAGCTGCGCGACCTGATCGATCCGGGCGCGCTCGCGGAGGTGGAGGAGCGGCTGCGCGGCGAGCCGCGGACGCCTGACGAGCTGCACGATCTCCTGCGCCGCCGGGGCGACCTGCGGGAAAGCGAGTACGCCGGAGACCTGGCGGAGCCGCTCTTGGAGGAGCGCCGAGCCGTTCGCGTTCGCGTGGCCGGAGAGGAGCGCCTGATCGCAGCCGAGGATTCGGGCCGTTACCGCGACGCTGTAGGCGCCATGCCTCCGGGAGGGCTCCCAGAGGTCTTCCTCGAGGCCGAGGACGAGCCGCTCGAGTCGCTGGTGCGGCGCTTCGCCCGCTCGCGCGGGCCGTTCACGACCGCCCAGGCCAATGAGCGCTTCGGCCGCGACGTCGAGCACGTCTTGCGCGAGCTCGAGCGCCGGGACGAGCTTGTGCGCGGCGAGCTCCGACCAGGTGGAACCGAGCGCGAATGGTGCGATCCGGAGGTTCTGCGTCGCCTGCGGCGGGCCTCGCTGGCGGCACTGCGGCGCGAGGTCGAGCCTGCCGAGCAGGCGGCGTTCGGCCGGTTCCTGCCGAGTTGGCAGGGCGTCGACCGCCGGGCTTCTCTCCGCGAGGCGCTCGTGCCGCTGCAAGGGCTCGCGCTGCCGGTTGCGCTCTGGGAGAGCGACGTCCTTCCGCGGCGCGTGCCCGGCTACCGGCCCGAGCAGCTGGACGCACTCTGCGCGTCCGGCGAGGTCGTCTGGGTCGGCGCGGGCCTCGACCGCGTGGCGATCTACTTCCGCCAGGACGCGCCGGCGCTCGGGCAGCCGGCCGCCGCCGAGCGGCCCGAGCGCGAGGTGCACGAACGCCTACGAGCCGCGCTCGGCCGCAGCGCCCTCTTCTGGCACGACCTCCTGGCCGACACGGGTCTCGAAGCCGAAGAGGCACTGCCGGCCCTTTGGGATCTCGTCTGGGCGGGCGAGGTGACAAACGACGCGTGGACGCCGCTGCGGGCTGGGCGCCGATACCGGGCGCAGGCTCCGCGCCCGAGGCTCGAGAGGGGCCGGTTCTCGCGCAGGCGCGCCGGCGAGATCACTTCGACCCAGGGGCGGTGGTCGCTGACAGGAAGCCTCTTTGCCGGCCGAGCGGACCGGCGGGCTCTTGCGGAGCTGTTGCTCGAGCGACATGGGATCGTGACTCGGGACAGCGTCCGTGCCGAGGGCATCCCAGGTGGATACGGCGCGGTCTACGGCGAGCTGAAGGCCCTCGAGACGCTTGGCCTCTGCCGCCGCGGCTACTTCGTCGAAGGTCTCGGCGGCGCTCAGTTCGCGCTCGGGGGTGCGGTCGAGCGCCTGCGAGAGCTGCGGCCGAAGGACGGGGAAGAGCCGGAGCCGCTCGTGCTCGCGGCGGCGGACCCGGCGCAGCCGTACGGTGCTGGGCTGCCCTGGCCGAAGAGAGCCGGCGCTCGCGCCGCGCGGGTCGCGGGCGGGCAGGTGGTGCTGCTCGGCGGCGAGCCGGCGCTGTTCGTGGAGCGTGGAGGCCGCTCGCTCGTGCCGCTACGGGAGCCGGAGGAGGGCTGGCTGAGAGAGGCCTTGGCCGCCCTCGTCGAGTACGTCAAACGCGCGGGCATGAAGAGGCTGGCGGTCGAGCGCTTCGACGGCGAGCCCGTCGTCGACACGATCGTCATGCCGCTCCTGCTCGAGGCCGGTTTCGTCGCCGGCCCTCGGCGCGCCGTCCTGCGTCCGTAGCCCCACAGACCCCACTTGACATGGTTGGTGGAGACCGTTAGGACGCCGGGGACAAACCCGCCCAACCAGGGGTCCAGAAGGGGGAGAGATGAGACGACTTCTCGGAGGGTGGTTCGCTGGGGTCGTGGCGCTGTTGCTGATCGGCCTGTTCGCCGGATCGGCGCGCGCCTCGGCGCCACATTGCGACGAACCTGCCGCTCTCTGTACCGAGCCGCTCGACTCGATCGGCTACGAGGGTCAGTACACAGGCCATGACGAACCCTCGCTGCTCTTCTACTCGAACACGGCGGGATCGGGCAACTCGAGCCTGTATCAACTGCGAATCCCGAGTGACCCGAAGGTGATGCCGAACCAGGCGGGCACCGCGGGGACATGGAACTTCCAGCTGCACCCGGCGTTCTGGGTCGGCATGGCGCTCTGCGACAACCAGTCGGCTCCGGAATACACGCACGATCCCTGTACGCCGGACAGCGACTCGAACATCTTCGACGCAGCCAGCCCGTCGGCGCCCGACTACATCGGCAAGCACCCGGGCACCGCATTTCTCGAGGTCCAGTTCTACCCGCCGGGCTGGGCGCCGTTCCAGTTGACCGGCGGCATCAGTTGCGATGCGACCAAGTGGTGCGCCGCGATGGCCATATTCAGCTTCAACCGCGACCAGAACACGACCCCGGTGACGAACAACAATGCCGATTGCCTGAACACGGTCGGCATCGAGCCCGCGAACTTCGCGTTCATCACGAAGAGCGGTGTTCCCCACGCGCCGCCCGGGCCGCTCGACCAGACGGCGGGGACGTTCACCCCGAGCTCGGCAACCGACCTGTTCATGAATTCGGGTGACAAGTTGACGGTCGACGTCCACGATGGCATCGCCGGCCTGACGGTAATCGTCCACGACCTCACGACCGGTGCCACCGGATCGATGACCGCGAGCGCCGCGAATGGGTTCGCGCAGGTCCTGTACGAGCCGACTTCGTCGACGTGCCACGAGTCGCCGTACAGCTTCCGTCCGATGTACGCGACGTCGAGCGAGCACACGCGAGTCCCGTGGGCGGCGCACAGCTACAACGTCGCCTTTTCGGACGAGATCGGACACTTCGAGTACTGCAACGCCGCCGGCGCTGATGGGGTGTGCACAAGCAACGGCGAGCCGAGCCTCGACGACGACGACAGCTTCTGCTTGAACGCCGCCGTCTCGTTGCTCGTTCCGATCGGAGGCTGTGCCGGCACCGACAACGACTTCGACGGAGTCCCGTACCAGCCCGTCTGGCCGGGAACCGATCCCAATCGCGGGCAAGACGCGAAGTACCACCCGAGCCCCATTAGCTTCACGAGCCCGCTCTTCAACGGCTCACTGAATTACAGCCGTGTCGCGTTCGAGGCCGACCTGCCCCGGATCGAAGCGGCGGACTTCGGCGGCAGCTGCAACCGCACGACGGGCGCGAACTGCGTCAACCCGCCGCCCGGCTCGAACTTCTACCCGATCTACTCCACCGGGACCTCGACGGGCAACCCGGGCGCGATCGGTCACTGTGTCTGGCAGTTCGGCGGGACCCACATCAAGGGCACGACGAACACGTTTGGCGGAAACTCGGCCGCCGAGTTTGGGCCGCTGCTGTTCACCGCCTATCCGGGGATCCCCGTCAGGACGAACAACTTCCGCAACATCCTGAGCTCGAACCCCTGCCCCGCCTAGCCCAGCAGGAGCAATCGCGACCGAAGAGCGCCCCCTCCGGGGCGCTCTTCACATTTCGCTAGGAACTGAGGAATACGCGCCGCACGTTCGACCAGTCCTCCCGACACGGTCTCCGCGGTGTGCAGTCCAGGCCGACCACGGTACCGGAGACCTGAACGAAGTAGCGGCCGGGCGGTAGTGCGCGCTTCGTCCGCGCGCGATAGGCGGTCGCCGTCTTCGTGACGCGCAGGGGCTCGTTCAGACGCACGTTCGCGGCTTGGAAGGAGCCGTTCGGCATCGTCTGGCGCCGGACGGCGACGAGGATGCGCCCAGGCGCGAGCTCGCCGAGCTCGAACACGACGATGACATGCCCGTGCCGCGCAGCTGCGGAACGGAGATAGGGGACCGGCGAAGCGGCTGCGGCGCTCATCAGGAGGGCCGCGCAGAGGACGGCGGCCGCAGAGAGCACCGGCAGGCTCTTCATCGGGGCGCGGCAATGTAGCAAGGTCCGCCCGACGTTTGCGCACTTGCCAGGAGGGCTCACGTTCCGGGAGGCGGCTCCGCGTGGGCCCTGGCAGAGCGGGCGGCGCGCCGCGCGAGACGGAGAGGCTCCGGCGTCCGCCGGCGGCTGTGAGCGAGGACGACCTCGGCTGCGGTCTCGTAGTCGAGGCGCCAGCTCGGATGGACGGCGAGCGGGCGCGTCCCTGCGCGCGTGCGCAGCCAGCAGCCGACCACCTCGCCCTCAAGCAGGAACGGTGAGCGAGCGCCGTGCTCGTCCGGGGGCGTCTCACCGCGCGCGACGAGCGTCCGATGCGTCACGCCGAGCGATGGCAGATCGAGCACCGCGCCGAGATGGAGGGCCAGACCCATACGACGGGGGTGGTCTCGCCCGGTCGCATTGACGATCAGGACCTCCGGCAGTCTCGGGAGTGCGCGGACGGCCGCCTCGAGCAGCGGCCCCTCGCGCAGAGCGAGCAGGCCGGGCGCGTACGGCGCGCCGGCTGAGCCCGCGACTACGACCGCCCTCCCGTCGGCGAGCGCGGCACCCGCCCAGCCGGGATCGTCGGCCGCTCCCACGCCCGTCTTGCCGCGCGAGAAGCAGACGAAGCACGCTCCGACGAGCGGCTCGCCGTCGGGAAGCCACGGCTGAGGGGCGGCCCGGGCGAGCTCGAGCTGGAGAGCTCGAAGCTCGTCGGCCGAGGCGGGCCAGCCCACGACGCCGAGGCTACCCTGAGCGCGGCATGCCCGAGGGCGACTCTCTCCACCGCACCGCGCGGAGGCTGCAGGTGCTCGTGGGCAAGCGGATCGCGGTCGAGACGCCGCACCCTCGCGCCGCGGCCGAGCGGCTCGTCGAACGGCTGGACGGCCGCCGCCTCGAGTCTGTGGAGGCGATCGGCAAGAACCTCCTGCTCAGCTTCGAGGGCGGGCTCGTTTTGCGGAGTCATCTGCGCATGACGGGCCGGTGGCGGGTCGGTCGCACAGGTGCGCGCTGGGTCGGCCGTCCCTGGCTCGTGTTGCGCGCCGGCGGTCACGAGGCGGTTCTTTGGAACGGCCCGGTGCTCGAGCTCTCCTCGCGCACGACGCGCAGGCTCGGCCCGGACATCCTCGGCCGGCCACCCGATCTCGCGCGCATGGTCGAGAATCTCCGGCGCGAGCATCCGTCCGGCCAGATCGGCGATGCACTCCTCGACCAGCGCGTGGTGGCCGGAATCGGCAACCTCTGGAAGGCGGAGTCGCTCTGGCGTGCGGAGCTCTCACCCTGGCTGCGACTCGCAGACGCGACCGATGAAGAGCTCGAGCGGGTGCTCGGGGAAGCGGCGCGGCTGATGCGCGGCTCGCTCGAGACGGGTCGTGAGCAGCGCGCTATCTATCGCCGCGCCGGCCGCCCTTGTCCTCGCTGCGGAACGCCGATCCGGTCGCGCGGGCAGGGCGATGAAAACCGCAGGGCCTACTGGTGCCCGCACTGTCAAAGAGGAGAGGAGCCGCCCGGCGCGTAAGCCGCAGCCGTGGCCGTGCGCGCTCCGCACCTCTACCGCTCGCTGCGCTGCTTCTGCCTGGCGGGCTTCTCGGTTCTCTCCGCGGACGTCGCAGCGGGTGACGAGATCCCATTCGCCTTCGAGGAGCATGCGACGCCCGGCAGTACGTCGCTCTACGAGTACCGTCCGCTCCTTCGCTCGTACGTCGATACGAGGGCGGCTCGGCTTGCAGCCCTCGCCGATGCACGGATAGCGCTGGAAGAGCTGGCGCGTGAGCCCGCCGCGAGCGTCTACGCAACGGCGCACGCAGGCAAGCGCGGATCAGGTGACGAGGCTCTCCTCCGCACGATCCTGCTTCCGCTCCTGATGGACGTCGCCGAGGCTTGTGGGGGCGTCGACTGGCACGACGAGGCGTTCGACCGGGCCTACGCAGCTTTCGAGCTGACGCTGCTGGGCGAGCGCCGCGCATATGCGGCGATTACTCCGGTCACGGGGTTGTCGCTCGGAGCCGGGCTCGAGCTCGCGGAGGGTCTGCGAATCCGTCTCGCCGCAGCGGGGGAGATCGCCGCCCACTGGCCGGAGGCCGGCGGGCTGCTACCGGCGGGATTCGGGCGCGAGCCGGACCGCCTCTGCGTCCTCGAGCTGGAGCGGACGCTCGCGCGGAACGAGCCGCGGGCACCGGACGCTCCCGGCGAGCTCGCCGATGCCGTCAGCGCCCTCCGCCTGGCAACGGCTGCGCCTGTCGCTGCAGGGCCCGTGCTCTTCGAGCGCCTCGACTGGCGCCCGCTCGGGATCCGTCCCGTCCTGCCAATTGCGGCAGCCGAACCGCCGGGCGAGGCCTCTCGGCTCGACGGCTTCCGGGCCCGCCTCGCCGGCGACGTGCTCGCGCAGCTCGACGCGGCCGAGGAGGATCCGGAGCTGGCCGAGGCGCTCGACCGCTGGGAGCTCTCGCTGTTCGCGGAGGAGCCTTTCCGCTCGGAGCAGCTCCGAGAAGCCCTGACGGCCCTGCTGGGCGGGCCGGACGGGTTGTGGGCAGCGACAGTCCGCGCCGCTGTGCTGCTCGGGGAGACAGGCCGTGACCGGGCAGACGAGCTGGAGCGGCTGCGCTCGCTGGCGCGCGGGGAGCCTGCCGGCCCCGCTGCGGCGGACGCAGTCCGGAAGGCGATGGTCGAGACGCTCGTCCACGGGGATCGTGTGGCACTCATCGAGTTGCTGGACGATGCGCTGATCGGCGTTCGTCCCCGCCCCGCCGGCTACTTCGCGGCGCTGGCCTCCTGACCTCCGCCCTCTCGCGAGCCGGGGAGGATTCGTATCCCTTTCGGCACGAGCGAGCCACACACCCGTGCGGAGTTGACCGCTAGCGTCGGTCCTCATGGACGAGGCCCGCGCAGTCCTGCTGCGTTTGAGACGGATCGAGGCACTCGAGCGCGAGGGTGCCCCGGCTCGGTCAGTGCTGTCGGAGGTCCACGCCTTGCTCGCCGAGGCTGAGGCCTGGCTCGCGGCCGAGCGCGAGGGGACGGACGGCGCAGAGGTGGCGCTGATCCGCTCTCGCGCGGCTCTCGCTCGCGATCCCCGCTTTCTCGCGGAGGCCCTCCCGCGTTGACCGCGCTCCTGACCGGCAGAATGGGGCGTGTCGGCAGAGGCAGCGAGCTATCGCGACGGCATGCGGGCGGTCGTGCCGATCGCCGTCACCGTCCTGTTCTTCGGTGCCTCATTCGGCTTGCTCGCGCGCTCGGCGGGCCTGGGCGTTCTCGCCCCGCTCGTCATGTCCGCGACGACCTTCGCCGGCTCCGCACAGTTCGCAGCCGTCTCGATACTCGGGACGAGTGGCGGTGCGGTGGCGGCGGTCGCCGCGGCCGTGCTCCTGAATGCTCGCTACGTACCGATCTCGATCTCCGTCGCCTCGCTCTTCCGCGGTCGCCGCCTGCGGCGCCTGGCGGAGTCACAAC
>JBARRQ010000128.1:0-7664 GCA_049644305.1 Gaiellaceae bacterium
CGCAGTCGCAGCCGTACATCCAGGTCCGCCCGCCGTTCCGGATCGTCTGGAGCCGGGCCGTCGGCGCCCTGATCGAGTTTCCGGCCGTCGTGGCCGACGAGGTCGCCTTCGTCTCGAACTTCAACGGCACGGTCCACGCCTACTCGATGCAAAACGGCGCGACCGTCTGGCGCCGCGACACGCCGAACGGGAAGATGGCCGCCTCTCCCGCCGTGTTCGGCGACCAGCTGGTCGTGCACGGGATGGACGGGCACGTATGGGTGCTCGACCGCCACACCGGCCGCGTGCTCTGGCGCTTCACCACGGGCTCGCCGATCGAGTCCTCCCCGGTTGTCGTCGACGGCGTGGACTACTTCGGCGACTGGAGCGGGAACGTCTATGCGCTCGACCTCAACACGCACAGGGCGCGCTGGACGTACCGCTCGGGCTACAAGATCACCTCGAGCGCCTCACTCCTGGGCGGGACCATCTACATCGGCGACTACGGCGGGCAGCTGCTCGCGCTCTCCGCCGGCGACGGACGCCTTCGCTGGTCGGGCACCGTCAACGGAAGGATCTACGGGACGCCGGCGGTGGCGAACGGCCGCATCTTCGTGCCGTCCTCCGATGGCAACTCGCTGACGGCGTTCTCGACCGGCGGCGCCCGGCTCTGGTCGCTCAACACCGGCTCGTACGTCTACGCGTCGCCGGCCGTCTGGGATGGGCGGGTCTACTTCGGCTCCTACAACGGCGTCTTCTACTGCCTCTCGGCGTCTAACGGCAGGACGATCTGGCAGTTCCCGACCGGCGGCCCGATCGCAGGCGCGCCCGCGATCGTGGCGGGCATCGCGTACTTCAGCAACCGGCAGCACCGGATCTACGGCGTGAGCGCGCTTACCGGCCGGCAGGTGTTCCGTTTCGGCGACGGGGCGTTCGTGCCAGTCTCCGGCAACGGACGGCGGCTGCTCCTACACGGCTTCTCGCGGCTCTACGCGGTCGAGCCGCGGCGTAGATGAAGAGGGCGCTGCTTGCGCTCGGTGCGGTCGTGGTGCTCGCCGCCGCGGGGCTGGGCGCGTACGCGCTCTACCGCAAGCACCAGGGCCGGAACATCCGCGGCTCCTCGGTCGAGTTCGTTACGACGGGGGCGAAGCCGCGGCAGCTGACCCCTGCCGGGAAGATCAGCTGGCCGATGTACCGGTTCGATCCGGCACGCCTCGGCGCACCCGCAGGGATCCTCGAGGCCGTCCGTCCTCCGTACCGCCCGTTGTGGTTCTTCCGTGCGGGCTCGCTCGTCGAGTTCCCGCCTGCCATCGCCTACGGGCGCCTGTACTTCGCGAACTCCCTAGGCACGCTCTTCGGTGTCGACATCAACCACGTCCGCACGCGTTGGACATACCGCACCAGGCGCTGCGCGGCGGCGACGCCCGCGGTCGACGGGCGAACCGTCTTCATGTCCTTCCTCAACCACCCGCCCTGCAATGCCACCCGTTCCGGGCTCGACGGCGAGGTCGTCGCGGTGAACGCCGACACGGGCAAGGTCCGCTGGCTGGTCAAGATGGGGCCGACGGAGTCGTCCCCGCTCGTCGTCGGGGGTCTCGTCTACGTCGGCGACTGGAACGGGAAGGTCTACGCGCTCAGCGCGAGCACCGGGCGCACGGTCTGGAGCTACCAGACCGGTGACAAGGTCAAGGACGCCATGGCCTACGCAGGAGGCCGCGTGTACTTCGGCTCCTACGACAGCCACGTGTATTCGCTCGACGCGCGCACCGGCAAGCTGATCTGGAAGGCGGCCGCGCAGCAGCGACTCGGTCCCAGCGGCACGTTCTACTCGACGCCTGCGGTCGCCTACGACCGCGTCTACATCGGCGGGACCGACGGCAAGATGTACTCGTACGGGGCGACGAGCGGGAAGCTGCGCTGGTCGCACGGGACCGGCAACTACGTCTACGCCTCGCCCGCGGTGTGGGAGCGGCGCGTGCTGGTCGGTTCCTACGACGGCACGTTCTACTGCTTCGACGCGGCCACGGGCGACATCTGCTGGCAGTTCAAGTCGAACGGCCCGATCTCAGGCTCGGCCGTCGTGCTCAACGGCATCGTCTATTTCTCGACCCTGCGCGGCTGGACCTACGGCCTGGACGCGAAGACGGGCAAGCCGCTCTGGGTCTTCCGCCGAGGCAAGTACGCCGGCGTCGTCACCGACCGCCGCCGCCTGTATGTGGTCGGGTACGCGCGGATCTTCGGGCTTGCGCCCCGGCCCCGGCGATAGCCTCTGCTCCTCGTGCGTCGCCTTGTCCTCGCCGTCGCCTTCGCCGCCCTCGCCGCGGCCGGAGGCGCACAGGCCTTCCCGTGGCCGCTGAAGCCGTTCCACAGCCAGCATCCAATCGGCGGCAACTTCGGCGACCCGCGCATGACGTTCCTTCGCACGCTCGCGCAGAACGGGCTCGACGGGCCCGGCGTCTTCACGTTCCACAACGGAATCGACATCCACGCGGCTCCCGGGACGCCCGTCTACCCGATCTTCTCCGGGACCGTGCGGCTGCTGAACGGGACGGCGGTCGCGGTCCAAGCGCCGGGCCATCCGACCTTTCAGTACTTCCACCTCAAGCTGGCCGTCCACAGCGGTCAGCACGTCGTCCGCCTGAGGACCGTGCTCGGTTGGATCACGCCGTGGGCCCGCCACGTCCACCTCTCCGAGATCGCCAACGGGCGTGCCCTGAATCCGCTCGCTCCAGGGCGGATCAGCCCCTACTCGGACGGAACGCGGCCGCGTGTGCGTGAGGTCGTCTTCCGCGACACACGCGGGGAGCCGCAAAGCCCGCTCGGACTGCAGGGCCGAATCGACATCTTCGCGGACGCTTACGACCTGCCCGTGCCGTTCCCTGGGTTCCAGTTCGGCCTTCCGATCGCGCCGGCTGCTCTCAGCTGGCGCCTCACGACCTCGAGCGGCCGAGTCGTCCGGCCCGAGACGACGCCCGTCGATTTCCGCAAGTCGCTGCCGCCGAACGGCCAGTTCTGGCGCGTCTACGGCCGTGGGACATACCCGAACGGCCCGGTCTTCGGCGGGCAGCTGTACAAGCGAATGCCCGGGCATTACCTCTTCCGCATGACGCCCGACGGCCTCGACACGACCCGGCTCGCCGACGGCACCTACGTCGTCACCGTGACTGCCCGCGACGTGCGCGGCAACCGAGGATCGCTCAGCGAGCGCTTCGACGTGCTGAATCATCCGAGCGGGCAGCCTAAGGCGCCGCTTGCGGTGCCGCCGAAGGACGCGCGGGCTACGCCCGTGCGTCTGTCTGCAACGACCGGTCGACACAGGTGGCCTCGGAACGGCCCCTCTAGGTAGAGTCGCGCGCGCTATGAGCACCTCGACCGAACCGCGGCCGGCCGAGCGCGAGCTCCCGGACCTCGACGCCGAGCGTGAAGTGGACCTCCGGCGCCAGTGGAACGCCCTCGTGCAGCGCTGGTGGCTGCCGGCCACCGGTCTGCTCGCCGGGATCGTGATCGGCTTCCTGATCTCTCTGGGCGGCAGCCAGGTCTACACGGCCAAGGCCACGATCTACGTCGGCCAGCCCCTCTCCTCGAGCGGGGTGCAGGTCCAGAACCAGGCGACGAATCCCAGCACGGTGCACGAGATCGCCCTCGCTCCGGCAACGATCGAGGCAGTGGCCCGGCGGGTCGGCCTGGCGCCGGGACAGATCCGCGGCCGGATCTCGACCCAGACCGTGAGCGGGGCGATCACGAAGCTCGGACAGAACCCCCTCGTCTCGATCGGCGTCACCGGCCATCTCCGGGGCAAGGTCGCCGCAACCGCCAACGCTCTCGCTCAGAGGGTCGTCACCTCGGACGCGCTCGCGAATTACTCGAAGATCAAGATCGCATCGCTGAGCAAGCTGGTCGACGCCGAGAAGACCGAGCTCGCCTCGATCGACAGGCGCACCGGCCAGCTGGAGACGTTCGTGCGCGCGAACGGCGGGTCGGCAACCGACCGTCTGATCCTCGCCAACGTGCTCAACGGGCTCGTGCAGGAGCGGCGCCAGGTGGTCGACGAGCAGGCCGCGACACAACAGCAGCTCGCATTGGCGAAAGAGGTCGAGGCGCCGCGGGTGATCACATTCGCCGCCGCCACCAAGACCACCGCCCGCAGCCGTCGTAACACGGTGATCGTCGCCGCGCTGATCGGGCTCCTGGCCGGGATCTTCGCTGCGCTGCTCTGGGAACCGGTCGGAAGGGTCGTCCGCCGCCCCGCATAGTCTCGGAGCGTGCTCGACGGCAAGCGGGTTGCCGTCGTCGTGCCCGCGCACGACGAGGAGAAGCTGATCGCAGAGACGATCCGCTCGATCCCGGACTTCGTCGACCGTATCTACGTCATCGACGACGCGTCACGTGACGGCACGGTTGCCATCACCCGCGAGCTCGCCGATCCGCGGGTCGAGCTGATCGAGCACGAGCGGAACCTCGGCGTCGGCGCCGCGATCATGACCGGCTACAAGCGCGCCCTGGCCGAGCGCGTCGACGTGACGGCTGTCATGGCCGCCGATGCCCAGATGGACCCGGCGGACCTGGAGACTCTCGCCCTCCCGGTGGCGCGCCGCGAGGTTGATTACGCGAAGGCGAACAGGCTCTTCACGGGCCAGGCGTGGGACGTGATCCCCCGCTACCGCTACCTCGGCAACGCGATGCTCAGCCTGCTGACGAAGATCGCCTCGGGCTACTGGCACGTCGCCGACTCGCAGTCGGGCTACACGGCGATCTCGCTCGAGTACCTGGAGCTGCTCGATCTCGACCGGATCTATACGCGCTACGGGTTCCCCAACGACATGCTCGTTCACCTCAACGTCTGGAACGCCCGTGTGCGCGACTACCCGTCGCGCCCGATCTACGGTGTGGGGGAGCGCTCCGGGATCCGTTTGCGGAGGGTCGTTCCCGCGATCTCGTGGCTCCTGGTCAAAGGCTTCTTCTGGCGGATGCGCGAGAAGTACGTGATCCGCGACTTCCACCCGCTGGTCTTCTTCTACATGCTGGGCTTCCTGATGACGCTGCTCGGGCTCGGGCTCGGCATCTCCGAGGTCGTGCTGCGCATTCTCGGGAACCAGATCACCGCCGCGACGGTCGTCCTGATCGCGCTGCTGCTGATCTTCGGCTCGCAGTTCACGCTGTTTGCGATGTGGTTCGACATGGAGTCGAACAAGGACCTGGGCGGCCGCGGCCGCCGAGCGACGGACCGCTGAGCTCCGTCGGTTAGAAGTTCGTAAGGCTCCGAGGGTTCGGCAGACACCGCCGATAACATCCGGGCATGCCCACCGCCCTCGTCACGGGCGGAGCCGGCTTCCTCGGCTCGCACCTCTGTGAGTACCTGCTCGCGCGGGACTACCGCGTGATCTGCGTGGACAACCTCGAGACCAGCACGCTCGAGAACATCGAGCACCTGCGCAACGACGAGTTCGTCTTCCGCAACCACGACGTGGTCGAGCACATCGAGATCGATGAGCCGGTCGACGTCGTCTACCACCTGGCCGCGCTCGCGAGCCCGATCGACTACCTGCGCCAGCCGCTCCACTCGCTGAAGGTCGGCTCGTACGGAACCCACCACGCGCTCGGCCTCGCGAAGTTCAAGCGCGCCCGCTTCCTGCTCGCCTCGACGAGCGAGGTTTACGGCGATCCCCAGGTGCACCCGCAGCCCGAGAGCTACTGGGGCAACGTCAATCCGATCGGCCCGCGCGGCGTCTACGACGAGGCGAAGCGCTACGGCGAGGCGCTGACGATGGCGTACCACAACCAGCAGGGCCTGGACACGGCCATCGTCCGGATCTTCAACAGCTATGGCCCGAGGATGCGCTCGCACGACGGGCGGGCGATCCCGACCTTCGTGCGCCAGGCTCTGGAGAGCGAGCCGATCACGATCTTCGGCGACGGCTCGCAGACCCGGAGCTTCTGCTACGTGGACGACCTCATCCGCGGGCTGCACCTGCTCGCCGAGAGCGGCGAGCACCTGCCCGTGAATCTCGGCAACCCGCGCGAGTTCTCGATCCTGGAGCTCGCGCAAACCGTTCTACGCGTCACCTCGTCTAAGAGCGAGATCGTGTTTGAGGCGCTTCCCATAGACGATCCCCAGGTTCGACAGCCCGACATCACGCGTGCCAGGCAGCTGCTCGGGTGGGAACCGGAGATCGAGCTCGAGGAAGGGTTGCGTCGAATGCTTCCGAGTCTCGGAAGGGAGCCTGTTGGGGTCTAGGAAATTCGGCATCGCCCTCCTCACAATCGTTCTCTGCACCGCCGCCGCCACCGCCCGTCCGGACCAAGCCGCCGCGGCGCGGGGAATGCTCGTCGGCATCTACGACCCGGTCCAGCCTCTCGTCGCGCCCGAGAAGACGTTTCCGATCCTCGTCAAGCTCCGCGTGCAGGTCATTCGCATGGGCCTCGACTGGGGCAACTACATCGCGAAGCGCCGCCCGGCACATCCGGCCGACCCAACGGACCCGGCGTACAACTGGGACATCTACGACCGCCTCGTCCAGAACGCACACAAGCACAAGATCCAGGTGCTGTTCACGATCTACGGCACGCCGAAGTGGGCAAACGGCGGCAAGGGCCTGAACCGCGCGCCCACGCAGATGTCGGACCTGCGCCAGTTCGCGTACGCGGCGGCAAAGCGCTACAGCGGTGACTTCAAGCTGAGCGACGGAACCACGCTCCCCGGGGTGCGCAAGTGGATGGCGTGGAACGAGCCGAACAACCCGCTGTTCCTCCAGCCGCAGTGGGCACGGGCCGGCGGTGGGTACATCCCCGTAGCCGCACGAACGTACGTCCAGATCTGCACGGCCGTCTGGACCGGCGTCCACGAGACGGGCCTCAGCGAGACCGTGGCCTGCGGCGCCACCGACCCGCGCGGGAACAACAGAGCCCGCAGCATCCGGCCGTCGATCGCGCCCCTGACCTTCCTGCAGGCGCTCAAGACTTACGGGCTCAGGCACTTCGACGTCTATGCGCACCATCCGTACTACAGCGGCCCAGCAGACACCCCGACGACGGTGCCGCGGGCGAAGACCGTTGTCACGCTCGCGAACATCGGCGTGCTGACCAAGCTGCTGACCCAGCTCTACGGGTACAAGCCGCTTTGGATCACCGAGTACGGCTACCAGACGCGTCCACCGGACCGGCTGTTCGGCGTCAGCTGGAGCAACCAGGCCCGCTACCTCAGCGAGGCGTATGCGATCGCGCGGCGAAATCCCCGGATCACGCTGATGCTCTGGTTCCTCCTCAAGGACGAGGCGCGGCTCTCGGGGTGGCAGTCCGGCTTCTTCACGGCCTCCGGCACGAAGAAGCCCGCCTTTGATGCCTTCATGCGTCTTCCGCATTAGCCTGTAGCTCGTGGCGATCAGGACACCGCAACGGGGGAGGGGTCGGATCCCCACCCCGGCTCGGACTGTCCGCACGCGGGCGTCCCGTATCTCGGCCGACATCCGCTCCGGCCGGCCGTTCTTCCTGACGCGCATTCAACTAGGAGCCGCGGGCCGAAGGCTGGCCAGCATCACCACGCTGGTCTGTCTCGACCTCGCCGGCCTCGTGCTCGGCCTCTACGCAGCTCTCGTCGCCCGCGAGCTGTACTACGGCACCCATCCGCTCTGGGGCTTCCTGTGGCGGATCGAGACCGACTGGCTCCCGTTCCTGACGCTGGTCACCGC
>JBARRQ010000129.1:0-4527 GCA_049644305.1 Gaiellaceae bacterium
ACACAGTGGCCTTCACCTTCCAGCGGCTCGAGCGGCTGGCGGAGCTCCTGCCGCCGGGGAAGGAACGGCGCGAGGCCCGCGCCGAGGCGGTGAAGACGCGCGAGGCCGAGATCCGAGCTGTCCAAGAGGCGCATCTCGTCTTCTGCGTCTCGGAGGAGGAAGCGCGCTTCGTCTCCGAGATCGCCCCCGGGAAACCGGCGTTTGTGCTTCCGGGAATCGTTGAGGCCATCGAGGAGCCGCCGGGGTTCGACCAGCGAGCCGACTTGCTCTTCTTCGGCGGCTTCCTGGCCGGTTCCGCTTCGCCGAACCGAGACTCGCTTGCCTACCTCGTGGGCGAGGTGATGCCGCTCTTCTGGGAGGAACACCCTGATGTCGGCCTGACCGTGATCGGCGCGGACATGGACGACTCGGTCCGCGCCTTCGAAGGACCGCGGGTCCGGATCGTCGGGTACGTCGACGACCCCGCCGGCTGGCTCTCACGCGCCCGCCTGCATGTGAACCCGATGCGTTTCGGCGCCGGTCTGAAGCAGAAATTCCTCGACTCGCTTGCGGCCGGGCTGCCGTTCATCACGACGACCGTTGGAGCCGAGGGCTTCCCGCTCGGAGACTTGCGCCCGTCGCTGGTCGCCGACGACCCGGCGGGCCTGGCAAGGCTGATGGGCAGGCTCTTCACCGACCGCGCCGAGTGGGAGCGCGCCCAGGCGCACCTGCTCGATCTGGCCGCGAGCCGCTTCGATCGCGCGAGCTTCCAGCGGACCCTGATCCAGGCGATGGCGGAGCTCGGCGTCGCCCCACCGGCGGTCGCCGCTAGCGGACGCTGAACGAGGCGCGGACCCCAAGAGTCCGCGTGTCCGGAGAGCCGAACTGGGTGGGCGAGAACGTCGTGCTCACCGTGAGCCGGACCTGAAACGGTGCGCGTCGAACTGGGAGACGCAGGAGGGCCTCCCTCCCGTCGTCCCGAATCTCGACTGCCCGGTGCTCCCACGGCGAGCCCGAGGGGGCCGGCCCGACCGTGATCTGTACCCGTGCCGGCGGGAGCCCGGAGACTCCCAAGCGGGAGAGGATCATCACCACGCTTCTTGGTCCGCGGGGCATGACGTAGCGGGTGTACGTAGCGGTAGCGCCCGTCCAGCCGTCCGGCGTGACGCCGGCGAGGAGGCTCCTCAGCCGGAGTGGAGAGTGCACGCGCCACAGAGCGAGCTCGCCGGACGCCGCGATGCGGGTGCCGTCCAGCTCGACAGTGCGGGCAGCTGCGACGTAGCGAGGATGCCGGTCCGGGGAGCCCGCGGGTAAGGCTGGGACGATTCGACCGCGAATGTCGAGCGGCGCAGCCACGTCGTCGATGCTCGGATCGTGCGCCGTGACTTCGAAGACCCGGCGCACGCTGCGGTTCCAGAACTCCGCCTGCCAAAGCGAGTTCTGGTCGAGGATGTCGCTCGTGTTGACGAGCTCGACGCGCCGGTCGCGGCCGATTGCGTGGTCGATCCAGCTCGGGTCACCTTGCAGACCGCCGGCATACCGCTTCGCAGCGGATTGAAACTCCACGGTTCCGAAGACGCTGTTAGTGGAGAGCGCGAACACCAGGAGCACCGAGAACGGGATGACAGCGATGGCCGAGCGTCTCGGCAAGACGGCAAAGAGGAGCCCGGCGAGCGCGGCGAGGGCCGCGACGGCGATCCGCGTGTCTCCGACATTGCCACCAAACCGCTGTGTCAGGCGCCAGAGCGGAATGAGGCCGAACGTGTCGTTGAACAGCGCCTCCGTGAAGAACGTCTCGAACGGCAGGGCGAGCACGAGCGCGGTCGGCACAATGACGGCGGCCGCGGTCAGGGCCGGCGGGCGTGGCAGTCCTCGGGCGAGCCAGACGACCCCGGCTAGGAGGAGGACGGGAGCGACGTTGAACATGTACCGCTCCTCGATTCGCAACGAGAAGTGCGACGCGAAGGTGCCCGCCTGGATGACGATCCAAACGAAGGCGGCGGTGGCAACCGCGAGGAACGCCCGCTCCGTTCCTCCCGGCGCAGTCGCTCTCCGGCACGCCAGCCCAAACAACACGATCAGCGCGCTCAGCGGGACCGCCGCCACCGAGAGCGTCAGCTCAGCGAAGTGATAGACGACCCAGCGCGCGGCGGATCCGAAGGCGTAGTGGGCGTTCGTGACGGTGCTGTAGGACCCAAGCGAGCTCGACAACGGTCTTCCGCGCGCGAGCTCGTAGGTGGAGTACATCGCCGCGCCGGCAACCAGCACCGCAAGGGAGGGCCAGAACCTGCGCAAGCGCTCGCGGAGCACCCGGCGCCTGTCGCCCGGAATCGTCGCGACCGCATCGAACAGCAGCGCGAGCCCGATCGCCGTCGGGAGCACCACCAGGAAAACGAGCCCCTGCAGCCGCGTGGCCGCGGCGAGCGCGATTGCCCCGAGCGCGAGGAGCTGGCTCATGAGCGACGGCCGCTCGATCGCAACCGCGATCGCGAACAGCGCGAGGATGGACGCGGGGACGAACGCGTTCTCGGTGAGGATCTCGGCCGTGTAGACGAAGCCCGGGATCGCCAGGTAAAGGATGACCGCGAGCACGCCCCAGAGCGGGGCGACGAGCCGCCGGGCCCAGAGGTAGAGCGGGATCGCACCGGCGGTCATCAGGACGGAATTGATCACCTTGATGAGCGTGTAGGCCGTCTGAGTCGACGTTGCGAGCCACGCAGGCGAGATCAGTGCCGGATAGACGCTTCGGACGCCTGACGGGCTCTCACGGAAGAGGTAGTGACCGTGGGAAAGGAAGCTGCGCGACGAATCCGCGTACAGGAGCTCGTCTGGCATCTCCCAGGGCGCCAGCACGTGTCGGTCGAGCAGGATGCGGGCGACGAACGCAGCGAGCATCAACCCACCTACGACCAGCGGCGCCGCCGCGGGCATCTCGACGGCCGCCCGCAGGCGCACCACGGCCGGGCGACGCTTGAGCGCGCGTTCGATCACGTCACCCGCCAAGACAGCTCCGAGCATAGTTGAGGCATCGGGCCCTCACAGCACGCGCTGCACGAGGGACCAGTAAACGACGACGAGCCGGTTGCCCCGTGCGACCCAAGGCGGCACGGGCACCATTTTCGGGTCGATGACGGGGGTGAGATGACGCGCGAGATCGCGGTCAGGCACGGTCCGCGCGCGCTGTAAGGCGCGCCGGTGCCGGAGCAGCCAGCGAGCGTTTCGTGCACACCACCACCATCCGCTGAGCTTGTCCCGCAGCCAACCCTCCCGCCAGGCGACAACGAGCAGCCCAAGCTCGGCGACAGTGAGTACCGGCGCGAGCAGGACCAGCAACCGCACGGAATAGGCCGTCGCCACGAAGATCAGCCGGTTCCGCTCCATGAAGTAGTTCTTGTGAACATTCCGCGAGTAGTCGTACTCGTGGAAGACGTTTGCGGCGGGCTCGAGCACGACACGGTAGCCCTGCATCCGGGCGCGCCAGCCGAGCTCGAGGTCCTCGTGGTAGAGGAAGAGCTCAGGCGTGAAGCCTCCGAGCTGCTGGAAGCGCTCTCTGCGGATGGCGAGCACGGAGCCGTTCGCGTAGGTGATCTCGCGCAGCTCCGCCATCGAGTCTGCCGGCTCGCCGTAGCCGTCCGACCACGCGAGCCCGGAAATGTGGATCACGCAACCCGCGGAGTTCAGCAGCTCGGGCCGGTCCAGGAGACGGAGCCGCCCCATCGCAATCGCGACGGACTCATCGTCGAGCGCGCGCTCCAGCTGGGAAACCGCCCCCGGCGCGACGGTGGTGTCGGGGTTCAGGAATAGCAGCGTCTCGTGGCTCGCGTGCGCCGCTCCGAAGGACGAGCCGCCGGCGTAGCCGAGGTTCTCCTCGGGCTCGAGCACCCGCACTGCCGGCAGCGAAGCCGCCTCCTCGATCTCCGGTCCTCGGGCCCCGTTGTTGACGACGATCAGCTCGTGCTCGCCTCCCTCGTCCAGCACCGATCGCAGGCAGCGCGCGAGCGCCGGTCCGGAGTTGTAGGCCACGATCACGATCGAGGCGGGCACGGCGGGAAGCCTAAATCGGCTGGTAGAGTCGGCTTCCGCCCATGGGCCCGGCCGGTCCGAATGCCCGCATCTCGATTGTGCTTCCGTGCCTGAATGAAGAGCGCGCGGTCGGCCGCGTCGTCGACGATGCCTGGTCGGGAATCGAGTCAGTTGGAGGCGACGGTGAGGTCATCGTGGTTGACAACGGTTCAACCGACCGTTCCGCCGAGATCGCCGAGGAGCACGGGGCTCGAGTAGTGCACGAGGATCGCCGCGGCTATGGAAGCGCGTACCTGCGGGGCCTCGCCGAGGCGCAGGGCGAGATCGTGGTCATGGCCGACGCCGACGGCACCTATCCATTGACCGACCTGCGCGGCTTCGTCGAGGCAATCGAACGGGGCGCCGACATGGTGCTGGGCTCCCGCTTTCGCGGGAAGATCCATCGAGGCGCAATGCCTTGGGTCCACCGCTGGATCGGGAACCCGATGCTGACCGCGGTACTCAACGTCTTCTTCGGGGTCCGCG